>NZ_JBTNDB010000007.1:0-167739 GCF_054511175.1 Arthrobacter sp. Sr24 | reverse complement strand
CGGGTAGTGAATCTGCGACGTCTCGGGATACGGCCGGATCTGGCCTATCAATGGGGCATGAGCAGTAGAGCATACTGGCGTATTGCTGGTTCCCCTGTGCTTCAACGGGCACTACCCAACCAATACTGGGTAGATATTGGCCTCATTCTCTTTCGCGATGCATGGGATCGCTTTCAACGACCTAGCGAACCGCCGTATGCGAGGCCCGCACGTACGGTGGTGTGAGAGGAGGGGCGGGAAACCCGCCCCTCCTACTCGATTGCCCGCGGTGAGTCGACAATGGGGTTGAATTTGGTGTCAGCATCCGTGCGGGCCAATCAGTTGAACTCTCACTGCAGTTGTCATCATTCTGAAGGCCGTGGCGTCACTCTAGTGGGAGGGTTCCCGGCCGTGGCAGATCGCGTTACGAGCACGGTGATCTATGTGCTGCGGCCCCGCCATAGAGGGAATCTCAGCGGTTTAGCCATATGATGGACTAATTAGTGTGAAAGCGCGATACTCAACTTATGATGATGTATCAACACTGACAGCATCAGCTAGTCATCGACATAGGAGCACGCGGGACATGAGCGAATCAAATCAGCTGGGAAAACCCACAGGAGCGTTCATTGGCGCATCGTGGATCGCGTTGGGGCTGGGAATGGGGGTCTACTTCGTAGGCCTCTGGAACGCCAAGATGGAGCTTAATGAGAAGGGCTTCTATCTCACCGTTTTTCTGTTTGGGCTCTTCGCCGCGGTATCCCTGCAGAAAGCCGTCCGGGATAGGGCTGAAGAAATTCCCGTGACGTCCATTTACATGGGTATCTCTTGGTTTGCGCTGCTGGCCTCGCTCCTATTGCTTGCCATTGGCCTCTGGAACGCCAACCTGCTGTTATCGGAGAAGGGCTTCTATGGCATCGGATTCGCAATGAGTCTGTTCGCGGTCGTGGCGGTGCAGAAAAACATCCGTGACCTTGCCGCTCACCGGGCTGTCTATCCCGAGCAGGCTCCGAAGCCGGGCAACAGATTCCTTGAAAACCTAGAGCAGTAAAGAGAATCAACCAAAAGACGAAACGAACGTAGTCGCACAAGTAACAATGGTGTGGAATTGATACCGTGAAGTCTATGGAACAGGAAAATACCCACGCGCATCAAAGTGCCGCGGCAGCCGAATTCGTTCGTGATGCCGCGGCTATTGTGCGTCCGGGGAAAATCATCGGTCCGCGCGATTCCGGCGACGCCTGGGTTGAGGGCGAGGCTGGGAAATTCTGGGGCACGTTTGGCTCCGCGGGTCTTTTAGTGTTCGACGCCGAACGTGGAGTCTTGCTGCAACACCGAGCAATCTGGTCTCACCACGGCGGCACGTGGGGCCTTCCCGGGGGAGCGCTTCACGAAGGTGAAAGTGCCGTAGATGGTGCACTGCGCGAATCCTGGGAAGAGGCAGGGGTGCCACGGGAGAATGTGGAACTGCTCTTCACCTCGGTCTACGACGTTGGCTACTGGCGCTACACCACCGTGGCAGTCAACGCGACGGATCCGTTCGAGGCCGTCATTAGTGACCCTGAGAGCCTTGCCTTGGAATGGGTCATGCCCGACGACGTAGCTCAACGTCCGCTGCACCCAGGCTTCGCTGCCGCATGGACTGAGCTCCGGCGCCGTTTGTTGGCATGAATTCTTAGGAGAGGCCATGACTGAAAATTCACCCACCCCGCCACTTGCTCCGGTGTGGCTACGGCGCCACAAGGACGTGGTGGCCGCAGCATTGGACGCGCAGACATTCTCTTCGCAGGTGTCCGCGCACTTGAATGTACCCTACGGCATGGACGGTGAGGAGCACACCCGTTACCGTGCCGTGGTGGATAAGTACATGAGCCCCCAGCGTTCGGCAGAACTGGAACCCATGTGCCGCGCGGTGGCTGTAGAGCTCATCGAGGACATTGCGGACGGCGAGAGCGTGGAGGTGGTGGGCGGATTTGGCCGCAGGTTCGCCGTCCGCGCGCAAAGCCGATGGTTGGGCTGGCCGGCCGCTTTGGAAGAACCGCTGCTGCAGTGGATGTCTGACAATCACGATGCCACCCGTTCGGGCGACCTAGCCCAGACCACTGAAATTGCCCGGCGTTTCGATACGATCATCACCGACCTGGTCAACACGCGTCGCATGGGACGGATTGGTGGACGCGGTACCGCACTTGATCCCACAGATGAGCTCGCCCATGATTTTGTGGGTAACGTTCCGTTGTTGGCTACCGAGATTGTCAGCATCCTGCGCAACTGGACCGCGGGGGATCTGGGGACTATTTCCCGGTGCGTGGGCACTGTGGTGAACCATCTGGCAGAACATCCAGATCTGCAGGATGAGTTACGCAACCGGCTCGATGACCACGCGTTTATTGATGCAGCCATCGATGAGATGCTGCGCATCGATAACCCTTTCCTCTCCAACCGGCGCAAAACCACCAGTGATGTCACTGTGGGCGAACACCATCTGGCACAGGGGCAGCGCGTGTACCTGGATTGGGTCTTGGCCAACCGGGATCCTGAGGTTTTCGGTGACCCGGATGAGTATCGGCCAGAAGAGAATGCGTCCAAGAACCTGGTGTACGGCGTAGGCAAACATGTCTGCCCTGGCCGCGATTTATCCACCATGGAACTGCGCGCCGCCACCACTGAACTCTTGGCGCGGACCACGGCCATTGTGCCCGCGCCGGGAGCCGAGAATACTCGCGAAACCGCCCCGCTGGCAGGATTCCGCAGCGTCAACGTGATCGTCCACAAAAAGTAGAGTGCCGGGCCGCGGACCCCTCGCAGGCGAGCGGCGGCTACAACCCCAAGATCTCGATGGTCTGTTGCCGCATGTCCATTTTGCGTACTTTGCCGGTGACGGTCATGGGGAATTCGTTCACGGCCAGCACATAGCGCGGGACCTTGTGGCGGGATAGGTGGCCGTCGCAGTAGGCGGCGATGGCTGCGGCATCCAGAGGTGTGGCTCCGGGCTTCATGAGGAGCCAAGCGCACAGTTCTTCACCGTAACGCTCATCGGGTACGCCGATCACCTGAACATCGGCAATATCGGGGTGTTTGTACAAGAACTCTTCGATCTCGCGCGGGTACAGGTTTTCTCCGCCACGGATCACCATATCCTTGATGCGCCCCACAATGTTGACGTAACCATCGGGATACATGACAGCCAGATCGCCGGTGTGCATCCACTGCTCTGGATCAATCGCTGCGGCACTCTTCTCTGGATCTTTCCAATAGCCCAGCATCACCGAATAGCCGCGCGTGCAGAACTCACCCGGGGTTCCGCGCGGGACGGTCTCACCCGTGGAGGGGTCCACGATTTTGATCTCAAGGTGAGGGTGCACCCGGCCAACGGTCTCGGTCCGGTGGGCCACGTCGTCGTCCATGAGAGTCTGCATCGACACCGGCGAGGTCTCCGTCATGCCGTAAGCGATGGAGACGCCCTCCATGTGCATCTCATTGATGCAGCGCTTCATGACTTCCACCGGGCAGGGCGAGCCGGCCATAATGCCGGTGCGCAGGGTGGAGAGATCGTAGCTGGAGAAATTGGCTAGGTTCTGTTGGGCAATGAACATGGTGGGCACCCCGTACAGGGCGGTGCAGCGCTCCTCCTGCACGGCGAGTAATGTGGCCGCAGGATCGAAGGCCGCTGCCGGAATGATGATCGCTGCACCGTGGGTGGTGGCGCCTAGATTGCCCATGACCATGCCGAAGCAGTGGTAGAAAGGTACCGGAACGCATAGCCTGTCATGCTCTGTGAAGCCGATGGTTTCGGTGACGAAGAAGCCGTTATTCAGGATGTTCCGGTGGCTCAGCGTGGCGCCTTTGGGGTAGCCGGTGGTGCCGGAGGTGTACTGAATATTGATGGGATCGCTAGGTTCCAGCGTTGCCATGGCACGTTCGACGGCGTCTGCTGGCTGTGCTTCTCCGCCTGCCACGAGCGCATCCCACGATGGCGTGCCGATGTAGATGGCAGTCGTTAGCGCAGGGCTCTCTGGCAGGATCTGGTCCACCATGGCCTGATAATCGGTTCCCTTGGATTCGGGCAGAGCCACAATCATGGCCATGCCCGATTGCTGAACGGCATATCTCAACTCATGAACCCGATAGGACGGGTTAACGTTGACCAGGATGGCACCAATCTTGGCGGTTGCGTACTGCAGCAGCACCCACTCGGGCACATTGGGCGCCCAAATGCCTACGCGATCTCCCTTGGTCAGGCCGGCGGCGAGCAGGCCGCGGGCTAGGGCATCGACGTCGTGGTTTAGCGTTGCGTAGCTCCAGCGGCGGCCGGAGGGCCTGTCGATCAGAGCATCCCGGTCTGGGAATCTCAGCGCAACTTTCTGAAAGTTCTCACCAATAGTTTCCTCAAGCAGAGCTGTGGTGGTGGAGCCGGACGTCTGGGAGTCATGAACTTCTGTGGTCATATGACGATGCTAGTACGGGCTTGAGTTAATGTGCGCTAACTCACATAATATTTCTAGGTGTGGTTTTACAGACGGCCATCATGGAGTTTCTCGGGCAAGAAGCCGCGGCCCACCACGCGGGCCGTGATGGGTTGGACGGCCTTAGCTGCCAGAGTGGCCAGACGTGCCTGCCATGGACGCAGTGGTGTGTCCGAGTGTTCCATGGCGAGCGGACTGTGGACACGCTGCTGCAGTGGCTGCATTAGCCGCACTGGACGGTGACGCCGGCGCTGGAGCTGTGAAGCGGCGGCATCCGTAGCTGATCCTGCCAGCAGGGGAGGGGCCAGCAGTCTGGCTGCGGCAACGGCGTCCTGCGCGGCATAGTTCACTCCCACGCCGAAGACGGGGCTCATGGCGTGCGCCGCTCCGGCCTGGGAACAGCTCCATGCCTGCGCTTCATGATCGCCCTCTGTGACGATCGCATAGATGAGTCTTGTCACTTGGCGACGTGCGGCTTAGCGGGCTGAATCACAATGAGATAAGGTAAGGCTAATACCGCAGAATTCTGTGGCTATATTATCTTCTTCCCGGGGGTACGTCACACTCATGATGGATGGCATTGTTTCTCTTCCTTTTGTGTGGGCTTTCCTGATCCTGTTCGTCATTGTGATGTTGCGTTCCAATGGCACCTACTGGGCCGGTCGCGGTCTTGCAGCCGGCGGTCGCAAGACCAAATTGCAAAAACACTTAGACTCTCCCTCTGCCCAGCGAGCAGAAAAAATCATTGCCCGTTGGGGCGCACCCGCCGTCAGCGTCAGCTTTTTGACCATTGGTATCCAGACAGCCATCAACATGTCAGCCGGTCTAGGCCGCATGCCGTTGCGCCGCTATATCCCCGCAACAGTGGTTGGTTCCATTGCCTGGGCTTGCATTTACGCCACGATTGGCTTGGCCGCATTTGACGCAGCCATTGCTGCGGCTGCGGGTTCGCCGCTGGCCATCGTGGGGCTGGTACTGGCCGTTGGGGCTGTGATTCTTGGAGTTCACCTTTACCGCGTCTCACGTACCCGCAAACTGGATAAGAGCGCCATGGAAGACTGCCCCGTCATGGGCATGGAAATCAGCGATCCCAAAGCGGCCGAGGCCTAACGCTCTCAGCTAACGCCGGCTAACACCGACTAACGCCGGTATCGCTTACGGTTGTTGGGCGGCTTACGGAACCCTCCCGCGGTGAATTGCAGCACGCGCGGTGGCTGGCGGTAGAGTCGTTGCCATGGAGGACACCACAACACTTACTGCCGTCGAAGCCACCTCGTACTATCGCCATCTCGGCGGGAATCGTTATGAGTCAACGGCTCATACCCAAGGTGCTTGGAATCCCCATGAGCAGCACATGGCACCCGTGGCCGGCATAATGGTCCACGCATTGGAGCAGTTCCAGCATCGCGCAGACATGCGCCTGGTGCGGATTAACTTTGACATCCTCGGGCTCATTCCAGCTGGCGAATTCACCCTTGAAACCACACTGCTGCGCCCAGGTAAGACCATTGAACTCCTGCAGGTGGAGTTACTGGCACAGGGCCGGGCGGCAGTACGCGCCACGGCCTGGCGCCTGCAAAAAAATGACACCACCGCAGTTGAAGCTTATGAGGACGAACCCCTCGGCAGCGTGGAAGATGCACTTCCCTGGGACGGGATGAGCACCTGGCCCGGCGGTTTCATCAAGACGCTCGAAGGCCGCTCGCTGCCCGACCACCGCCCCGGACATGGCCGTGCCTGGTTGCACAGTCCCTACACCATGCTCGACGGCGGAGAGCACTCCTCGGCGCTGGTTCGTCTGCTGGGTCTGGCCGACAGTGCTAACGGTGTGGCTGCTCGGATGAATCCGGAACCGGGCGGCTGGATGTACCCCAATGTGGACCTTTCCATCCATCTCTACCGTGAGCCGGTGGGCGAATGGCTGGGTTTGGCCACTCACGTCACGATCGGTTCCGATGGTGTAGGGCTGACATCGTCAGTGCTTCACGATATTACTGGGCCCTTTGGGCGTTCCGAACAGATCCTGACGGTCCGGCCCGTCCCACACGCACAGTGAGTACTTTGCTGGCACCAGTTTTGGAAGTGCACCGTCAGCTGGCCAACCGCGGTGCTGACGTAGACCTCAACTATGCCTTGGAACTTTTGAATGAGGTCAAAACCGAGGCCAGAGAAGCCATGCTGCGCTTTTACCGGCCCGAACCTACTGTGGCCTTTGGGCAACGTGACGCCAAACTGCCGGGTTTTCCGGCTGCCGAAGAAGCGGCGCGCAAAAATGGCTTCCTGCCGGTAGTGCGCAAAGCCGGTGGCCGGGCTGCCGCCTATCATCAAGGCACCTTGGTGGTGGATCACATTCAACGTGAGGATGATGCCATCCTGGGCGCCAAGGCCCGCTTTGCCTTTTTTGCTGAGCTGTTCACCCAGGCCCTGACATCACTGGGCGTCGACGCTGGTGTGGGAGAGATCCCGGGCGAATATTGCCCAGGAGAATTTAGCGTTTACGGGCGCGGAACGGCCCACAGTATCAAGCTCGTCGGCACCGCTCAGCGAGTTGTGGCTGGTGCCTGGCTGTTCAGCTCGGTCATCGTTGTCGAGAACTCAGCGCCTATTCGTGCAGTCTTGACCGATACCTATGCGGCGCTGAGTCTAGATTGGGATCCGGCAACGGCCGGGGCCGCCGATGACCTGCGCCCGGGGCTGACGGTGGACGACGTAGAAGCGGCAGTCCTGGCAGCGTACGCGCAGCACGCCGAACTTGTTCACCGCTAAGTTGATCCGGACTTCATAAACGAAACCGCCCCCGCCCCCAGATCCGCGCCCGTTCTACGGACAGTGGATATGGGGGACGGGGGCGGAAGTCACGTTAGGGCGTGGTTCTTATACCTCGGCAGCCAAGACTCCCGGCGCTTCGGCGGCAATGGTGGTTGAATCTCCGTGTCCGGTGTTGACCACTGTTTCGCCCGGCAGCGTCAGCAGCCGTTGCGTGATGGAGGCAACGATCGTGGGGAAGTCGCTGTAGGAGCGGCCTGTGGCGCCAGGGCCACCGTTGAACAAGGTGTCTCCGGAGAAAACGGTGCCTAGATCCGCAGCGTAGAAGCATGTTGATCCGGGGGAGTGCCCTGGGGTGTGCAGTGCTGTCAGGGAGGTTCCGGCAATCTCGAAACGCTCACCGTCAACAATGGTGCCATCCGGTGTAGTTCCCGGGTAGATGTCTTCCCAGAGCATCTGATCGGCGGCGTTCATCAGCACCGGCGCGCCCACCAAGGTGGCGAACTCGCGGGCGTAGCGGATGTGATCGTCGTGTCCGTGCGTCAGCAGTACGGCTTTGACCGTGCGGGTACCCACAGCGGCGGCGATAGCAGCGGCGTCGTGCGCGGGATCAATCACAAAAACAGCACTGTCGTCACCAACGATCCAGACGTTGTTATCCACATCCCACGTTCCGCCATCTAGCGAGAACGTTCCGGAGGTCACGAGATTTTCAATCCGCGCGCTCATGCGAATTCCACCACCGATCGCAGGACTGAGCCTTCACCCATCTTGGCGAACGCATCTTCAATGTCGTTGATGGTGATCCGTTCGCTGACAAACGCATCAAGATCCAGCTTGCCCTGCTTGTAAAGCTCCACGAGCATGGGGAAATCGCGCGAGGGTAGGCAATCGCCGTACCAGGATGACTTCAGCGAGCCGCCGCGACCAAACACGTCCAGCAGCGGAAGTTCCAGCGTCATCTCAGGTGTGGGTACGCCTACCAGAACCACGGTGCCGGCCAGATCGCGGGCGTAGAAAGCCTGCTTGTAGGTCTCGGGACGTCCGACGGCGTCAATCACCACATCTGCCCCGAATCCGCCGGTGTGGCTCTGAATAGCGAGAACCGCATCTTCGGTGGAGGCATCCACGGTGTGAGTTGCGCCCAGGGCTAGTGCTGCTGCAAGCTTCTTGGGATCGCGGTCCACGGCGATGACGGTGGTGGCCCCGGCCAGGGCTGCACCGGCAATTGCTGCGGCGCCAACGCCGCCACAGCCGATCACAGCGACGGTGTCACCGCGCTTGACGCCACCGGTGTTGATGGCAGCACCAATGCCGGCCATGACGCCGCAGCCGAGCAGGCCCACAGCGGAGGGGTCCACATCGGCGTCGACCTTGGTGCACTGGCCTGCGGCGACGAGGGTCTTTTCAATGAACGCGCCAATGCCCAGTGCAGGGGAGAGGACAGTGCCATCTTCGAGTGTCATCTTCTGTGTGGCGTTGGCGGTGTTGAAGCAGTACTGGGCTTGGCCCTTGGCGCAGGCGCGGCAGTTGCCGCACACGGCACGCCAGTTCAAGATGACCCGGTCCCCTGGAACGACGTTGGTGACGCCCTCGCCGACGGCACTGACAACGCCGGTGGCCTCGTGGCCCAGCAGGAACGGGAAGTCATCATTGATGGCACCCTGCTTGTAGTGCAGGTCTGTGTGGCAAACGCCACTTGTCAAGATGTCAACCAGTGCCTCGCCCGGGCCCGGATCCGGGACCAGAATGGTTTCTATGGTGACGGGTGCGTTCTTGCTTAGCACCACTGCGCCCTTGACCTTGTGAACAGTTTTGTTAACCATGAGAGCTCCTTAAGCGCTGTGTTCCGTCTCGGGAACATCCATTGGGGTTGCTGAAAGACTACACGGATATAGTGCCTAACGAGTCTCTGCAAGGTAGTCGCCGCTGAGGACTCGGCAGGTTGGCCCGGGCAGCTAGAAAGCGACGGCAGGATGGTGGCGTCCAGACAACCTGCCTTGCCGAACGTGGCTAGACGCCCAGCTTGGCCATGACATCTTTCAGTGAGGGGTTGGTGGCTGCGGAGCCGTCCGGGAACAGGACCGTGGGCACAGTCTGGTTACCGTTGTTCAGGCTTTCCACGAGCTCGGCCGTCCCGGGTACATCTTCAATGTTGATCTCCGTGTAGCCGACACCTTCGGCATCCAGCTGCTTCTTCAGGCGTTTGCAGTAGCCACACCAGGTGGTGGAGAACATGGTGATGGTGCCGGCGTCGGGGGTGAAATCCACGGTGGATGCTCCTTGAGGAAAAAATTTACGGTTGGTATCTGTGACAACGCTACCGGGCGCAGGGGATATTCCTAGGACAGCTATGCCCGGTAGGGGAAAGCTGTGCCACCATGGATGACATGTGTGGACGTTATGTCATGGCCCGGGCTGTGGGAGACCTAGTCGCGGAGTTGGAAGCAGAAGCCGAGGCCTCGCTGGAATTACGAGCCTCTTTCAACGTTGCCCCCACCACTGATGTGCCCATTGTGCTGGAGCGCCTCATTGAGGGCGCTGTGCACCGGCAGGTGCATGTGGCTAAGTGGGGGCTGGTCCCTGGCTGGGCCAAGGATCCTGCCGTGGGGGTGCGTGCCTTCAACGCCCGCAGTGAGACCGTCCAGGAAAAGCCCACGTTCCGTGCGGCTATCAAGGCACGGCGCTGTGGGGTTCCTGTGCAGGGCTATTACGAATGGAAGAAGTCCCCGGACGGCAAGAGTAAACAGCCGTACTTTGTTCACTCTGCGGATGGCTCCCTGATTGTTTTTGCCGGCCTGTATGAGTGGTGGAAGGACCCATCCAAAGCTGAGGGTGCGCTCGATCAGTGGCTGTTGAGCACCACCATCCTCACCATGGCATCCCCGCCCGAAGGAGAGCTGGCCACCCTGCATGATCGTCTACCAGTGCCGCTAAGCACGGAGGCGTTGGCGAAATGGCTGGATCCAGCCAACAATGCTCCCGGCGTGGTGCTGGAGGGTGCGCTCGCAGAAGCGTGGCCGCTGGCCGCTGATTGGGTGCTTGATCCGGTCAGCGCTGCGGTTGGCAATGTACGCAACAATGGCCCCGAACTTATCGAGGCCATTGCGTTGTAGTGCTTTACCGTTGTCGCCGATCCCCGCTGCTTCCCGCCGCTAAAGGGTGACGGTACCGGCGCTATCCACGGATCAGCCTATGATCGCGCTCTGTGAGATGAAACTCCCGTGATCGCGTAAAATCCCTGTCATCTAAGGTCATGAAGTCCGTGTGCTGCTGCGTGGAAGTTCCAGGGAGGCCCCGCAGAAGCCTACTTAGTCGTCATCTTCGGGGGACCAGCGGCGGAAGTCTAGCGAGAGGTACAGGGCTAGGGCTGCAGAGTTGTTGGCTTCAACGCGCAGGGCAACGTCCTTGTGACCATTGTTGAACAGAGTGTCCAGTGTGGCCAAGACCAAATCCTCAGCTAAGCCACGACGGCGGTGCTCGCGGTCGGTGATCAGCTCGATGATGAAGGGAGCATCCGGGGTGTCATTTCCCAGGGCATGCTCAACGACCAGTACGGCGGCGACAATTTTTCCGTCGTCGTCCAGGGCTACATGTGAGGCTTCGGGAAGGAATTGGCCGTATTTACCGGCGTACGATGCCTTCATGTCAGCCAAGGCGGCTTCCAGTGACTCTGCAGCGGATCCTGCGTCATAAGCGCTGAAATAGAGCTCACCGAGGCGGGTGATGTCGGTTTCCTGAACTGTGCGGGACGTAATTTTGAGATCCCGTTCAAGTGGTGTGGTTTTGGCTATGAGGGTGACCATGTCAGTCATGGAACGCTCCTTTAAGTTGTTGTGGCGCCTGCCGGCATGGGCTCAGTCGGTAGCCATAAGCCCATGCTAGACGCAAGATGTGTTGTCAGCCATCTAGCTAGATAACGTTTTGTGCACTCGTTTGGTGTCCGCGCTGGTACTTCTTCCCAAGGTGGCGGATGGGTGTCGCGTGAAATTGAGCGTACACTTAAATTCATTCGAAGATATGTACTAATAAAATTGTGTCTACCCAGAACGTATCTCATGGTTGTCCTTGCCGGGTGGAGATTGGAGTACGCACATGGGCACCTTTACTGAGGCCGTCACCATGGAATGCTCCCCTGACGGGGATCCAGTGCGGATGTGGTGGCGCGGGCGCTGCCACGAGATTGTTGCCAAACCCCAGAGCTGGTATCAGCGCCGCCCTTGGTGGCAGGACCATACGAGTCTGCGCCCGGGTGAAGGGGTGGGCTATGTGGACACTCAAATCTGGCGATTGCAGGTGGTTCGTGAAGGCGAACCCGGTATCTTGACACTAGATGTGGTGTTGTACCGGCCCAGCCTGCGCTGGCGTGTCATCAAAGTTCATACACGGGTGGAGCCGGAGCCTGAACCCGAGCCCTTAGAGACTGACGCAGTAGAGGCCGACGCAGTAGAGATAAACACTGCGGAGGGTGAAGATAGTGCGTAATTTCATTCACCTTCATGTCGCCACGGCTTTCAGTGCTCATTATGGGGTGTCCTGGCCCGATGATCTGGCCCAGGTGGCTGCCGCTGACGGCGCCGATGCCCTCGCCATTACCGATAGGGATGGGCTGTATGGGGCGGTTAAGCATGTCAAGGCGTGTATGGCTGCCGGTATTGATCCGATCATCGGGGTTGACCTAGCTGTTGTTGAAGAAGGGGAGCGCGGCCCGGCAGTTGCCGGGCGGGTTGTGGTGTTGGCCCACGGCGGGGCCGCAGGGCATCCGGGAGCTGGTTATGGGGCTCTGTGCCGGCTGATCTCGCTTGCCCACCACCAGCCCAAGATGCCTGTAGGGCTGTCCTTAGAGCAGCTGGCTCAGGGCGTTCTTGACCCGGCGACCGGACACCCAGTGCTGACCGTTTTGCTCGGCCCGCATTCGCCTGTGGGCCGAGCCATGGAGAGCCGAAAATATCTACTGCCCCGCAGCAAATTCAAGCAGTGGCGCGAAGCCATGCCCGTGGGCTCCCTCGTGGCGGAAATAGCCAGCCACCTCAACACCCCTGGGGCGCCTTTGAGCACTACCCATGCGGTGCGCATGGTGAAGTTGGCGCAAGAGTTTGATGTTCCTGCGGTCTTGAGTAACGCCGTTCGCTATGGCGGGCCGGAGGACGCGCCGGTGGCCGACGTGCTCGATGCTGCCAGAAACATTGCCCCCTTGGGTCAACTGGAGGACCTGCAGCCCACGGGGCAGGCGTGGTTGAAAAGCTCCGCTCAGATGGAGAAAGTGGTCCGGGACATTGCGGACTACGGTGGCTACGGTAACTCTGGGCTGAATCAGTTGTGGACTAACACGGCGCAACTGGCGGATAAGTGCCGGCTCGATCCGCAAAAAGATCTGGGCTGGAAACAGCCACGCACACCGGAAAGCGATGTGCTTGGTCTTAGTCAACCTGCCGGCAAGGAATTGCAGCAGCGCACGGAGTCGGCTCTGCTCGAACGCTTTTCCGGGCTTTCGGCCAGCAATCTGGAAAAGGCCAAGGATAGATTGTCGGTAGAGCTGGACACTATCTCTGAGCTGGGCTTTGAATCGTATTTTCTCACCGTGGCTGAGGTATCGGAGATGATCCGCACCATGGGGGTGCGCCGAGCCGCACGAGGTTCCGGTGCATCGTCGTTAGTTAATTACTTGCTGGGGATCAGCGCGGTGGACCCCCTGGCCAATGACCTCCTCTTTGAGAGGTTCCTCTCCAGTGACAGGGCAACCCTGCCCGATATTGACTTGGACGTGGAAAGTGCGCAGCGGCACAACGTCTACAGGGCCATCTTTGAGCGCTTCGGGCCCAAACGGGTGACCCTGATGAGTATGCAAAACAGTTACCGGGCGCGGGGCGCCGTGCGGGATGCGGGCTTGGCATTAGGTGTGGAGAAGGGTGAGATTGACCAGATTGCCAAACAGCTGTGGCGGTTCTCGGCTGGCTCCTTCCGGGAGGCCCTAGAGGAAAAGCCGGAACTGCGTGAGCTGGCCGCCCATATACGCCAGTCCCGTTTTGTCACTGAGAGTCAGGAAGGCCCCGCACCCCAGCTGGACCTTCTGGTAGACATCACTCAACGTCTGGATAGCTTGCCCCGGCACATCTCCATGCATCCGTGCGGCGTGATCCTGGGTGATTCCAGCCTGCTGGACCGCACCCCCGTGCAACCCAGCGGAATGGGCCTGCCCATGAGCCAGTTCGATAAGCACGACATGGACGCCATGGGTATGCTCAAGCTCGATGTCTTAGGCGTGCGTATGCAGAGCGCCATGGCCCACGCTGTGCGGGAGATCATCAAGCTACACCCCTCACGGGAATCTGTAGCCGCCAGCGGCGGTCACGCTGGTGATGCGCCGTTCATAGGAGAGGGCGGTGCCATTGATCTTGACGCCGTACCGCTCGACGACGAACCCACCTTTGAGCTGATCCGTAGCACTCACACGCTGGGGTGCTTCCAGATCGAATCGCCGGGGCAGCGGGAGCTAATAGGCAAGATGGCTCCCACCGAGTTCAGTGATCTTGTCATCGACATTTCCCTCTTCCGCCCCGGGCCCATGCAATCCAACATGGTTAAGCCCTTTCTGGAAAGCCGAGCCGGGTTCGCCACGCCATACTACGCCCACGTGGACCTCATACCCGCCCTTGAAGAAACGCACGGGGTGACGGTGTTCCATGAACAAGTGCTGCGAACCTTGCACATCATGACCGGTTGCACTCTCTCCCGTGCCGACGAGTTCCGTCGCGGGCTGGGGAATCCCGCCGTCGAACCTGTTGTGGAGCAGTACTTCAGAGACAAAGCCGCCGCTCAGGGATACAGCACCGCCGTCATCCAGGAAGTCTGGGGGACCTTGGCCGCCTTTGGCAGCTTCGGCTTCTGCAAAGCCCATGGTGCCGCCTTTGCCGTACCCACCTATCAATCGGCCTGGCTCAAGGCTCACCATCCGGCAGAGTTCATGGCCGGACTCTGGGAGCACGATCCGGGCATGTACCCGCGCCGCCTACTCGTCGCCGAAGCTCGACGCATGGGCATCCCCATCCTGCCGCTGGACATCAACGCCAGCGCCGGCGAATACCACGCCGAACGCACCGGCACGGGGGAGACCGGAGTGCGGCTGAGTCTGGCCGGGGTATATGGACTTTCCGCCACAGAACTGAAACGAATCGTGGCCGGCCAGCCCTACAACTCCCTCGCAGAACTGCGGGACCGGGCCAGACTCAGCCGGCCAATCCTGAAACGTTTGGCACAGCTGGGCGCCCTAGACTCACTACACCGCCAAGCCAAGAAGCGTACGGGTAACACCGCCAATCGTGCAGACCTGGTAGCCCACGTCAATAGTCTGCCGGCGCACCATGGGAGTAAACGCAAAGAACCCATCGCCGGGCAACTCTCGCTACCCATGGATGATGTAGAACTGGGTGCGCTCGCAGCCGAGTACCCCGAGCCCGGGTTGGCCGAAACCGTGGGGACGGAGCTGGACCTGCTGTCCCTTGATGTAAGCGGCCACCTCATGGAAAGCTATGGGCCCCTGCTGGACCGCCTGGGTGTGCGCCGGGCGCAGGAGCTTCTGGGGCTGCGCAACAACAGCGAAGTATTGGTGGCGGGGGTGCGGGTGGCTACTCAAACTCCGCCCATGAAAAGTGGAAAACGGGTGGTTTTCATCAGCATTGATGACGGCACCGGATGCGTGGACAGCACCTTCTTTACCGAGGCGCAGGAGAAGTCCGGGCCATTACTCTTTGGCACCCGAATGCTGTTGATCCGTGGGGTGACCCGGCGCACCGGCCCCCGCGGCATCACAATCCAGGCGTTGGAGGCGTGGGACCTGCAGGACACCGCCTCGCTGCCGCTGCCGCGCGTGCCCCTGGGGGCCGGCTAGCCACCCGGACGAAAATCATGAAATAAATTGGCGTCAGCACTGATGCCAAGCACCGCCGGGAGATGCATACTGAGGTAAGAATCAAGTTCTCAACCCTTCTCCGGTGCTGGCGGAGACTCCTATTAGCCGTAACTGACGGACCTCAGTCGTCACAGAAAAGCCGTCAGATGCAGAGCACTGAGTTCCTGGCAGCAGCACTTGCGGGGTTGGGCACAGGGCTGGCACTGATCATAGCGATCGGTGCGCAGAGTGCGTTTGTGTTGCGGCAGGGGCTCCGCGGTGACCATGTTGGACTGGTGGTCTGGGTGTGCCTACTCAGTGATGTGGTCCTCATAGCCGTGGGCGTTGCTGGGGTTGGCCAAGTGCTGCGGGCTGTGCCGGCAATGGAAGTCGCAGCCCGGGTTGGCGGGGCCGGATACCTTTTTGTCTACGCCGCCTTGGCGGGAAGGCGTTGTCTGCGGGTTAGCGGCGGACTGCATCCCAGCCGCGGAATCGCCCTCACCACAAAGGCTGTCCTGCTCGCGGTGTTGGCTGTGACGTGGCTGAATCCCCACGTGTATCTAGACACCGTGCTGCTTCTGGGTTCCCTGGCCAGCGTCCACGGACAGATGCGCTGGGGGTTTGGGCTAGGGGCCTTTGCTGCCAGTCTGCTCTGGTTCACGGCGCTGGGGTACGGCGCAGCAGTGTTGCGCCCCATATTTGCCAAACCGCAGGCGTGGCAATTGTTGGATGCTGGGACAGCAGCGGTCATGGTGGTTCTGGGTTTGGCCATGCTGGCCTCGGGCTGATCGGGAACCTAGGCAGGACGCTTGGGTTCCCCGCCGTGGCGGTGCCCGGGTTGGTTGGGGCCCCGGCGAACCGATACCATCGAAGAGGCTCACAGCAACCCCCGTATGTTGCTTGGATAAGGAGCCATACATGACAAACAAGGAGTTACCAGTGCCAGTGGATTCACAGATCACCATTAATGTCGACGGCGAGACGACTACGGTGGCCACAGGCACCACCGGAGCGGAGCTGTTCTTTGAACGCCGAGACGTTGTTGTCATGCGAGTCGACGCGGTTTTGAAGGACCTTGCCGCGGTTTTGGAAGACGGCGCTGCTGTGGAATCGGTCACGATTGATTCCCCCGACGGACTGGATGTGCTTCGCCACTCCACCGCCCACGTCATGGCCCAGGCCGTGCAGCAGCTGCGCCCCGACGCCAAGCTCGGCATTGGCCCGTACATCACCGACGGCTTCTACTTCGACTTTGATGTGGCCGAGCCCTTCACCCCCGAAGATCTCAAGACCCTTGAGAAGATGATGCTCAAGATCGTCAATCAAAACCAGAAGTTCGCTCGCCGCGTTGTCACCGAGGAGCAAGCCCGCGAGGCTATGGCCAACGAGCCGTACAAGCTGGAGCTGCTGGGCAAGAAGAACGACGACGCTGCTGACGCCGCCGAAGGCGTCAACGTCGAGGTTGGTGCGGGGGACATCACCCTGTACTCCAACATTGATCGCAAGAGCGGTGAAGAGGTTTGGTGCGATCTGTGCCGCGGCCCGCACCTGCCCAACACGAAGCTGATCTCCAACGCCTTCGCCCTGACCCGTACCTCCGCCGCCTACTGGCTGGGCAACCAGAAGAACCAGCAACTGCAGCGCATCTACGGAACGGCATGGCCCACTAAGGATGCCCTGAAGGCCTACCAAGAGCGCATTGCTGAAGCTGAGCGTCGCGACCACCGCAAGCTCGGTGTAGAATTGGATCTGTTCTCCTTCCCTGACGAGCTGGGATCGGGCCTGCCCATCTTCCACCCCAAGGGCGGCATCATCCGCAAGGAGATGGAAGACTACTCACGTCAGCGCCACGTCGAGGCTGGGTACGAGTTTGTTTACACCCCGCACATCACCAAGGGCCACCTCTACGAGGTCTCCGGCCACCTTGACTGGTACCGCGATGGCATGTTCCCTCCCATGCATGTTGATGCTGAGCTGAACGAGGATGGCACGGTGCGCAAGCCCGGCCAGGACTACTACCTCAAGCCCATGAACTGCCCCATGCACAACCTGGTCTTCCGCTCCCGCGGACGCTCCTACCGCGAACTGCCGTTGCGTCTGTTCGAATTCGGTTCGGTCTACCGCTACGAGAAGTCCGGTGTGATCCACGGACTGACACGCGTGCGCGGCATGACACAGGATGACGCTCACATCTACTGCACCAAAGATCAGATGAAGGATGAGCTCACCGAGACTCTGAACTTTGTACTGTCCCTACTCAAGGACTACGGCTTGGAGGACTTCTACCTGGAACTCTCCACCAAGGATCCGGAAAAGTTTGTGGGCGATGACGCCATTTGGGATGAAGCCACCCGCACCCTGGAAGAAGTTGCCACGGAATCCGGTCTGGAGCTGGTTGCCGATCCCGGCGGAGCGGCATTCTACGGTCCCAAGATTTCCGTGCAGGCTAAGGATGCCTTGGGCCGCACCTGGCAGATGTCCACCATCCAGCTGGATTTCAACCTGCCCGAGCGTTTTGAGCTTGAATTCCAGGCTGCCGATGGCACGCGTCAGCGCCCCGTCATGATCCACCGTGCGCTTTTCGGTTCTGTGGAACGCTTCATGGGTGTGCTGACTGAGCACTACGCAGGCGCGTTCCCGGCCTGGCTGTCCCCGGTCCAGGTCGTGGCCATCCCCGTGGCTGAGGCGTTCAACGATTACATGTTCGACGTCGTCGCGCAGCTGAAGAAGGCCGGTATCCGTGCCGAGGTGGACATCTCCAGCGACCGCTTCCCGAAGAAGATCCGCACGGCATCCAAGGACAAGATCCCGTTCGTCCTGATTGCTGGCGGTGACGACGCCGATGCCAACGCAGTGTCCTTCCGCTTCCGGGATGGCAGCCAGGACAACGGTGTAGCCGTTGAAGAAGCTGTTCGCCGCATTGTCGAAGCAGTTCGGAACCGTACGGCGTGAGCGACCACGGTGGGGCGTCGGAGCCCGTTGTCGTTGATGATTTTGAACTCCCAGGGGTTCCGGACGCCTTCCAACGACTCTGGACGCCCCACCGGCTCGCCTATGTCAAGGGTGGGCAGGAACAAGTTAGCGGGAAGCATGATTGCCCGTTCTGCGAGGCGCCCGAACGTAGCGATGAACAATCGCTCATTGTGCACCGCGGCGAGCTGGCCTATGTGATCTTGAATTTGTTCCCCTACAACCCGGGGCACATCTTGGTGTGTCCCTACCGGCACGTGCCCGACTACACGGACCTGACCCTCGACGAAACAGCAGAATTCGCTGCGCTATCGCAGAAAGCGATGCGGGTGTTGCGCGCTGTTTCCAAGCCATCAGGGTTCAACTTGGGCATGAATCAAGGTGTCACAGGCGGCGCCGGTATTTCCGCGCACCTACACCAACACATCATTCCGCGATGGGGCGGGGACGTAAACTTCCTGCCCATCATTGCCGGCACCAAGGCCATCACCCAAACCCTTGGTGATGTTCGCCAGCAAGTGGCAGACGCCTGGAATAACACGGACCTAGGACAGTAATGCTGAACAAGTATGCCCGGGCACTTTTCGCCGCCATCTTCACTCCCATCGCAGCACTGCTGGTGCGGCTGAAGGTCTCACCCGATGCCGTGACCATCATCGGGACCCTAGGTGTGGCCGCGGGCGCACTGATCGGCTACCCGCTGGGTGAACTGTTCTGGGGCACCGTAGTGATTACCGTCTTTGTGTTCTCGGACATTGTTGATGGTCTGATGGCGCGCATGCTTGGCCGTTCGGGCCCCTGGGGCGCCTTTTTGGACTCCACCCTTGACAGGGTGGGGGACGGGGCGGTCTTCGCCGGAATCGTCATATGGTTCTATACCGGTGGCAACAACCACTTCATCGCCGCCATGGCCCTGACCTGCTTGGTGCTGGGATCCATCGTCTCCTACGCCAAGGCACGTGCCGAGGGATTGGGGATGACCGCAAATGTCGGCATCGCCGAGCGTTCGGACCGGCTCGTGGTGGTTCTCGTGGCGACCGGGCTGGTAGGCCTGGGAATCCCCGAAGCCGTGCTCGCCGTCGTGCTTGTCCTGCTAGCCATCGCCAGCCTGGTAACGGTATTTCAACGGATGGGAACTGTACGCCGTCAGGCCATGGCGGCGGTTGCGTCGCAAGGACAGTAACACTTATTTTTATCCCCTCTGGGGCCCGGTTTAGACTAATTCCACCCGTGAAACATGTCACGTTCACGGGTTCGTGAATAACTTTCCGTTCCTTCCCAGAGGGGTTTTTTGTGTCTACACCTGAGGTAACACCTGTCACCGGCAGCAGCCGGGTCAAGCGCGGCATGGCCGACATGCTCAAGGGCGGCGTCATCATGGACGTGGTCAACGTTGAGCAGGCCAAGATTGCCGAAGATGCCGGCGCCGTAGCCGTCATGGCGCTGGAGCGGGTCCCGGCCGATATTCGAGCCCAGGGTGGCGTTTCACGCGCCAGCGATCCGGACATGATTGACGCCATCATTGCCGCGGTGTCCATCCCCGTTATGGCCAAGGCCCGTATTGGACACTTCGTTGAGGCGCAGGTCTTGGAGTCCCTTGGCGTGGACTTCGTGGATGAGTCCGAGGTTTTGACCCCGGCCGATTACGAGCACCACATCGACAAGTGGAACTTTAAGGTTCCTTTCGTCTGTGGCGCCACGAACCTCGGTGAGGCGCTTCGCCGCATCAACGAGGGTGCTGCCATGATCCGGTCCAAGGGTGAAGCCGGCACCGGCGATGTCTCCAACGCCACCGGCCACATGCGCAAGATCCGTACCCAGATCGCCCAGCTGGCAGCCCTGCCGGCGGATGAGTTGTATGTTGCCGCCAAGGAACTGCAGGCCCCGTACGAGCTCGTGAAGGAAGTTGCCCAGGCTGGCAAGCTTCCCGTGGTGCTGTTCACCGCCGGTGGCATTGCAACCCCGGCTGATGCCGCCATGATGATGCAGCTCGGTGCCGACGGCGTGTTTGTTGGCTCCGGTATCTTCAAGTCCGGCAACCCGGCCCAGCGCGCAGCTGCCGTGGTCAAGGCCACAACGTTCTTCGATGACCCCTCCGTGATTGCCAATGTCTCTCGTGGACTGGGCGAGGCCATGGTGGGTATCAATGTGGCCGACATCCCCGAGCCGCATCGCCTGGCCGAGCGCGGCTGGTAACCTCCGTAGAGCAGGTAAGGCGGCACCGGAGGTACGAAAGTACCCCGGTGCCGCCGCTTTAACCGGCAGACATCTTCTGCTGCTGCGGCTTCGTCTTCTTCTGCTTCTTCTGCTTTTTCGACGCTATCGCATCAATGGTGTGATTTTCTTCGACGCTATCCCACTTCCCCTCCAAGGATGAGCCTTCATGCAACAGCTTTTTACCGGTCTTCTTGGCTACCCCATCACGCCCTTGAAGCACGACGACGAACCTGACTTGGGCGCCTTGGCTCACCTAGTGGGCAACTGCGCCTTGGCAGGCTTATCTGGTGTTACAGTCCTGGCTACCTCCGGTGCTGGTGTGACGTTCAACCGGGCTGAGCGGGAGTCCGTAGTGCTGACTGCTGTGGAGGTAGCTAGCAGGGTTGCTAACACGGTTGATGTCCTGAAGACGGCTCTGCCGGTATACGCAGCCGTCAGTGCGCCGTCGACGCTGGAAATAGTGGCCTTGGCAAAAGACGCTGAACGGGCAGGTGTCGCCGGACTGGTGCTGGCGCCATTTTCGTATCTTCCGCTCTCGGATGCGGAGGTGCGCACATTATTCTTGACGCTTTCTGAAGCGACATCCCTACCGATATGTTTTTACAACAAACCGGCGCAAACCCAATATGACCTCAGTCCTGACACCTTGGCCTACCTGGCGGTTCATTCCAACGTGGTGGCAGTTAAAGAAACCATGCGGCGGGAGAACGTAGCCGCACGTGTGCAGCAGCTACGAGAGGCCGTTGGCACGGACTTTTCTCTGGGTTTGAGCTCAGACGTTCAACTGTTGGCCGAACTGCCCACAGCTGACGCTTGGCATACAGGACTGGCCGCGTTGCTGCCGGGTGATTACGTGCGGGTGTGGCAGCAGGCCAGTGCGGGTAAGCAGCAGGGTGCAGAGCTGTCCAGGTTGCAGCGCATTGCACAGTCACTGGCTGGAATGCCGCACCCAATTGGGGCCTTGCACGCGTTGTCCAATGTCATTGGTGTCCCGACGCAGGGCCCTCGTGGCCCCTACGCCGCCGCGACCCAGGAAGAAACGTGGCAGCTGGGCAAAGCAGCCAACGGCTCATTCTGAGTGCCCCAGCCTGAGTGCACCAGCGATGGAGAAGACGACGCCAAAGTCACTTCCTGCCAACCTTGGGTGAGATAGCGTCCTTGATGTTCCAACCATTGCTGCGCTAGCGTGCCTGAAAAAGCCACCATTGCTGCGCTAGCGTTTGGAGTGGCGGGCTACTGCGGCGGGTGGAACCACCACGTTTGGCCCTTGCCGATGAGTTCGAAGCCCCGGTTGCGGTACAGCCGTTGACCGTCAGGAGTGGCGTTGAGCAGTAAGTGCTCAGCGCCTGCGTTGAACGCAGCTTCGGCCAATGAATTCAGCAGAGCGGTACCGAGACCGGTGCGGCGATGTTCTGGATCCACCACCATGTCAAAGATGCCCGCCAGATTTTTTCCACCCTGTTGGTTCGGCGGGAGAAAGGCGTAAGAGCGTCCCGCCCAGTTGTCTTCGGTGCGGGCAGTGGCCAGCCACACCTGATCGTCCGCGAGACAAGTCAACTCCACCCGGTCATCAGAAGTCTCGCTTGCGGCCGCCACGCTTTCAACGTCCAGGGCGCGGGTCATCCACCAAGGCTGCCAGCCGCGCTCAAAACGGTACGCCGGTAGTATTCCTTCTCTGACAGCGGCATTCATCCACACCCCGACAGTGGCAGCGCCGCGACGTTCGGCTTCGGCCAAAGCAGGCTGCAGGCCGGCGTCGGTAATTTCTTGGGGAAACAGGCACAACATTTCCTTAGTTTCCGGGAGCCAGACCCAGTCCATGCGGTGAGTGGAAAATGCCCGCCCGCCCGTGGCCTCAGCTAGTGCGCGGAACCATGCATGCTGCGTCCTTTGGCAATCTGCAAGTGTCACCATGCGCTTAGACCAACCCCCGTCGGGCTAATAGGGGAGCGGTATTGGCCTCGCGGCCCATAAATTTGACGAAGGCCTGTAACGGGTCAATTGAGAATCCGCGGCTCAACAAGGTGGTGCGGAAGTGCTCACCGTTGGCACGAGAAAGCCCGCCATTTGCCTTGAACCAAGCAACAGTATCGGCATCAAGCACCTCCGACCAGATGTAGGAGTAATACCCGGCCGCGTACCCGCCAGCAAAGATGTGGTTGAAGTATCCGGTGCGGTAGCGCGGCGGTACGGCGGTGAGATTCACACCGGCAGCGGCCAGTGCTGAAGCCTCGAATGCCATCGGATCTTCAACAGGTGCACCGGGGGCGAGCTCATGCCATGCCAAATCCAACAAGGTGGCTCCCAAATATTCGGTGGTGGCAAATCCCTGGCCCCACAGCGCTGCGGCTTCGAGTTTCTCCGCAGTCCCCTCCGGCAGGGGTTCACCAGTGCGGTAGTGCTTGGCGTAGTTCGCCAGCACCTCCGGCCATAGGATCCACATCTCATTCACCTGGGAAGGATATTCCACAAAGTCACGCGGAACATTGGTCCCGGAAAATTTCGGGTAATGCACTGCTGAGAACAAGCCGTGCAGGGCGTGGCCGAACTCGTGGAAGCACGTCACCACTTCATCGAACGTCAACAGTGTGGGTTCACCGGCCGGGGGCTTGGGGATGTTGAGGTTGTTGACCACTACGGCGTGGGTGTCCTCGAGGAAGGATTGCTCAACGAAGGAGTTCATCCAGGCTCCGCCACGTTTGGTTTCGCGGGTGTAGAAATCTCCCAGGAAGAGACCCAGCACTGAACCGTCAGCATTGCTCACTTCCCAAATACGGACCTCAGGGTGGTAGCCGAGCAGATCGGGGCGTGCCCTAAAAGTGATTCCGTACAGCTGGGTAGCGGCATAAAAGACGCCCTTTTCCAGCACTGAGTCAAGCTCAAACCAGGGGCGCAGCGCGGCCAGATCTACACCATACTCATCACGACGGACCTGCTCGGAATAAAAAGCCCAGTCCCAGGCCACGATGGGGTGTTCGGCTGTGGCAGCCAGCTTCTCAGCCTCCAAGCGAGCATTGTGAACAGCCGCTGCGGTGATGGGCGCGAGCATGGCATGAACGGCTGCCAACGACGGCGCCGTCTGCGGCTCGATAGAGCGCTCAGCTTCTGATGCAAAACCAAGCAGCGCAGCCTTTTCGGCCCGCAGTGATGCCATGGTGGCAGCCAAGCCCAGCACAGTTGATTCCCCGGCACCCAGGCCCCGGCTTACCGAGGCCAGATGCAGCTTTCGCCGGGTTTCCCGGTTGGTGAGCACCTCCAGGGCAGGCTGCGCGGTGGGCAAAATCAGGGTCAGCAGATAGCCTTCGGCGTGCCCGGCAGCTCGTGCAGCCGCCGCCGCCGTGGCCACATCATCGGCGCTGAGTCCGTCCAACAACTCCACATCTACAACATGCAAGGCGGCTTGGTTCCCCGCCTGCATGACGAGTTGTGAAAACTCGGTGCTGAGGGAAGAGAGTTGGCCATTGAGTTCGCGCAAACGCTCCTGTGAGCGCCCCTGAAGAGCCACACCGGCCCGCGTGAACGACTTCCGGTATTCATCGAGCAAACGCAACGATTCAGCATCGAGGCCATCAGATGGCACAGCGAGCATCCGCTCATACAACTCAGTGTTCAGCAGCACCGTGTCCTCATGCTCTGCGAGCCGCGGAGCAATGACGGCTTCCAACGCCTGAATCTCCGCGGTTCCATGAGAGCCGGCAATATTGAAAAACACTTTCGCCACCCGCGTCAGTACCGCTGCACTTCGCTCCATGGCCAGCACAGTATTCTCAAATGTAGCCGGCGCCGGATCAGCGGTGATGGCAGCTATTTGGGCCAACTGTTGTGCAAAACCGGCCTCAAAAGCGGGCAGGTAATGCTCCACAGTGATGGCGGCGAAGTCCGGCAGCTGACATTCCAGGGTGCTGGCCGTCAAGAACGGGTTGGGTGAGTTTTCCTCGGTCATGCTTTGACTCTTTCATGGATTAACCCAAGGACGACGGCGAAACGAGAGTTTCGCCGTCGTCCTTGGGAAGGTGCCGCTAAAGGAAGCGGTAGCTTACTTCTGTGCAAAGACGAGGGACATGGGAGTGGTCTCCGTGGTCTGGCCCTGCGGATTGTCACGGAAGATGTTTTCCAGAACCGTCATGGTCAACGCTGTGTCGTGACCCAGGGCCACCACACCTAGATCGTTAGCGTCCATAATGGCAGTTCCGGCAAACGAGGCTGCGTACTCGGCCGGTACCGATGCCCGGACCAGTGCGCTGAGGCGAGATGCTACGCCGTCGGGGTCAATCGGGGCGTACTTCACCGAGTGGGTGGAGGTGCCCACCTGGTACCCGGCAGCGCCGTCGATCGCGTTGATATTGTGGCCCACCACCTCATAGAACACGCCCGACTTGCCCTGCAGCTTGCCAATGACGGAGCGGGCGGAAGCGTACATGATCCTCGGCAAGCCCACCTCATCGATGGCCAACTGCATGGACCAGGGGCTGGCCAAACCAATGCCACCAGGGTTACGGGTGACGAACTTGGAGAAGATTCGTGCCGCATTGGAGACCTTGATGTCCCACACCGGAATGGACCGGCCCTGGGTCATGGCGACGATCTTTTCCGAAAGGAACAGGTACCAAGGAGTGTCCGCGGTGGCGGTGCCATGGTCCCCGCCAGCGGCAGGCAGCCCGTCAAAGAAACGCTTGACGTAGGTCATGACCGTGGGGTCAAAGTCGGTTTCTTTGTAGAACACTTCGGTGCGCAGCGGGTAGCGGCGGAACGTTCCGGCGCCATCAGGAACCGTGATGTCCAGTTGCTTGTCAGCATTGGGGATGTAATCGCTCTTGCCAACGATGCCAGCCAAGACTGCGGGCTCGTCGAAGAATTCGCGCAGCCACAGTTCGGTGTTGATCAGGCGCCAGAACACCATGGTGGAACCGCCGCTCTTGCCACTGAGGAGTTCCTCGAACGCGTAAATGACAGCGTCCTGGTTCCAATACGGGCGGCTGCCGAAGGAGGTGGAGAGGAAGATCTCGTAGATCTTTTCCTTCATGTGCCCAAACCACTCCGCTTCCGGGGTGGTGAAACCGATCTTGTTCCGGCGGTTGCTGATCATTTCCGGCAGCAGTTCGCGGGTGGCGTCCCGCAGGATGCGCTTGTTCCAACCGCCCTTGATGATGGATTCATCATCGAGGCTGAACAGGAACTTCACTACTTCCTTATCCAGGAACGGCACGCGGCCCTCCAAGGAGAAGCGCATGGTGTTCTTGTCCTCGTAGCGCAGCACAGCCGGCAGGGACTTGTGGAAGAGGTCATCGATCAGACGCAGCTTCAAGTTATCCGGGATATTGGCAAACGTCTCAGACTTGTACTTGGCCGTGAACTTTTTGTTCAGCAGGGCCGAGACGCCAACTTCCTTCTTGAAGCTGAGCATGCCCTGAATCCGGAAGCGAGCTAGCCGGAACAAGATGTCCGAGCTGGACACCAATTCCTTAGCCAGCTTGACGTTCTGGCCGTTCTTCTTCAGCTGACGCAGGTAAGCGAAGTAGTACGGGATGTAACCGGCCATCATCTCGTCGGCGCCCTGGCCATCGAGCAGCACGGTGACATGCTTGGAAGCCTCGCGCATCACCTGGTACTGGGCGTAGGGACCCGAGGAGATGATGGGCTCTTCCATGGTGCGGACAAAGTCTTCCAAGTCCTCCAAAAATTCGCCAGGCTTAGGCAGAATCTTGTGGCTGATGACATTGCCTTCACAACGGGCCAGTACGGCGTCGGCGTACTTTTCCTCGTCGTTGATGGAGTTGGGGAAAATAGCTGAGAAGGTCTGCTGCTTGGCTCCAAGGGAGTCCGTGGCTGCGGCATTCTCCTGCATCAGCTTGTTGATGGTAACTACGACGGCGGACGAGTCCAGTCCGCCTGACAACGCGGTACCAACGGGGACTTCCGACTGCAGACGCAGACGAACACCCTCGGTGAAACGTTCCCGGTATTCGTCAATGACGGCCTTCGAGTACGGGGTTTCAATCTTGGCAAGTTCTGCCAGCTCTTCCTTTAAACGCGTGTAAGAGGAGATGGTGGCTGTTCCGGCCGGTCCCGCTGCCGTGTCCACAGTGTTCAGCACCAGCTTCTCGCCGGGCATGAGCTTGCTGACGCCGTCAAAGAACGTGCTGGATTCGTCGTCGTGGATCCGGAACTGCAGGTAGCGGTACAGGATCCGCTCATCTACCCCGGCTGTGATCTTGCCACTGGCCAGCAGGGGCTTGATCTCAGAACCAAACACCAGGGTGGGCGCCTGCGCCGTGCCAGCTGTTGCGTAGTAGAGCGGCTTGATGCCGAAGTGATCGCGGGCCAAGACCAGTCGGTTGTTCCGGCGGTCGTGGATGGCGAAACCGAACATGCCGTTGAACTTATCAAAGGCATCATCGCCCCACTCTTCGTAGGACTGCAGTACCACTTCGGTATCAGATTGGGTGGAGAAGGTGCGCCCCAGCGCCTCAAGTTCGGCCCGCAGCTCGAGGTAGTTGTACACCTCACCGTTGTAGACCAGTACAGTTTCGCCATCGGCGCTGTACATGGGCTCCTGGCCATGGGCCACATCAATGATGGAGAGGCGTCGATGCGCCAACCCAACATTGCCGTGGGTGTAAACACCCTCCCCATCTGGCCCGCGGTGCACCATGCACGCATTCATCTGCTGCAATAGGGTTTGATCTTCCCCATAACCGTAGTATCCGGCGATTCCGCACATACTTACTTACCTCATCTTTAGCACGTCAGTCCTGCCGACAATGCTACTTGCTTGCGGAGGTATCCCCGCCCACCCTGCTCGGCGCGGGAAAGAAGTAATGCGTGTGAGATAGAGCCCACACAGGCGCATATATGATGAAAATGTGACTTTTGAACCCACCATGAACCCGGCCGCGCATCCCACCGTAGGAATTTTGGCGTTGCAAGGTGATGTCCGCGAACACGCCCGGGCCATTGAAGAATGTGGCGGGCGTGCCGTGGCGGTTCGCCGGCCGGGCGAGTTGGCCGCCGTCGACGGTCTGATCATTCCCGGCGGTGAATCAACCACCATTGACAAGCTCACCCGAATTTTTGACATGCGTGAGCCGTTGCGGGAACGGATTGCCGCCGGGTTGCCTGTTTACGGTAGTTGCGCCGGAATGATCATGCTGGCCAACGACATCGCCGACCCCGCCAAGGACCTAGCAGGAAACCCCCAGCAGACCCTAGGTGGATTGGACATCACGGTGCGCCGCAACGCCTTTGGCCGCCAAGTGGATTCCTTTGAAACGGAGCTCGATTTCACCGGCCTGGCGCCAGTGGGCACGCCCGAACTACCGCTGCATGCGGTGTTCATCAGGGCGCCGTGGGTGGAGCGTGTAGGTGAGGACGTGCAGGTGTTGGCCAGCGTGAAACTGCCAGATGCTGGGCAAAACGATAGGATTGATTCAGAAGTTCGTGCTGTCGCCGTTCGTTCACGGCATTTGCTGGCCACCTCCTTCCATCCGGAAGTGACGGGGGAGCGCCGCATCCACGAACTGTTTATTCGAATGATTAGAGGAGAAGCGTAACTATGTCAGGCCACTCCAAATGGGCAACTACCAAGCACAAGAAGGCAATTCTTGACAGCCGTCGGGCCAAGTCTTTTGCCAAGCTAATCAAGACCATTGAAGTTGCTGCCCGTGGTGGTGGAGCCGATCTAGCCGGTAACCCGGCCCTGGAACTTGCCGTCACTAAGGCCAAGAAGACTTCGGTGCCTGCTGACAACATTGACCGCGCTATCAAGCGTGGTGCTGGACTGCTCGGTGACGCCGTGGATTACCAGACCATCATGTATGAGGGTTACGGCCCGGCCGGGTCAGCCATTTTGATCGAGTGCCTGACCGACAACAAGAACCGCGCCGCCTCCGAAGTGCGTTTGGCTGTGGGTCGCAACGGCGGCAACATGGGCGATCCCGGTTCCGTAGCGTACATGTTTACACGCAAGGGCATTGTTGGCCTGCCCAAGAATGATCTGAGCGAGGACGATCTCCTCATGGCCGTGCTGGACGCCGGTGCCGAAGAGGTCAAGGACCAGGGCGAAAGCTTTGAGGTCATCTCCGACCCTCAGGACCTACCGGCTATCCGTGCCGCTCTGACCGAGGCCGGTATTGAGTACGAATCCGACGAAGCCGGCTTTGTGCCCTCCATGCAGGTGGAACTGGATGTCGATAACGCCCGCAAGTTCATGAAGCTCTACGACGCTTTGGAAGATCTTGATGACGTCCAGAACATTTACTCCAACGCCGATATGAGCGCAGAGGTTCTCGCCGCGCTTGAAGAGGACTAGGAACTGCGTGTTCTAGGAGTGGATCCGGGTTTGACCCGGTGCGGGCTCGGCGTCGTTGACGTCGCCGCCAACCGCCAGGCCACCCTCGTGGGTGTTGGCGTGGTGGGAAGCTCGCATGAATTGAGCCTTGACGCCCGGCTGCTGGTCATCGCGGAAGCGCTTGACCAGTGGCTGGATGCGTTTAAGCCCGAAGTTTTGGCCATTGAACGCGTTTTTGCCCAAACCAACCTCAGCACTGTGATGGGTGTGGCCCAAGTCTCTGGGGTTGTCATGGTCTCTGCGGCCCGTCGGGGTATACCCGTGGCCATGCATACCCCCTCGGAAGTCAAGGCCGCAGTCACCGGTAATGGCCGCGCCGACAAGGAACACGTCACCGCTATGGTGACCCGGCTCCTGCGCCTTTCCGAACCTCCCCGGCCCGCTGACGCCGCGGACGCCTTGGCGTTGGCCATCGCCCACGCATGGCGGAGCGGCAATTCCTTTGCCGGAAGTTCCTCAAGTACGACGCCGGCCCAGCAGCTTTGGCGCGATGCCGAACGTAAGTCCGCGGTCAAGAAGAACAAAGAGAAACCCGACGCCAAGTGGCGCTAGATGTTTAGTACGTATGTTCTATATGATGGCTAGTAAGCAGTGGCCAGTTGGTCCGGTTTTTATCAGGAGACGCAAGCAATGATCAGTTTTGTCCGTGGGCCAGTGGCTTCGCTTTCCTTGGCTCAGGCCGTCATCGACGTCAATGGGGTTGGCATGCTGGTGCATGCCACACCAAAAACCTTGGGTGAATTGCGGCTAGGGGAGGAGGCCACCCTCACCACCGCCATGATTGTCCGCGAAGACTCTATGACGTTGTACGGCTTTGCTGATGCCGACGAGCGGGAGGTCTTTGACACCCTCCTCACGGTCAGTGGCATCGGCCCTCGGCTGGCCTTGGCGATCTTGTCTGTACTGGAGCCGGAAAGTATCAGGGTGGGAGTTGACGCTGGCGATGGCAAGGTCTTCACCAAGGTTCCTGGCGTAGGCCCCAAGGTTGCCGGGCGCATAGTCCTCGAGCTCAAGGGAAAGCTCAAACCGACAGGGCAGGCAACCACTGTTGCCCCGGCCGCAGCTCCCGCTATGGAATGGAAAGAGCAGGTGGTGGCCGCCATGACCAGCTTGGGCTGGAATGAACGCGACGCGCTCAAGGCCATTGACTCCGCCGTGGCTGCCGAACCTGAACTGGCTGAAGGCGGCAATGTTCCCGCTGTGTTGCGAGCAACGTTGCGCTGGCTAGGTCAGGATCACACCAGGGCCAAGAGCGGTGTGCGCTAGAACATGGCTGCTATAGATGATTCAATCCCGCTCCTGCCGGGGCAGATCAGTATTGGTGAAGCTGGCGGAAACTCTGGCGCTGGTCGCGGTGGCGCCGCCAGTGCTGCTGCCAGCGAATTGGCCGCCTCCGTAGCCGAGCCTGAAGAGCGTGAACTAGAGGCGGCCTTGCGGCCCAAAAACCTTGATGACTTTGTGGGCCAAGAACGTGTCCGCAAGCAGTTGGCCCTGGTACTGGCTGCATCCAAGATCAGAGGCCGTAGCGCCGATCACGTGTTGATGTCGGGGCCACCAGGCCTCGGCAAAACTACTCTTGCCATGATTGTTGCCGCAGAAATGAACGCGCCCTTGCGGATTAGCTCGGGCCCGGCTATTCAACATGCAGGGGACCTCGCCGCCATCTTGTCATCGCTGACCGAGGGCGAAGTGCTGTTTCTCGATGAAATTCACCGCATGTCGCGTCCGGCAGAAGAAATGCTGTACATGGCCATGGAGGACTTCCGCGTGGACATCATTGTCGGCAAGGGAGCGGGGGCTACGGCCATCCCGCTTGAACTGCCGTCCTTCACTTTGGTGGGAGCGACCACGCGTGCCGGACTGTTGCCCGGCCCGCTGCGAGATCGTTTTGGATTCACGGGGCACTTGGAGTTCTATTCGGTGGCTGAACTTGAACTGGTGTTGCGTCGCTCGGCCGGCATGCTGGATCTGCGCCTGACGAGTGCCGGATTCGCTGAAATTGCGGGCAGATCCAGGGGCACTCCGCGTATCGCCAACAGGTTGCTACGCAGAGTCCGTGACTGGGCACTGGTTCACGGGATCGAGTCCATTGATGCACGTACGGCATCGGCAGCGTTGGATATGTATGAGGTGGACGCCCGTGGATTGGATCGGCTGGACCGCTCGGTGTTGGAGGCGTTGGTCAACAAGTTCAACGGAGGGCCTGTGGGCCTTTCCACCTTGGCTATTGCCGTGGGCGAGGAGCCTGAAACTGTGGAAACCGTGGCTGAGCCATTCTTGGTTCGCGAAGGGCTGCTGGGCCGTACTCCGCGGGGCCGGATTGCTATGCCGGCAGCCTGGGACCACCTCGGGCTAAAGATGCCCGGCAACGCGGTTGCCGCCGCCATGCTTCCCTTTGATGAGGACAGCAGTGGTAACTAACGCGAGTGCATCAGGCCAGGATTGATCCAGAAGTATCCCTATTCACAAGGTATCGAGATTCAGACGTGTGGGACATGGATTGCGCTCTGAGAGGGAAAAGTTTTCCTCCAACCAGGGCGGCGGTGTGGTATTCAGCTATATTTCCTGACAATTTGTCTAAATACGGTCGGTTCTGGGCGAATGCTCATCTCACATACAGCTTTAGCCTCTAGACTGGTATGACCTCCGGCACGTCCACGACGTGCGTTGAATTGAAATGTCTGCTTAACGAATGGAATCCCAGCTGTGACCCTCAGTAGTGTTTTGGCCACCAACTTCGCCCTCCGGGGGTTCTCATGGACCCGATGAGCATTCTTCTTTTCGCTATGTTTGGTCTGCTCATCTTCATGATGATGCGCAAGCAGAAGAAGGCGAAAGCCGCTGCCGAGGAAAAGCGTTCCAAGCTGGCTCCCGGTGTCGAGATCATGACCAATTTTGGTCTCTTTGGTACCGTTCTCTCGATTGACACGGATGAGAACAAGATCCTCATGGAAATCTCCCCGGGGACCACTGCCACAGTTCACAGTCAGACCGTTGCAAAGATCATTGATCCAGCAGACGCGCAAGAGGTCGAGGCCATCGTGCCCGACGATGCTTCGTCATTGACGCTGAATCTTGACAAGCAAGCAGGTGCAACGGAGTCCGTCGAGGAATCACTTGAGCGCTTGAAGAACGAAAACAACAAAGACAACTAGCCTTATCCGGGTTGGCGGCTGCTGTACCAAGGGTTCATTCCGGTGCAGCAGCCTTGCCATGTTCACAATCCCGTGACCAATAGAAGGATCCCTTGATGGCACGAACAGGTCCGGCGTCCACGGCCCGCAGAACTCTTCTGTGGCTGGCGGCGCTCATCATTGCATGCACACTGGCGGTAGGTGCTGGTGTCCTTGGCGGGGCAGCCACGTGGGCACCCAAGCTTGGTCTTGACCTAGAAGGCGGCACCCAGATGATTCTGGCGCCCAAGGTTGAAGGAAGCGGCAGCATCGCCCCTGAGCAATTGGATCAGGCGGTGTCCATTATTCGTCAGCGTGTGGACGGTTCGGGTGTTTCCGAAGCCCAGATTTCCACAGAGGGTGGCCGCAACGTTGTTGTGAGTATGCCCGGCAAGCCAACTGACGAAGAGCGCAACCTCATCAAGGCTTCTGCCAACATGAACTTCCGCCCAGTCATTGCGGCCACCCAAGTTCCTTCCGGTGCTGTAGCGGAGGCCGATCGGACACCCGAGGACCAGTTGCCGGTCCCCGCAGCAGCGCCGGTGGACTCCAGCGATCCCAACTGGGTAGATGCGGCAGTCATGAAACAGTTTGAGGCCACTAGCTGCATTCTGCCTCTGACTGACCGTCCCACCACCTCGGATCCTGACAAGCCACTTGTCAGCTGTGAACCTGAGACCGGTATCAAGTACATTCTTGGTCCGGTGGAAATCCCCGGCAAGTGGATCAAGACCGCCTCTTATGGTCTGCAGGCCGGAGCTCAGGGTGCCACCACCAACGAGTGGTCTGTTCAGTTGACGTTGGAGAAGCCTGAGGGTGCTGAAGCTTTCAAAGCTGTGACTCAGCGTCTGCACGCCAAGTACCTGGTTAATCCCAACGATCCGCAGGCCCGCTTCGCCATCATCCTCGATGACAGCGTTATCGCAGCTCCTGCCTCCCTAGCCGTCATCACGGATGGGCAGTCGTCTATTACAGGGCAGTACACCGAAACCACCGCCAAGGCTTTAGCCGATCAGCTGAAGTTCGGGTCACTTCCCATCAGCTTTGAAATTCAGAGTGAAGTTCAGATTTCTGCAACCCTTGGTTTGCAGCAACTTGAAATGGGTCTGCTGGCCGGGTTGATTGGTCTTGGCTTGGTTGTTATCTACTCTCTGTTCCAGTACCGGGCCTTGGGTCTGGTGACAATCTCCTCCCTGGTCATTGCAGGCGTCCTCACCTACCTGGCCATCATTTTGCTGGGCTGGGCGGAAAACTACCGTCTTTCGCTGGCAGGTGTAGCAGGAATTATCGTGGCCATTGGTCAGACCGCTGACTCCTTCATTGTTTACTTTGAGCGAGTCAGGGATGAGCTACGTGATGGCCGCGGTCTAGTCGCCGCTGTGGAGAATGGCTGGGAACGCGCCAAGCGCACCATTCTGGCCTCCAAGGCCGTCAACGTCTTGGCGTCCTTGGTGCTGTACTTTGTCTCCGTGGGCAGCGTCAAGGGCTTTGCCTTCACTCTCGGTCTGACAGCCGTGGCTGACCTCATCGTGGTGTTCATGTTTACACACCCCACCTTGCAGTTGCTGGCACGCACTAAGTTCTTCGGTGAAGGCCACAGCTTCTCAGGCCTTGATCCGAAGCAGTTGGGCGCGATCCCCTTGTACCGTGGCGCAGGACGTTTCCGCACCCCCGAAGAAACCATAGCCGTTGCCAAGGGCAAGAATGTCCGTGCCGCCGGCGAAGCCGAACGCCGCCAAACCATTGCCGAACGGCGGTTGGCTGCCAAGGAAGAGCAAATGGCTGGCAGCAGGGGCGCCGGGGATGCACAGCCCGAGTCCAGTGACTCGAAGGAGATCAACTAATGAAGAGTTTCGCCACTTTCGGCAATGAACTGTACACCGGAGAACGGTCCTACGAGTTCGTTGGAAAACGCAAAATCTGGTTCGTCATTACGGGCGTTCTGGTATTCCTGTCCATCCTGATCCCGCTGCTGGGTGGTGGGTTCAACTTCGGGATTGATTTCCGAGGTGGTTCCCAGTTCACTATCTCCTCAGTAGCCCAAACTGACGTTGCCATCGGTGAAACAGCAGTTGCCGAGGCTGCGCCTGGCACTGCGGCGGTGGTCACCAATATTGCCGGTGACACTATGCAGGTGCAGACCGACCGGCTCAGTGATGACCAAACGCTAGCAGTTAAGGACGCCCTAAAGTCTGGCTATGGTGTCACCGAAGACCAGATCACCTCCACCTTTGTGGGCCCCAGCTGGGGACAGGACGTTTCCCGACAGGCCATCATTGGCTTCATTGTGTTCGTGCTCCTCGCCACTGTCCTGATGGCCTTGTACTTTAGGACTTGGCGCATGTCTATTGCAGCCACGGTGGGTCTGCTGGTGGTCATGGTCGTCACCGCTGGTATTTACGGAGCGTCAGGTTTTGAGGTGACACCATCAGCCATTATCGGCTTCCTGACCATCCTGAGTTATTCGCTGTATGACACGGTGGTGGTCTTTGACAAGATCCGAGAAAACACGGCGGATATCACTAAATCGGAGCGGCGGACCTTCGGCGAAGAGGTCAACCTTGCTGTGAACCAGACCCTGGTGCGCTCCATCAACACTACGATGGTGGCCGTGCTGCCGGTGGGCTCGATTCTGTTCATTGGCGCCTTGCTCCTGGGCGCAGGAACTCTCCGTGACCTCTCACTGGCGCTGTTCATTGGCATCATAGTGAGCACCTTCTCCACGATTTTCGTGGCGGCCCCCATGTACGCCTGGCTGCGTGAGCGCGAACCTGATCTCGTCAAGCAGGCTAAAAAGGTGCACCAACGTCGTGCCCATGAGGCGCAACGTGATGCTGCTGAGGTGACCGCGACGGCCTAAATCCCGTCACTTCACCGCCTCAGGCACCCAACAGGGCCGGGGGGGGGGGGAGAAGGAGTCGCCCCCGCCCCCCTCTTTTTTCCCCCGCCTACCCCCTCCCCCTCCCCCCCCCAGGTCACCCAAGGGGGCGGGTGCCACCCTCCCCCCCCCCCCCCCCGGCCCTGTTTTGGTCAACAAGGATCAACTGTGCACCTTAGACTGGGGTAATGCCCCGCAGTAGGGGCGCACAGAACGTACATGTGTGAGGGAGGAAATGCGTTGAACGATGAATCGCCCTCGCATGAGTTGGCATCTGATCCGGGGAAGAAAGCTGTGCCCGGCAAGGACGGAATGGTCACTTCCGGATTAACCAGTACCGGATCAATTAGTGCCGGTACCCCTAGTACGGGAACATCCACTGTCGAATCCGTCAGTTCTGGAACGACAACTGGCGGATCAAGCAAGGAAGCCTCTGGCCATCGGGCAGCAGATATTCGTCCCACCTTTCCAGGACGCCGCGAGCGAACCCGGTCCCGCCTAGCGCGGTTGGCTGGCTGGTCTACGGAAAGCTACTCGCCCATCCTTGAACCGTTGCTGCGGATTGTGCGAGCCAAGAACCCCAAAGAAGACCTGGACTTACTCCAGCGTGCCTTCGTCGTGGCAGAAAAATACCACGAAGGCCAAAAGCGCAAGAGCGGCGATCCTTACATCACCCACCCAGTTGCCGTGGCAACCATCTTGGCAGAAATGGGTTTGGGAGGAAGCACCTTAGCGGCTGCCCTGCTGCATGACACGGTGGAAGACACCCCGTACACCCTGGCCCAGCTGGAGCATGACTTCGGCAAGGAAATTACACTGCTGGTGGACGGCGTCACCAAGCTCGACAAAGTGGATTATGGCGAAGCTGCTCAGGCTGAGACGCTACGAAAAATGGTCGTTGCCATGTCCAAGGACATCCGTGTACTGGTCATTAAGCTGGCGGATAGGCTCCACAACGCTCGAACGTGGCGATTCGTTTCGGCCCAGTCTTCGAGTAAAAAAGCTCGGGAAACGCTAGATATTTTTGCTCCCTTGGCCCATCGTCTTGGCATGAACGCCATGAAGTGGGAATTGGAGGAGCTATCCTTCGCCGCGCTCTATCCCAAGGTCTATGAGGAGATTGTTCGCCTCGTGCAAGACCGCTCACCAGAGCGTGAAAAGCAGCTGAGCGTGCTTCGCCGTGAACTTCTTGATGTGTTGCGTGTCTCCAAAATCAAGGGCGAGGTCAGTGGCCGCCCCAAGCACTATTACTCCATCTACCAAAAGATGGTGGTCCGCAGCAAGGAATTCGATGACATCAATGATCTCATCGGAGTCCGGGTCATGGTGGACACGGTAGGTGACTGCTACGCCATGCTGGGCGAGGTGCATTCGCTGTGGACACCGCTGGTGGGGCGCTTCAAGGACTACATTGCCTTGCCCAAGTTCAACATGTACCAGTCCCTGCACACCACTGTGCTCGGTCCCGGTGGCAAATTGGTAGAGATTCAGATCCGCACCAGAGAGATGCATCAGCGGGCCGAATACGGTGTGGCAGCGCACTGGATGTACAAGAGCGGAAACAAGGGGCCAGCTCCTACAAATCAGGACGACATGTCTTGGTTGCGTTCCCTCATGGATTGGCAACGGGAGACCGCAGACCCGGGTGAATTCCTGGATTCCATGCGCTTTGAAATGAATGCCAAGGAAGTCTACGTCTTCACGCCTAAGGGCCAAGTAGTGGCGCTGCCGGCCGGCGCAACTCCTGTGGACTTTGCCTACTCCGTCCACACCGAAGTGGGGCACCGGACCATCGGCGCCCGCGTCAACGGAAAGCTCGTGCCGCTCAACAGCGAACTTGCCAACAGTGACACCGTGGAGATATTTACCAACAAGGCCGAAGGTGCCGGTCCCAGCCAGGACTGGCAGAACTTCGTCAAGAGCCCCCGTGCACGGAATAAGATTCGCCAGTGGTTCAGCAAGGAACGCCGCGACGAGTCCATTGAAAAGGGCAAGGAACTGCTCACCAAGGCCCTGCGCAAACAGAACCTACCCCTGCAGAAGATGATGACTCATGATTCCCTCATGACCGTCACCGAGCACTTTCACTATCAAGACATCACGGGCCTTTACGCAGCAGTCGGTGATGGGCACACCTCAGCCCAGTCGGTGGTGGAACGCCTCCGCGACGTGATGGGGCTGGCGGATATTGAAGAGGTCGCCCCGCCGTTGGAAACCCACGTTTCCAACGCACGGTCGCGGGTTTCCAGCTCGGGGGTCATCGTCCACGGCGTGGACGATGTCCTCGTGAAACTGGCCAGGTGCTGCACCCCCGTGCCACCAGATCCCATCTCCGGATACGTGACGAAGGGCTCTGGTATCTCGGTTCACCGTAGCGACTGCCCGAACCTCATGAATCTCCAGCATGAGCCAGATAAGTTGGTTGACGTTGATTGGGCGCCCACCCAATCAGGTGTGTTCCTGGTGGAAATTCAGGTGGAGGCACTGGATCGCAAGAGCCTGCTATCGGATGTTACCCGGATTCTTGCCGAAAACCATGTCAACATTCTGGCCGCCAGCGTCAACACCAGCACTAATCGGGTGGCAATATCCAAATTCGCCTTCGAAATGGGTGATCCCAAGTACCTAGACCATGTCTTGAACGCGGTGCGGCGGATTGACGGCGTATATGACGTCTACCGTTCCACCGGATCGCACCGCCGGGCGTGATCTGCCGAGCCTAGGATCGTCACGTCCTAGGCGCGGGTCGTAAACAGCTGCATGTCTAGGCACTATTCTCTAGGCGCTGCCTCACCTCGGGTGTCCTTACCTCCTGCCAGGCCCTAGTTGAGACCCGGGACCGGTGGCTAACTGGAGTCCAGCAGTGCCTGCACGAGCTCCTGCGCCCGCAACTTGCCGGGGATGTGAGGGGCATCCAGTAGAGCCTGCTGGATGCTCTCGAGTGGGCACGCCAAGGACGCATCGCGGGCCATAGCCTCAAGTGCAGGCCTAGCCAAGGCTAGGGGAGCGCTCCGGGCTACGTCCAGCGCAGTGCGCAAGACGGTAGTCACAGCCGTGGTCCCCACGAGTTGGATGTCCTGCGGCTCGAGGTGAACTTGGCTGACCGTGCAGCCGCTGTGGCGTGGCACGGCTGCACTGTTGCCATCGTTATCCACCAATAGGGCAACCTCAGCTGGCAGGGGAGCGCAGCCATACACCCACGCTGCTGATAGCTGAGCTAGCACCGCTCGGTGGCTCAGAAACGCGGGGATGTAGTGCGCCAGTGCAGCGGCCCGCATGGCGGCAGTCTCTGCCAACGCTGAGGGTCGAAACACTTGTCCGAAAACATGGCACAGCACCCCGTCCATGGCCATGGCCGAGAGTTCGGAAAAGATGAACAGGCTCCCTGGCGCCAGGAGTGATTCTTGCGATGCGGCTGCTGGCGGGCTTTCGTGACTTGTCATCTCTCAAGGGTGCACCGCCACCCGGATAAGAGAAAGACCCCCGCGCTGGGCTGTGGACAACCCAGCCCGGGGGCCCAATAAAACACTCAAAGTGCTGCGAAACAGTGAAACAGTACTCCAGCTACTTCGTCATTCAGCGGTACAGAAAATTCAGCGCCTCAGACTTAGGAGAAGTCCTCTGCAGCTTTTTGGATCTGCTCTAGCCAGAGCTCACGAGCTGCCAGCGCCTCAGTAGCCTTGGCGACCTTGCGGGCATCCCCGGCCTTCTCGGCTGCAGCTAGATCATCCTTGAGCCCAGCAATGGTTGCTTCGAGCTGGCTTAGAGCGCTGCTGGTGCGTGCCTTGGCTTCGGGATCGCTGCGGCGCCAGTTGTCGTCTTCAGCCGAACGGACGGCGTCCTCGACCTTGCGCAGCCCAGCTTCAACACGCTGCATGTCATTGCGCGGAACCTTGCCGGCTTCTTCCCAGCGGTCGCGGATGGACTGCAGGGCCTTCTTGGCTGCGTTGAGGTCCTTGATGGGCAGCAATGCCTGCGCCTCGGTGATCAGGGCTTCCTTGACTACCAAGTTGGCGCCGAACTCCTCATCCAGGGCACTATTGGCCTCCTGACGGGCAGCGAAGAACTTATCCTGTGCCCCACGGAAGCGTGCCCAGAGAGCGTCATCGTCCTTGCGGCTGGCGCGCGGTGAGCTCTTCCACTGGTCCATGAGACGGCGGTATTCGCCTGCCGCAAAGCCCCAGTCGGTTGAGGTGGCAAGTTCCTCGGCGGCGGTAATCAGCGCCTCCTTGGTGTTCTTGGCGGCCGCGTTGTTATTATCCAGCTGCGAGAAGTATGCACGGCGATGGCGGTCAAAGACCGTCCGGGCGCTGCGGAAGCGCTTCCACAAGCCTTCTTCGGTGGCCCGGCCCAGACGCATGCCTGACTTCTGAGCGGTCTTCCACGACTCAAAGAGTTCGTTCATGCGGGCGCTGCTGATCTTCCACTGAATCGTGCTGGGGTCTTCGGCAGAAATAGTTTCCGCCTCAGCCACAATTGCTTCACGAGAGGCAAGTTCGACGGCGCGAGCCGAGTCGTGCGCGGCCCTCTCCGAAGCGGCCAGTGCCTTGATGTTCTCCTCAAGGGTGACCAAGCGTGCCAATGCTGCATTGACGTCACCAACGGAGTTACGCTCACCCAGTTGCTCGCGCAAGTGGGCGACCGTCTTGTTCATATCAGTGGTCGGTGCCTTGGCCTCAACACGCTGCTCCAAGAGAATAATTTGGGCCAGGATGTCATCAAACTTGCGCACAAAGTAGCTCAGCGCCTCGTCCTTGGTGGCACCAGGGTACTGGCCCACCGGGAACTCTTCACCATCGAGGATCAAGAAGACGTGACCGTCTTCTTCTGCGCGACCAAACTTGGCCGCTTCGGCCAAGTTGACGGCAGGCACTGCAGGAGCCGCGACCGGAGTCGGAACCGCTGCGGGCGCCGGAGCCTTGGGGCGTGCGGCAAATGCTGCCGGGGAAGGTGAGGGAGCTGGAACGGATGCCGGAGCCGGGACGGGAGTGGCCGCCGTCGTGCTTTCGGTTGTGTTCTCAACAGTGGTGCTCTCCGTTACGGGAGTCTCTGTTGTTGAGGCAAGTGTTTCGTCGGATTCTTGACTGTGTGTCACCGCTAAAAGTCTTTCGCTTGATGGAAACGGGCCGGTGGTGCAAAGCTACCTGGCCAGGATCGTAGTGGAGCGTTTCCCTGAAGAGCACGGATGTGCCACATCAGGGAAGGCCTGATGAAAACTAGTTGAGCTTGAACGAGTCTATCGTCACCTTGCTGCTGGGCGCACCGTCGGTTGCGCCATCGACGATCCCGTCCTTGGCAATTGCCGTGACGGCCTCGAGGCCGGTGGTGACCTTACCAACGATGGTGTAGCCACCACCGTCCTGCGGGAGATTGGTGTCTTCATAGGTGATGAAGAACTGGGTGCCGTTGCTGTAGGTGGTGTTGGCGCGGGCCACAGCGATGGTTCCCGCTGGATATTTGCCATCGGCCGGGGTGTTCTCAACCGGACCCCACTGGTAACTGGGATCGCCTGCGCCGTCGCCCTTGAGGGAGCCGCACTGGAGCACTCCGAAGTTCGGGGAATTGGTCAACCGGTGGCAGCTTTTGCCCTCCATGAAACCGGTGTCGGCCAGTGACTTGAACACGGCAGCAGCCTGCGGTGCCTTGGTGCCGTCAAGCTCAACGCCCAGCGGTTTGCCGTTGAGCGTCAGGGTTCCGGTGAGAGTTTTACCTTTGGCAGTCTCTGCCTTGGGAACCGTGGGGCTGTTGGTTTCAACCGCAGCTGTTGCAGAGGGTGCCGGCGCGCTGGTATCAGTGTCTGTTGCAGGGGTGAACACCGTCAACGCCAGCACTGTGGCGAGCACCAAGGCCGCGCCAATAGCAATGACAGCAATGAGGTTATCGCGCTTGCGCCGCTGGAGCTGTTCCAGATGCAAAGCCTGGTTAGCTTCCATACGAGCCACGCGTGCTTTGGCTTCACGGGCGGACTTGTTGCTGTTAACCAACGGTGCCTCTTCCTTCAAATGAGCTTCAAATGAGCGGTTTGTTCACCTAGCGCTGTCGCCGCCGGGTAGGTTAGGGGTGGGCTGCCAAAGATTATAAAATGGCAGCCGGTGCCAGTTTACTCATGGAATGCCCGCTCTGCGGGGAGCATGACTTGAGCTTCGGTGCACCGTTACGTTTACCCGCCCCGCCGGATCCTGTGACTGACTTTTTGGATCCGGTGCATGTTAGGAGAGCAACACCCATGGCACGCAACGCCTCCTTGTCCGGTTTTCCCGAGTGGCTCCCCGAGGAACGGTTGGTGGAGCAGCATGTGCTGGACACCCTGCGCCGCACCTTCGAGCTGCATGGATTCAGTTCCATCGAGACGCGGGCTGTGGAAACTGTTGGTCATCTCCTGCGCAAGGGAGAGATCGATAAAGAAGTGTACGGTCTTTCCCGTCTCCAGGACGATGACGGAAACACCGCCGTTGCCGCCAAGGAGGATCCCAACGCGCTGGCTCTGCACTTCGATTTGACGGTGCCCTTTGCCCGCTACGTTGTGGAAAATGCTGGCTACTTGTCCTTCCCGTTCCGCCGCTACCAAATTCAGAAGGTCTGGCGTGGCGAGCGTCCCCAGGAGGGCCGCGCCCGCGAGTTCACCCAGGCTGATATTGACGTCGTGGCCGACGGCGTACTGCCCTTCCGCTATGACGTGGAACTTGCGCTCGTCATCGCCGAGGCGCTCTCCGCCTTGCCGATCCCCGCCTTCAAACTGCGCATCAACAACCGCAAGCTCGCCGAAGGTTTCTACCGCGGCATCGGGCTCACTGACACCGCTGGTGTACTGCGTAGCATCGACAAGCTGGAAAAGATCGGTGCCGAGCGTGTGGCTGAACTTTTGCAGAATGAGCTTGGGGCTACGCCGGAGCAGGCAGCGAAGGCGCTGGCTCTGGCCTCTATCCGGACCGAGGACACCTCATTTGTTGAGCAGGTCCGCGCCCTGGGCGTAACGGATGAGCTCATGGAAGAGGGACTGAACGAGCTCGAACAGGTCATTTCTGCGGCTGTGAAGAGTGCCCCCGGCTCCGTTGTGGCGGATCTCTCCATTGCCCGAGGTTTGGACTACTACACCGGAACTGTGTACGAGACTGTGCTGGTGGGTCACGAGCAGCTGGGTTCCATTTGCTCAGGTGGCCGCTATGACGCGCTGGCGTCCAAGGGCAATCGTAAATTCCCCGGCGTTGGGCTGTCAATTGGCGTCACCCGTCTCGTGGCGCGCATCCTGAGCCAGGAATTTGCCAAGGCGACGCGTTCCGTTCCCACAGTCGTGTTGGTCACCTTGGTTGATGAGGAAAGCTGGAGCGAGGCCCAGGACGTGGCAACTGCCCTGCGCGCCCGCGGCATCTCCAGCGAAGTGGCCGCCAAGGCGGACAAGTTCGGCAAGCAGATCAAGTACGCCGACAAGCGCGGCATCCCGTACGTCTGGTTCACTGACGAGAGCGGGGCCCACCAGGTCAAGGACATCCGCTCCGGGGAGCAGGTCGCAGCGGACCCCGCCAGCTGGATGCCCCCAGCCGTTGACTTGACCCCGCAGATCGTGGTCGCCTAACTGCTACCTTCGGCGAATCTGCTTCGGCTCCCGCGTTGATCCTTTTTTGGGGACTTCGCTTCGGCTCCCGCGTTGATCCTTTTTGGGGACTTTGCTCCGGCTCCCGCGTTGATCCGCTTCGCCTCCCGCGTTGATCCGTGAGGAATGGTCGCTTTGCCACGTGTAAGCGACCTTTCCTCACGGGTCGATTGCGGTAAGCGACCTTTCCTCACGGGTCGATGCCGGGTCGATGGAGTAGCGGGGTCTCGAAAGGCTCGAGCAGTGCTCCATCCTCAGGGCTCGACCACGGGGGTGAGCAATCACCGGTAAACTCGTACCAACGTCTCTTTAGGGCCCGAGAACGCGGGCCGAACACCACCATTGAAAGGAATGCTGTGCTGCGCACACATGACCTAGGCTCCTTGCGGGCTGAACATATTGGCCAAACCGTCACTCTTTCGGGCTGGGTAGCCCGTCGCCGTGATCACGGCGGAGTGGCTTTCTTGGACCTGCGTGACGCATCTGGCGTGGCACAGATTGTGGTGCGTGAGGAAGAAGTCTTCCACGCGCTGCGTAACGAATTCGTTCTGCAGATCACCGGAACGGTTTCACGCCGCCCGGAAGGTAACGAAAACCCGACCCTCGCCACAGGTGAGATCGAAGTCATGGCTGATGCCGTCGTGGTGCTTAATGAAGCAGCCCCGCTGCCGTTCCAGGTTGATGATCACACCGAGGTTGGTGAGGAAGCGCGTCTGAAGCACCGCTACCTGGATCTGCGCCGCCCGGTCATGCAGCGCAACATGCGCCTACGTTCCGAAGCCAACCGGGTTGCTCGCAACCTGCTGCACGATCAGGGTTACATCGAAATTGAAACCCCCACGCTGACGCGTTCCACCCCTGAGGGTGCTCGCGACTTCGTAGTGCCGGCACGTCTGGCTCCCGGTTCCTGGTATGCGCTGCCGCAGTCACCGCAGCTGTTCAAGCAGCTCCTGCAGGTGGGTGGCTTCGAGAAGTACTACCAGATTGCCCGTTGCTACCGTGACGAAGATTTCCGTGCGGATCGCCAGCCGGAGTTCACACAGCTGGACATCGAGGCCAGCTTCGTTGACCAGGATGACATCATCGCCTTGGGTGAGAAGATTGTCGGCGAGTTGTGGAAGCTGATCGACGTCGAAATTCCGATGCCGATCCAGCGCATGACCTACCGCGATGCCATGGCTCGCTTCGGCTCGGACAAGCCGGACCTGCGCTTCGGCCTGGAGCTGACTGACCTCACCGAGTTCTTCAATGACACCGAATTTGGCGTCTTCAAGGCTCCTTACGTGGGCGCAGTTGTGATGCCCGGTGGTGCTTCACAGCCTCGCCGCCAGCTCGATGCTTGGCAGGAATGGGCCAAGCAGCGCGGTGCCAAGGGCCTTGCCTACGTTCTGATCAAGGAAGAGGGCGAGCTCACCGGACCGGTAGCCAAGAACCTCACCGAGACCGAGCGCGCTGGCCTGGCTGACGCTGTTGGCGCGAAGACCGGCGACTGCATCTTCTTCGCCGCCGGTGAGGTTTCCCCCTCCCGCGCACTGCTCGGTGCCGCTCGTGTTGAGATCGGTCACCGCACCGGCCTGATCAACCCGAAGGACTGGGCTTTTGTGTGGGTTGTTGACGCTCCCATGTTCGAGCCCACCAGCGTTGCCGTTGGTTCCGGCGATGTGGCCCTGGGTCACAGCGCATGGACGGCCGTGCACCACGCATTCACCTCACCCAAGCCGGAGTTCATGGACACCTTCGACACCGATCCGGGCGAGGCACTGGCGTACGCCTACGACATCGTCTGCAACGGTAACGAAATTGGTGGCGGATCCATCCGTATCCACCGCCGCGACATCCAAGAGCGCGTCTTCGGCGTCATGGGCATCTCCGAGGCCGAGGCTGACGAGAAGTTCGGCTTCTTGCTGGACGGCTTCAAGTTCGGCGCCCCGCCGCATGGCGGTATTGCCATTGGCTGGGACCGCGCCGTCTCACTGTTGGCCGGTGTTGACTCCATCCGCGACGTCATCGCCTTCCCGAAGTCAGGTGGCGGTTACGATCCCATGACCGAAGCTCCGGCTCCGATCACGGCTCAACAGCGCAAGGAAGCCGGCGTTGACTTCAAGCCGGAGGCCAAGAAGGCTGACCCCGAAGCCAAGTAGTAGTTTGCGTTTCTAATGTGCCCGTCTTCCCCTCGTGGGAAGGCGGGCATTTTTAGTGTTCGACGGCGGGCATCTTCAGCGAGATTGTTAGAAGAAATCAAAACTAGAATCGCTGAAAGCTGTCAGAGACGAAACCCCTGATCCTTGAACGCCCCGCAGCGAGGATGCCGATGGCTTGTCCCAGATCTGGAGCGATCCACGGGCTGGACCCATTTATCCAGTCTGTGGAATACCGAGGCGGAACAGACCCGGGCGATGTTGGGAAAGTTCATTGCAGCCTGGGACGGTGATGAGTTTGTCCCCTGGATTGGCAAGGGTCCCAGCGATTAGAGCTGCGAAGCTGAAATGTCCCGAGCTTTCTGTTGTGGCTTATCTGCTGGAACATAACGTGGCTTCGGCTCGTTTATGCGGACCGACAGTAGACCGACAGTAGAGTGTGGAAGAGCTGACTCAAGTCAGGGGTTAGCTGAAGGCTGGATTGCACGCCGTCTCGCATCTGCTGCTTCTGCTTTGTTCGCACTAATCTGCCGTTAAGCTGATCCGATGAGAACTACGCTAGCGGGAACTCTCGGGCATCTAGAGCAGCTGATGAATGCCGCATGGCCTGCCACGGAGGCTGAACTCGTGGATGGTTGGCTTTTACGCTCTGCAGGCGGCGTCACGCAACGAGCCAATTCAGTGTGGCCGGTCTCAGCGCCGAGGGATCTCACGGCGAACCTGCGAGCCGCTGAGCACTGGTACGCGGATCGGCGCCAACCGGTGATCTTCCAGCTAACCCGTCGTCCGGAACATGCGGCTCTGGAAGAGGTGCTCGATCAGCGCTCCTATAGCAAGCAGTCCGAGACGATCATCATGACTGCCACGGCAGGAATTGCCGAAGCGGACGCCACCACGGTTACCGAGGCGGCATCATCACAGCTCGCTGGCGTTACGTTGACTATCAGTAGTGAACCAAGTCAGGACTGGCTTGAATTGTGGTGGAGCATTGATGGCCGCGGCGGGCCAGTGGAAATGGAGATGGCGAAGCGTATTCTCCAGGCGTCGCCGGCGCTGTATGCCACGGCTCATGACGATCAAGGTGTTGCCGTAGGTACCGGACGTCTGGCCATGCTGAACGTAGGAGAATCAGCAAGCTCGGCAGACCAATCAAGCCCAGTACACTCATCAGAACTAGGCGGTTGGGGTGGGATTTACTCCATGGCAGTCCATCCTGAAGCGCGGCGACGCGGCATCGCCACCCACGTCCTCAACGCCCTGACCAGGGCTGGAGCTGACAGGGGGGTGCACAACTATTGGCTCATGGTGACTGTTGCCAACGCAGGAGCCCAGAAGCTGTACAGCCTTGCTGGCTTCACCGAACAGGCCCGCTATCACTACCGCCAAGCACCTTTGCGACGCGCCTTGGGAGCCTGTTAGGCGTAATCGCCCCAGGATACTGCTCAAAAGATCTCGCAGCCTCCTCGCCGGCCGTTCAGCTGCCCGCAGGATCGGTGATGGTGATCCGGACGGAGCAAAAATCCTGTGCCGACTTGGTAAGTACTGCCATATTCGGATCGGTTACGGCCAGCGGGTCCAGACGTGGCCGCTGGGCTACGGAACGGAGTGCGGGTACTGCTAGGACCGATTCCACCAGTGGCTTGTCGCCTCCTGTGGCCACGTATTCAAAGCTTTGACCCGAAAAGACCTTTGCAGCCTCGGCAGCAGCGCGCTGCACAATGGCCGCACCAGAATCGCCGCCGCGAGAACGGGAGCCGGAGTTCCCCACCTTGTGCGCCAGCAACTTCGAACCGACAGCTACACCCACAGCAAAGCCGCCCCGGCGCACCAATACCAGCCCAAGGCGACGCTCTTGGGCAGCCAAGCTCACAAGCCGGTCTACCAACCCGGCACCTCGGCCAGGACGCCCGTCGTCGGGCCACGGCGCGGTGAGGAGTGCGGTGGCACCGTCGCACATAGTCAGCATGACGCCGTCGTCGGTGTCGGTTGTGGCGGCCACACCCCGGTGGGAGGCGGCGAAGCGTTCCGCCCAACCGAGCAGGCGTGCGGGCGGAACGAGGGCGGTGCGCTGGGCTGAGTTCACGCTGCCAGACTACCGGGCGATAGCCTAGAGGGGTGAGTGACCTCTTTAGCGCCCTGCATGGGGACGACGACGCGGACGACGACGGCACCCTCGCCTTGGGCGGCGGGTCCTTCGGCGGTGGCAGTGCCGAGCCGGGGTCGCGTCCGCGCAGCCCCTTGGCCGTGCGCATGCGCCCGCGCAGTCTGGATGAAGTAGTGGGCCAACAGCATCTGCTGGGTCAAGGCTCACCCTTGCAAATGCTCGCCGCTGGCGGCAGTAGCGGAGGAGCGGCAGGGCCTGCCTCGGTCATGCTCTGGGGACCTCCAGGAACGGGAAAAACCACACTGGCCCATGTGATTGCGCGCGGCCCAGGGCGAAAGTTCGTCGAGCTTTCCGCCATCACGGCCGGGGTCAAGGACGTGCGCCGGGTCATGGATCAAGCGCTGACCGACAGAGACCTGCACGGGCGAACCACTGTGCTGTTCCTGGATGAGATTCACCGCTTCAACAAAGCCCAGCAGGATGCGTTGTTGCCAGGCGTGGAGAATCGCTGGGTGGTGCTGATTGCCGCCACCACCGAAAACCCGTCATTCTCCGTGGTGGCGCCGTTACTGTCACGATCTATTTTGCTGACCCTGCAACCGTTGACCAATGCCGATATTCAAGGGTTGTTGGAGCGGGCCATCACTGATCCGCGCGGCTTGGACGGGCTGGTCACGGTCACTGATGACGCTATGGACCACCTGGTCAGGCTAGCCAGCGGCGATGCTCGCCGCGCCCTGACCACATTGGAGGCGGCCGCTGGTGTGGCGCTCTCCGAACTGTCACAGAGTGATCCGTCAAAGACCGGCGCTTCACAGACCGATGGGTCCTTGACCGGCGTGTCGCCGGAAGCTGTGGAGGGGCCGGTGGTAGTTGATCTGGCCGTTGCCGAGCGAGCCATTGACGCTGCCGCTGTCCGCTACGACCGGGCCGGCGATCAGCACTATGACATCATCAGTGCCTTCATTAAATCCGTACGTGGCTCGGACGTGGACGCCGCGCTGCATTATCTGGCCCGGATGTTGGAGGCGGGGGAGGACCCTCGCTTTATCAGCCGCCGTATTATGATTTCTGCCTCAGAAGACGTTGGCATGGCAGATCCCACGGCACTGCAAACAGCAGTGGCAGCAGCCCAAGCCGTGGCCTTGATTGGAATGCCGGAGGCCCGGCTTATTCTGGCCCAAGCTGTGGTTCATGTGGCGACCGCACCAAAATCCAATGCCGCCTACAACGGCATTAATGCGGCAGTGGCCGATGTTCGGGCCGGCAAGGGAACCACCGTTCCTGCACCGTTGCGCGATGCCCATTATGCGGGGTCGGCCGGGTTGGGGCATGGCAAAGGCTACATTTACGCTCACGATACCCCGCACTCCATTGCCGTGCAGCAATATCCGCCGGATGACCTCGTGGGCACCAACTACTACACGCCCACAGCCAATGGACATGAACGTGAACTGGGACCTCGGCTCACGAGGTTGCGGGAGATCATTCGCGGCACATCAAGTAGCACGTCAAACGGCACGCCGCCCAAGAAGGGCTGAGCCGCTTCACTGGAGCCACCCAACCCAGTGACTCTTCGAGCGCCAGACGCCCTGACAGTCTGCAAGTGGTAGAGTTGACTCCGCACTGGCAAGCTCTGGCTCCATGCACAACATCCACGTACGGTTCTACCGGCTTTTGGCCGCTCATTTACCGTGTTTTCAAGGATCTGTTGTCTATGCCCAGGTGCTGTAGCGATGGGTTGCAATAGCCCCAACTCTCCATAATGGAGGCCAGACAACTACGTATTGCACATATTGGAAGGACACAAGTGGCTAACAACACACGTGCCCGCCGTCAGGCCCGCCTTTCGCGGTCCCTCGGCATTGCCCTGACTCCCAAGGCCGCCAAGTACCTGGAGCGCCGCCCGTACGGCCCCGGTGAGCATGGCCGTGCCCGCAAGAAGCAGGACAGCGACTACGCCGTACGCTTGCGCGAAAAGCAGCGTCTGCGCGCCCAGTACGGCATCCGCGAAGCACAGCTGACGCGTGCCTTCGAAGAAGCCAAGCGCACCAAGGGCATGACCGGTGAAAACCTGGTTGAGCTCTTGGAAACCCGCTTGGACGCCTTGGTTCTGCGTGCAGGCTTCGCCCGCACCACCGCCCAGGCACGCCAGCTGGTTGTTCACCGCCACATCATGGTTGACGGCGCCCGCGTGGACCGCCCGTCGTTCCGCGTTGCCGAGGGTCAGCTGATCCACGTGCACCCGCGCAGCGAAACCATGGCTCCGTTGCAGCTCGCTGCAGCCGGCGCACACCGCGACGTGCTTCCCGCCGTTCCGGCTTACTTGGACGTCAAGCTGGAGAGCCTTCAGGCTCGCCTGGTTCGCCGCCCCAAGCGCTCTGAGGTTCCCGTAACCTGTGAAGAGCAGCTGGTTGTTGAATTCTACTCACGCTAAATTTTCTTAGCATGGACGTAGAGCTCGATTCATTCGCAGCTTGAAACACAAAACAGCCCGTGGCATCCGCCGCGGGCTGTTTTGTACCCACCCGCCGGTACTTTTGGACTAAGGTACTTTGGGGAAAGATGTTGTTTCCGGCCCCGGCCAGAGCGCATCAGCCAGACGAGTCACAGACTAGTTAACGAATTGAGGCGGCACGCATATGAGCGGTGGCGACATTGCAGGACTGATAGCGGCAGGAGTCTTTGCCGTCCTAGTGGCACTGTTGGCAGTGCCCATTCTCAAACTGGGAAAGGTTTTCGACGAGATTCGCGGGACCATCAAACAGATTGGTGACGGCACCACGCCGCTCATTGATGAAGTCACCGCCACAGTTGCCACCACCAACACCCAGCTGGGCAAGGTGGACGGCATTTCCAATAACGTCTCCGATGCCACTGCCAACATCTCGGCGCTCTCCGCCCTCGTGGCTGCCACCATTGGCTCCCCGCTGATCAAGGTTGCCGCGTTCTCCTATGGTGTCCGCCAAGCATTCGCTGGCCGCGGGAAACCCACACGCGCACGGCGCAGCCGCTAACCGAACCTCCTCAAGGACAACACCATGAAGAAAATCTTTTGGCTCGGCGTCGGCATAACCGTTGGCGTCATAGCAGCCCGCAAAATTACCGCGGCTAAAGGCGCCATAGGACCTGACGGACTTAACCGTGCCGTGGGCCAAATGAGCGACGCCGTTCACGACTTCGCCGACGCTCTCCGTGAGAACATGAATCAACGAGAAAGTGACCTGCGGATCGCTTTAGGTGTGGACCAGGACCCCTCCGCCACCCGACGCTGATCTGAGCCTGTTCCACCCCGGCTAGGTAAGTGCCTGGCCACACGCTGCCACGGCTACCGCTGCCACACCACGCTGCGCGCAAGACGCCAGCGACGTAAAGTTTTTGCCCGATAGAACTATGAAGGAGCCACCAGGCTAATGAAATCGCACGACATTGCACGCCGCTGGGTAGATTTTTTCGCCAGCAAGTCACACACCCCCGTGCCCTCGGCCTCACTGGTGTCCTCCGACCCGTCGCTGCTCTTCACCGTGGCCGGCATGGTTCCCTTCATTCCCTACCTGACCGCCCGCGAGGTGCCGCCGTATAAGCGCGCCACCAGCGTGCAAAAGTGCATCCGTACCGGTGACATTGAAGAAGTGGGCAAGACCGTCAGGCACGGCACCTTCTTCCAGATGTGCGGCAATTTCTCCTTTGGCGATTACTTCAAGGAAACCGCCATTCCCTACGCCTGGGAACTACTCACCAGTTCCCTTGCCGACGGCGGATTCGACCTCCCAGCGGACCGGCTGTGGGTCACGGTGTACACCGAAGACGACGAAGCCTACGGCATCTGGCGGGATGTGGTGGGCGTCCCCGCCGACCGCATCCAGCGCATTGGCAAGGAAGATAACTACTGGTCCACCGGCCAGCCCGGCCCGGCCGGCCCCTGCTCGGAAATCTTCTACGACCGCGGCCCCGAATACGGCATTGACGGCGGCCCCATCGCCGATGAAACTCGTTACATTGAAATCTGGAACCTCGTGTTCATGCAGTACCAGATTGATAACGTCACCTCCAAGGTTGACTTCGATGTTGTAGGGGAGCTGCCCAACAAGAACATCGACACCGGTTTGGGCCTTGAGCGATTGGCCATGATTCTCCAGGGTGTGGAGAACATGTACGAAACCGACCAATTGCGCCCCGTCCTGGATAAGGCCGCCGAACTGTCGGGTAAGGCCTACACCTCCACCGAGGACCCTGCCGATCCGCATCACATTGACGATGTCCGCATGCGCGTTGTTGCCGACCACATCCGCTCCTCACTGATGTTGATTTCCGACGGCGTCACCCCCTCCAACGAAGGCCGCGGCTATGTGCTGCGCCGCCTGATCCGCCGTGCCGTGCGTTCCATGCGCCTGCTCGGTGTGGAAACCGCCGTGTTGCCGGAGTTGCTGCCGGTGTCGCGTGACGCCATGAAGGGCGCCTACCCGGAAGTTGAGACTGACTTCGCCCGCATCTCACGTATTGCTTATGCCGAAGAGAAGTCCTTCCTGCGTACCATTGCCAGCGGCACCGCCCGTTTGGAAGAGGCCGTCAAGGACTCCAAGGCCGCCAACACTTTCCTTTCGGCCACTGAAGCGTTCGCGCTGCATGACACCTACGGGTTCCCGATCGATCTGACACTGGAAATGGCTGGCGAAGCCGGTCTAGCTGTTGATGAGGCCGGGTTCCGTACACTCATGCTCGAGCAGCGCCAACGCGCCCAGAAGGATGCCAAGTCCAAAAAGAGCGGGCATGCCGATCTGTCTGTCTTCCATGAGTTGCTCGCACAGGGCGAAACGATCTTCACCGGCTACACCGAGCTTGAAGGCGAAGGCCGGGTACGCTCCATCTTGGCCAACGGAGTCCAGGTGCAGCACGCCTCCACTGGCGATGAGATCTCCCTCGTTCTGGATGCCACCCCGTTTTACGCTGAAGCAGGTGGCCAGAGCGCCGACACCGGCCTGATCACCGGCGACGGCTTCGTGGTCGAGGTCCTGGATGTACAAAAGCCCATCAAGGGACTGAGCGTCCACCAGGCAATCGTGCGCGAAGGCGAACTGCCCGCGGACGCATTGGTGCGTGCCGCCGTCGACCGTGAACGCCGTCACGCCGCTGAACAAGCGCACACCGGTACGCACATTGTGCACGCTGCACTGCATCAGATCCTCGGCCCGGAAGCCCTCCAGCGCGGCTCCTACAACAAGGCCGGCTACCTGCGCTTCGACTTTGCCTGGGGCGAGGGTCTGAGCACGGCCACCCGCTCAGAAATTGAAGAAGTGGCTAACATTGCTATCCGCAATAATTTCCGAGTCGATACCAAGGTCATGGACCTTGACGCGGCCAAGTCGCTGGGCGCCATGGCACTGTTCGGCGAGAACTACGGTTCCGAGGTGCGTGTTGTAGAGATCGACGGCGCCTGGTCGCGCGAGCTGTGTGGTGGCACCCATGTGGACAGCACCTCCCGCATCGGCTCGCTCACGCTGTTGGGCGAGCAGTCCGTTGGTTCGGGAAACCGCCGTGTCGAAGCTTTTGTCGGCATGGACGCTTTCCGCCACTTGGCTGGCGAACGTGCGCTGGTCAACTCACTTTCTGACATGCTCAAGGTTCCCTCGAACCTGTTGCCGGAGCGAGTAGCTGCAACTTTGGCCAAGCTCAAGAACGCGGAGAAGCAATTGGAGCAGCTCCGCAAGGAGCAGCTCAGCGCCGCAGCGGCCACGCTGGTGGGCACCGCAGTGGACGCCAACGGTGTGCGCGTTATTGCCCACGACGCCGGTGAAGTCAGCAGCGCTGATGACCTGCGTGGGCTGGCACTGGACCTGCGCGACCGTCTCGGCTCAGCGCCGTCGACCATTGCAGTCGCTGGCGCCAGTAACGGCCGCCCGATCATCTTGGTAGTCACCAACGAGGCCGCCCGCGAGGCAGGCATCAAGGCCGGCAACCTGGTCAAATTGGCATCCGGGATCTTGGGCGGTGGCGGCGGTGGCAAGCCGGACATGGCCCAAGGTGGCGGGCAAGACGTCAACGCTATCGGCGCCGCATTGGCTGCCGTCAGTGATGCCGTGAAGACGCGATCTTAGGGTTTTTGTGGCGGAGAAGAATTACCCGCAAGGGGTCAAACTTGGTGTGGATGTAGGCATGGTTCGGGTGGGGTTGGCAACATGTGACCCCGACGGAATTTTAGCCACACCCGTAAAGACCCTGAGTCGGGACACAAAGAAGAACAGCGACATCAAGGTGGTAGTCAAAGAGGCTTCCAACCGTGGTGCGCAGCAAATCTTTGTGGGCCTGCCCCGGACCATGAGAGGTGAAGAAAAGACGTCGGCACATATGGCCCGCAGCTACGCTCAGCACCTTGCAAATATGCTGGCGGCGGCAGGTCTAGAGGTCCCGGTGTTGCTGGTGGATGAACGATTGACCACAGTCAGCGCCCACCAGGCCCTGCATCAAGCTGGCCTGAGCAGCCGCGAACACCGTAAAGTAGTAGATCAAGTGGCGGCCGTTGAAATACTGCAGCACGCCTTGGATATGCAAAAAGCGCGCAATTCCGATGTCGGGGAGCTCGTGCGCGCAGTCAAGTCGGACGTTGTGGGGACAGCCGATTCACCTGAACACGAAAAGGGTCTCACCATTAGCAGTTCTAGCAATGCGCCCGTCAACTCGCAGGAGGCGCCATGAGTGATAAGTTCCAGAACGGGGATCGGACGTCTTCCGAGAACCAGGGCACCGAGCCGAACATCGCCAACCAGCCTTACGCCAACCAGCCTTACAATGACGAGCAGCCTGTCGCCGAAACATACTGGCAAGACGGCAGCGAGGACACGCTGTACACCGGCCACTCTGACTACGAACACTACGACGCGCACGAAGCGCACGACGAGCCCGGCCACAACGAAGCCGGCGAGTCCGACGCTTACGATCCGGTAGCAGAGGCGGGATTGCCGTCGCGCCGGACCAGCCGTGTCTCCAAAAGGGTGCGCAAGCGCCGCCGCAGCTTGGTGTTTTTGGTGATCCTGGTCTTATTCGGCGCCGTGGTCTACTTCGCGGTCCAGACCGTCAAGCCCATGCTGGGCGGCTTCACCGTGCCCGACTATCCAGGTCCCGGAACCGGAAACGTGCAGATCGTGGTGCCAGAAGGTGCCACAGGACGCACAGTAGCCACCGAACTTAAGGCCCAGGATGTGGTGGCCAGCGAGCAGGCCTTCCTTGACGCGCTCAAGGCAGCCGAAGGCTCAGCGTCCTTGCAGCCTGGCGAATTCCCCATGAAGTCCCAAATGAAGGCCTCGGACGCGGTTGCCGTGCTCTTGGCGACGGACGCTAACCGCGTGCATTACGCCGCAGTCGCGCAAAACCTTCGCCTTGGCGAGACCTTGAAGATCCTTGCTGAGAGCACCGACTTGCCGCTGGCCGAGTTTGAGAAACTCGCTAACCAGCCAGCCGAGTTTGGTTTGCCGCCTCAGGCCAAGAACCTTGAAGGCTACCTCTCACCTGGCGAGTACAGGTTTCCCATTGAAACCGACGCCAAGTCCGTTGTGCAGGAATTGGTCACCAAAACCACCAGCGAGCTCACCGACTCTGGCGTGACGGATCCGAGCGAGCAGTACCGCATCCTCACAGTTGCTAGCATCATCGAGTTCGAAGGTAATGAGGCGAACTATTCCAAAATCTCTGGTGCCATTGAAAACCGTCTCAACAAGCCCAACGAAGAGACTGGTGGCCGCCTTGAATCGGACGCCACTGTGGCCTACGGTCTGGGCATTAAATCCTATGAGCTGACGGCTGCGGAGAAGGCTGACAAGTCCAACTTGTACAACACCTTCGCCAACCCCGGACTACCTGTTGGACCCATTGGCTCTCCGAGCGTCAAGGCCATTGAGGCCGCCGCGCAACCGGAATCTAACCCGTATTACTTCTGGGTCACGATCAATCTGGATACGGGCGAGACCCTGTACGCAGCCACCTTTGCCGAGCACCAGGCAAACGTTGGCAAATATGTGGCATGGTGTGGGGCAAACCCGGGGAAGTGCGAATAAGTGAACGCCCCTCTCCAAGGCGCGGTTTTGGGACACCCTATTGGGCATTCCAAATCTCCAGCCATGCATGATGCTGCCTACGCGGTGCTGGGAGCTGAATTCTCCTACCAAGCCATTGACGTTCAAGTCCCCGAACTCGCCGCCGTCGTGGCTCGGGTTCGTGCCGAACGCAATTGGTATGGGCTGTCGGTGACCATGCCGTTGAAGAATGCCGCGGTGTCCCTGATGGACGAGTTGACCCCTGTGGCAGCAGCGTTGGGTGCCGTGAATACCATTGTGTGCACTACGGACGACGCCGGAGAACCTCACCTTGTGGGGGACAACACAGACGTGCCCGGGATCGTGAATTCCCTGCTCCATGCTGGTGTGGGGGAGCGCCCCCGTGCTGCCATTCTCGGCGGCGGAGGTACTGCCGTCTCCGCCATCGCCGCCCTAGCCGCCTTAGACGCGTCATGCATTGATATTTTTGTACGGAACATTGCTAAGTCCGCAGGGACGCTGGACGTGGCAGAAAAGCTGGGTGCCGGCGTCGACCTTAAATCCTTTGACGGCGCAGCGCAAGCACTGGCTGGTTACGACGTGGTTATTTCCACTCTGCCTCCGCGCGGAGCCGACGCGTTGGCCCAAGACTTCGGGGACACTCAGCCATCCGTAGATGGGGCATTGTTACTTGATGTTGCCTACGATCCGTGGCCCAGTGAGATAGGTCTTGCGTGGGAGGCGGCTGGTGGAACGGTCGTCGCCGGCATTGAAATGCTGCTTTATCAGGGCGTGGAACAAGTGAGGTTGTTTACCGCAGCCGGTGGGTTTGGCGATTTGGACACAGAGCAGCTGGGGGACGTCATCAATGTGATGTGCGACGCAATTGGCGTGGCTCGGCGAAATCCCTACGAACAGAACATGGCAGGATAGAGAGTATGTTGCGTTGGTTGACCGCCGGAGAATCACATGGACCGGCCCTTGTTGGAATTATTGAAGGCGTCCCCGCCGGTGTGGAGCTCACGAGCGCCCACATCCAGGATGCTCTAGCTCGCCGGCGTCTGGGCTACGGCCGCGGCGCCCGCATGAAGTTTGAGCAGGACGTCGTGACCATTTTGGGCGGTGTCCGCCACGGGGTGACCCAGGGTGGCCCGGTCGCTATCCAGATCGCCAACTCCGAATGGCCCAAGTGGGAAGCGATCATGTCTGCTGACCCCGTGGACGCCGCCGAGTTGGAGGGCCAGGCCCGGAATGCGCCGTTGACGCGTCCCCGTCCCGGCCATGCTGACTTCACCGGTATGCAGAAGTACGCCTTCTCCGAAGCCCGTCCCGTGCTGGAACGAGCCAGCGCCCGCGAAACCGCCACCCGCGTGGCCTTGGGCGTCGTAGCAGCGCAGATGCTGGCTGCTGTCGGCGTCGAACTGGTCAGCCACACCGTACAAATCGCCAGTGTAGCCTCACCGGAAACAGCCACACTGCCTGTGCTCGCCGACGTGGCCGCCTTGGACGCCGATCCGTTGCGCTGCTTTGATGCAGCCACCTCCGCCGCCATGGTGGAAGAAGTGGACGCTGCCCAGAAGCAGGGCGAAACGCTCGGCGGCGTGGTTGAGGTGCTCGCCTACAACTTGCCTCCCGGACTGGGTAGCTACGTGCACTGGGACCGCCGCCTGGATTCTCGCCTGGCAGGTGCCCTCATGGGTATCCAAGCCATCAAGGGTGTTGAAGTAGGCGACGGCTTTGCCACGGCAGCCCGCCGCGGCTCAGAAGCTCATGATGAAATTGTCCGTGATGAGTCCGGGCGCATCACCCGCACCTCCAACCGCGCAGGCGGCATTGAAGGTGGGATGAGCATTGGTGACGTGATCCGCGTTCGCGCAGCCATGAAGCCCATCGCTACCGTGCCCCGAGCACTGAAGACCATTGACGTTGCCACGGGTGAGCCCGCCAAGGCCCACCACCAGCGCTCAGATGTGTGTGCGGTTCCGGCCGCCGGTGTTGTCGCCGAAGCCATGACCGCTCTGGTGCTGGCTGAGGCACTCGTCGAGAAGTTTGGTGGCGACTCCATCCAGGAGACCAAGCGCAACATGGACAGCTACCTGGCAGCAATCCCTGCCAATCTGGATACCCAGGACCACTGATGGCTGCGGGCAAGGAGCCGGTGGGGGCCCCGGACTTCACCCCCCAACGGCCCATCGTCATGATTGGCCCCATGGCCGTGGGCAAGTCGGTCATTGGGGCCGAATTGGCCCGCGTGATAGGTGTGCCTTTTGTGGATTCCGACCACAAGATCGTGGCCAAGCATGGGCCTGTTCCCCGGATCTTCGCGGCCCGGGGTGAGCACCACTTTCGGCAACTCGAAGCCAAGGCCATCGCCGATGTCCTCGATACTCCGGAGGTGGTACCGGTGGTGCTGTCCTTGGGGGGCGGCGCCGTCTTGGACTCCGGCACCCAGCAATTGCTGGCCCGCGCCACCGTAATTTTCCTGCGTGCAGAACTGGACACCGTCCGGGAGCGCATCACTCGCAACACCGGCCGCCCCCTGTTGGCGGCGGATCCGGTAGCCACTTGGGAACGCTTGGCCGCCATCCGCGGCCCTGTGTACGCCCGGCTGGCCGACATCACCCTTGATGTGGGCCAATCAAATGTGCCGCAGCTCGTAGAGCGGCTGATCCACCTGCTGGCAGCAGAATCCAGAAAAGAGAATCTCTAAACCGTGAACACCGTGAACCCCGAGACTTCCTCGAGCGCAGCAGCAACAACACCTGACACCGTCATCAAGGTCACCGGTGCCCTTCCACAGGAAAACTACGACGTCGTAGTGGGCCGTGGACTGTTGTCCCACCTTCCTGAACTCTTGGGCGAGCGGGTCAAAAAGGTTTTGGTCATCCACCCCCGAGCGCTTCGCATGACAGGGGACACCGTCCGGGATGACTTGGAAGCGGCAGGATTCACCGCTCTCACCGCCGAGATCCCCGATGCCGAAGAGGGCAAGCACATCCAGGTTGCTTCCTTCTGCTGGGAAGTGCTGGGCAAGAACGATTTCACCCGCTCCGACGCCATTGTGGCTGTGGGTGGCGGGGCCGTGACTGACCTGGGCGGCTTTGTTGCCGCTACCTGGCTACGCGGGGTCAAGCTCGTGAACATCCCTACCTCCCTTCTGGGCATGGTGGACGCCTCCGTCGGCGGAAAGACCGGCATCAATACGGCCGAGGGCAAGAACCTGGTAGGTTCCTTCCACCCGCCGGCAGGTGTCCTGGTTGATCTGGATACTCTGGCGACCCTGCCTCCGAATGAACTCATCTCCGGCATGGCCGAGGTCATCAAGTGCGGATTCATCGCCGACCCCGTCATCTTGGACTTGATCGAAGCCAACCCGGAAGCTGTCAAGGACCCGGCATCACCGATCCTGCGTGAATTGATTGAACGTGCCATTGCTGTCAAGGCGAAGGTGGTGTCCGAAGATTTGAAAGAATCAGGACTGCGCGAAATTCTGAACTACGGCCACACCCTGGGCCACGCCATTGAACTGGCCGAACGCTACTCCTGGCGTCACGGCGCCGCCGTATCAGTCGGCATGATGTTCGCCGCAGAGTTGGCCCGCAGCGTTGGCCGCCTCAGCGATGAGGATGCGGACCGTCACCGCACCATCTTGGATCTGTTGGGCTTGCCCCTGAGCTACCGGCGGGACCGCTGGCAGGCGTTGCTGGACGGTATGAAGCGCGATAAGAAGTCCCGCGGGGACTTGCTGCGCTTTGTGGTCCTTGATGGCATTGGCCGGCCGGGCATTCTCGATGTCCCTGACCAGTCACTGCTCTTTGCCGCCTACCAAGAGATTGCTTCCTAATATGGCATTGAACGATTGGCCCTCAGCAGGCTTTCCCGGAATCGCCGTCAACCCTAAAACACTCATGCCCGAGGTGGTGGATGAAGAGGCCTGCACGCAGGCTCTGAAGGAATCCGGTGACGCAGCGGATCAGGTGTTTGTGTTCCTGGCCCGCGGGCAGATCGCTGAGGCGGCTGAGGCAGCGGCCGACGCCCGCCTGAAGGATCCCGGATCCGTCCGCCTGCAGGTGCTTGATGCGGAGATTTTGCGCGCCAGCAAACACTACGATCGCGCTGAGCGAATCCTTCGCGCGCTGCTGCCGGACGTTAACGGAACGCCCATGGAGCCCTGGGTCTTTCAACAATTGGGCAAAGTACATTTCAGCAGCGGGGCATTTGAAGCGGCTGCGAAACTCTTTGCTACTGCTTTGGACCTGAGGGTCGCTTCCGGCTCCGACGCCTCGGCTATCTATTCCGCCACGGTCTCGCTCAAGCGAGCGCTGGATTTGGCCGAGCGCGAATAGCCTTCTGGCGCTACCAACGCTCTCTCACAAGTGTGGGGGAGCGTTGCGGTTTAAGGCCCGGAAGGTGATGAAGGGTTCCGTGGCGAAAGTGCGACGCCGGGAGGCGAGGTGGCTGCCCGCCTCACCTCCCGGCGTAGTACTTCTCAGGGTGGGGGGAATCATACGGCGCACCATGACTGGATGCGGTAGTATGGTCAATGGATTTTTGATAATACTTATACGCTAAGAGGCAACTGTGGCAACGACTAACGACATTAAGAACGGAACCGTTCTCAAGCTTGAGGGCCAATTGTGGAACATCATTGAGTTCCAGCACGTCAAGCCAGGCAAGGGCGGCGCTTTCGTTCGCACCAAGATGCGCAACATCCTCTCCGGCAAGGTAGTCGATAAGACCTTCAACGCTGGTTTGAAGATCGAAACTGCCACTGTTGATCGCTCTGATTTTTCGTACCTGTACCAGGATGGCGAAGACTATGTGTTCATGGACAATTCCAACTACGATCAGCTGACTGTCTCGGCTAAGACTGTTGGTGAGGCCACGAACTACATGCTCGAAAACCTGAACGTGACCATCGCCCTGCACGAAGGTAACCCGCTCTACATTGAGCTGCCGCCGTCGGTTCAGCTGCGCATCACGTACACCGAGCCGGGCCTGCAGGGCGACCGCTCCTCCGCAGGCACCAAGCCCGCAACGGTTGAAACCGGTCTCGAAATCCAGGTTCCCTTGTTCGTTGAGAACAACACCTTGGTCAAGGTTGACACCCGCGACGGTAGCTACTTGGGACGTGTCAGCGAGTAGTGGCAAGCACTAAAGACAACCCCTCGGGCAAGCCGAACTCGGCACGCAGCAAGGCCCGCCGCCGCGCCCTGGACATCTTGTTCGAGGCCGAGCAGCGCGACGTCAGTGCCATGTCGGCGTTGACAGCGCGGCGTGAAATCGCCGACCAGATCATCAACCTGTACACGGTTGAGGTGGTTGAAGGCGTGACGGCAATGAACGAAAGCATTGACGAATTCCTGCAGACCTACTCACAGGGCTGGACGCTTGAGCGCATGCCCGCCGTGGATAGGATCATCCTGCGCATTGGCACGTGGGAACTGCTCTACAACGACGACGTCCCCGACGGTGTTGCTGTGAGCGAAGCCGTGGAGCTGGCGAAGATTCTCTCAACGGATGAATCACCCCAGTTCATCAATGGCCTCCTAGGCCGTTTGCAACAGATCAAGCCGACACTTTTGGCGTAACTGTTTCAAGAACAGCTGCTCTCCAATAGCCCGCCGCAAACGCTGGGATACACTGCAATTTCGCAGGGTATCCCAGCGTTTTCGGCGGACTTTTTTCGTGGCGTTTGAGCGGGTTAGCGCCGGCTCCTGGTGTGGGCGCTGGGGCATCCCTACGCTCCAGCTGAGTCCTCGGCCAGGATGCTCTCCAGAGCAACTTCACTGGGCGCAGGAGTCACCAGCGGGACCGTCACTGCTGCTGCCAGGAGTTCTGGGTTTGGACCTGCTGGGCCTGCATATTTTGAGCCTGCCATACGGCGTTCGAATGCCGTCCCAGCAACTCTGTGCGGACGCCTGTGATCTTCTTCAGTAGCGTCATCTCCAGCTCCTGTCCGGCGCTGAACCGGCTCGCGGCGTTGCTGCCGCCGCCTCGAGCGTCGATTAGTAGCCGCTGCCGGGTGAAGGCCAACCGTGTGGACAACCGGATGAACTCCTTCATGATGGGCCCTGCCGCAAAACTTCTAGACCATGTCAATGCACGACGCCGGCCCGAACCTGTCGCCAACATCGGCACCTCTTGCTGCGTGAACCAACCGGACGGGACGTAGTCGGCCAGACGGTTGCGAGTCAGTTTTGCCTCGGAGCGGCGCAAGAGGATGATGCCCACAATGCTGAGGATGAACAAGGGGACTTGCAACACCACGTAGACCAGAAAGAAGTTGCCGCCCAGGAACGAGGATCCGTTCCACAATCCGTGAAGGAGCATGGCAGGGACTAGGCCCACTACCCAGGCACCCAGAACCATCAAGGTCCCGCCATTGCGGGCCGCGTAACCTACGCAGACGCCAAGGGTGGCAGTGAACATGACGTGAGCAAACGGTGACATGAGTCCGCGCATGATGAAAATACCCACCAGACCACCCACGGCTCCGTCGGCCTCGGACAGTGCTTGACCGAAGTACAGGATGTTTTCGGTGAACGCAAAGCCTGCTGCGATCATGCCTGCGTAAACCACCCCGTCGATGGGGCCATCAAAGGTGCGTCTCCGTAGGAAGAACAGCAACAGCACGCCGGCGCCCTTGCACAGTTCCTCCACCAAGGGGGCCTGAATCACTGCCCCGACCATGTCAGCATTCGCCGAAGGGCTGGTGACCATGAGCAGCGGCTGCACCCAGCTGCCCACCAACAAGGTGGTGATAACAGCCATCCCTGCACCCCAGCAGAATCCCAAAAGCAACGCAAGGCGGGGTTCTGGCTCCCATCGATCAATCCACATCAGGGTGGCGATGCAAATAATCAAGGGAATGAGAGCCAAAGCGCCGCAGATCAGAAACACGTTGGCGCCGATCGAGATGGCAAAGAAGGCCAAAGTCAGCATTGTTACCAGAGCGAGGACACACAGCAAGATGATGTTGCTCACCTTCGCTGTCAAGCCGCGACTCTTCGGCTTCGACTGGATCGGAGCCGGGTGCGCCCAATACTCCGGCGCGTAGCTCAAGGCGGCACCCTGCCCCTGTCCCGGTGCTTGCACCTGCGCAAGCGGGTCCTGGGCATAGTGCGGTTGCTGTTGCGGGGCGCCTGCAGCGGAGTTTTGCCACTGTCCGGGATCAGTCATGCTTCCAAGCGTAGAGCCACCAGTGCCTCACTCAAAGGTGGCGCGCTCCCTGCAGCCATGCCTGGTGTGAAGAATCGCAGCCCGCACTACCATCGGCAGCCCGCGGTGAACCTGCGCAGCCCCGAATGCAGCTCCACCGCGGTCGCCGTGGACACGGGTGCTACTGGCTGCTGTGGTACTTTGAGATGTACGCAATCAACCTTTTAATTCCGTCCAGTGAGGCGGGGAAAGGGGACGCGAGAAAATGAATGATTCCTCTGCAGTCTTTGGGGATGTTCCATCAGCCTCAGCGCCTGTTACTGTGTCCCGCGTGGTTCTCAATGCCGCGGACATTGAACGGGCACTGACTCGTATCGCCTATGAAATCTTAGAAGCCAACAAAGGCTCGCAGGATCTGCTCCTCTTGGGCATCCCGCGCCGCGGCTTCCCGCTGGCTCAACGGTTAGCCGTCAAATTGGCCGCCAGCGATCCAGCGATCGATCCCACCGCCATTGTCGGTCAGCTCGATGTCACCATGTTCCGTGACGATCTAGCCCACCAACCCACCCGAGCACCCCAACGCACACAGCTGCCTGTCTCCGGTATTGATGGCAAAACCATTGTGCTCGTCGATGACGTCCTCTACTCTGGGCGCACCATCCGGGCCGCTCTGGATGCCCTGGTTGATGTGGGCCGTCCCCGCGCCGTCCGCTTGGCGGTGCTCGTGGATCGGGGTCACCGCGAACTTCCCATTCGCGCCGACCATGTAGGCAAGAACCTACCCACGTCATCGAGTGAGAAAGTCCGCGTGCACCTCGTTGAAATCGATGGCGGCATTGCTGCCAATGACGAAGTCGTGATTGAGGCCAGCGTATGAGGCACTTGCTCTCCACCGAGCAGCTGAGCTTGGAAAACACTATTCAAATCCTGGACACCGCTCAGGAAATGAGCGCCGTGGGCGAACGGGAAATCAAGAAGCTCCCGGCCCTGCGTGGCCGGACAGTGGTGAACCTCTTCTTCGAGGACTCCACCCGCACCCGTATCTCCTTCGAGGCTGCCGCCAAGCGACTTTCCGCCGATGTCATCAACTTCAGTGCCAAGGGCTCCTCGGTATCCAAGGGCGAATCCCTCAAGGACACCGCCCAGACTCTTGAAGCCATGAGCGCCGACGCCGTAGTCATCAGGCACTGGGCCTCCGGGGCTCCCACCCAACTGGCCAACTCGGGCTGGATCGACGCTGCCGTCATCAACGCCGGCGATGGCACCCACGCCCACCCCACGCAAGCATTGCTGGATGCGTTCACCATGCGCGCCCACTGGTCCAAGATTCAGGGCACCGCTTCGGTGGGAGCCGATCTGACCGGGATGCGCGTGCTGATCGTCGGAGATGTGCTGCACTCCCGCGTAGCCCGATCCAACGTCTGGCTCCTACGTACCCTGGGCGCCCACGTGACCTTGGTGGCGCCGCCCACCTTGCTGCCGGTCGGCGTCGAACATTGGCCTTGCACAGTCAGTTACGATCTGGACGCAGCACTGGAAACCGGGGTTGACGCCGTCATGATGTTACGGGTGCAGGCCGAGCGCATGAACGCCTCTTTCTTCCCCTCAACACGCGAATACGCCCGCCGCTGGGGGTTCGACGACGCCCGCCTCGCCAAACTGGATGCCCTGAACCTCAAGGACACCATCATCATGCACCCCGGGCCCATGAATCGCGGTCTGGAGATTTCCTCTGCCGCCGCCGATTCGCCCCGTTCCACCGTGCTGGCCCAGGTCCGCAACGGCGTCTCGGTGCGCATGGCCACCTTGTACTTGCTGCTCTCCGGTGAGATGCGTGAAAACCCCGCATCGCCCGCCCCAGCGCGGTCACTGACTTCACACACTCTGCCTCTTGTAAAGGACCCGTCATGACTTCTGTAAGTTATTTGATTCGTTCAGCCTCCTTGTTGGGTGAGGAACGAGCAGACATCTTGGTGCGCGACGGCGTTATTGCCGCCGTAGGGGAGGACCTCGCCGCTGATGTGGTGGGGGACGCCACCGTCATCGACGCCAGCGCGTTGGTAGCGCTGCCCGGCATGGTTGACCTGCACACCCACCTGCGTGAACCCGGCCGCGAAGACGCTGAAACCGTTGAAACCGGCACCCGCGCCGCCGCCTTGGGCGGCTTCACCGCCGTCCACGCCATGGCCAACAGCTCACCCGTGGCAGACACCGCCGGTGTGGTGGAGCAGGTTTACACTCTGGGCCGCGAGTCGGGTTGGGTAGATGTGCGCCCCGTCGGCGCCGTCACCGTGGGTCTGGCCGGCAAGCAGCTGGCCGAGCTCGGCGCTATGGCCGACTCCCGCGCCCGTGTCCGGGTCTTCTCCGACGATGGAATCTGCGTCAGTGACCCCGTCCTGATGCGCCGTGCCTTGGAATACGTCAAAGCGTTCGACGGCGTGATCGCTCAGCATGCCCAGGAACCCCGCCTCACCGAAGGCGCTCAGATGAATGAGGGCGTGGTCTCGGCAGATCTGGGCTTGGCCGGTTGGCCAGCTGTTGCCGAAGAGTCCATCATTGCCCGCGATGTCCTGCTGGCTCAGCACGTGGGCTCACGCCTGCACGTGTGCCACGTATCCACGGCCGGTTCGGTCGAAATCATCCGTTGGGCCAAAGAACGCGGCATCTCCGTCACGGCTGAGGTCACCCCGCACCACTTGCTACTGACCGAAGAACTGGTCCGCAGCTACAACCCGGTCTACAAGGTCAACCCGCCCCTGCGCGCCGACGCCGATGTGCACGCTCTGCGCGCAGCCCTCGCTGACGGCACCATTGACATTGTTGGAACCGATCATGCCCCGCACCCCAGCGAAGCCAAGGAATGCGAATGGGCTGCAGCAGCGATGGGGATGACAGGCCTGGAAACAGCCCTGTCCGTGGTGCAGGAAACCATGATTGAAACCGGCCTGATGAGTTGGGCGGACTTTGCCCGCGTCACCTCCACCACCCCGGCCCAGATTGGCCAGTTGGCCGATCAGGGACGTCCCTTGGAAGTGGGGGAGCCGGCCAACATTGTGTTGGTTGACCCCGCGGCCCGCTGGAACGTGGACCCGTACGCCATGGCTACCAAGGGCCGGAACTCACCGTTTGCTGGCCTGGTCCTGCCGGGCAAGGTGGTGGCCACCTTCTTCAACGGTCACCCCACCGTGTTGGATGGCAAGCTCAACACCCCCTTCGTTCACGGAGCCAACTAGTGGACGAACGGATCCTTCCGGGCATCCTGACGCTGCTGATCGTTGCCGTGGCCTTTTCCCTGATGTGGTGGGGCTGGCGGAACAAGCTCAAGCGTCAGGCCGACGTCGGAGAACTCCCCGAGGTGCCCGCAGAGCTAGGCGAAGCACTCATCAGCGTCCCAGGACAATATGTGGTGACCACCTCCGGTGGAGACTGGTTGGATCGGCTAGCCGTTCATGGTTTAGGTATCCGGACCACGGGCGTGGTCCGCGCCTACCCGGATGGGATCCTCGTGGAGCGCTCCGGAGCGCAGGATATTTTCATCGCCAAAGAGAACTTCACCGAGTTAGCCACACAAGCTGGGATGGCCGGAAAGTTCGTGGAAAAAGACGGGATCATCGTCATCAGCTGGATCCTCGCCGGCACCGCGGTTGACACCGGATTCCGCACCACCGAGGCCGGGGCTAAGCGCCCCCTGATGGAAACATTGCAGACGTTACTGCCCGAAGGTGCGAAAATGGCAGAGAACCAAGTGCCAGCAGCTGGCTTGTTAGCGGATGCAAAACCAGAGGCAAAGCCCGCACAAAGACCAGAGTCACCACCAGACCTAGATTCAGACGTACAGAACATCGATACACCCGCAGTCGAACGCAACGGAAAGAACAAATCAGAATGAGTGATGCAATCATGCCTGCACAGGCACTTTTAATTTTGGAAGATGGCCGCACTTTCCGTGGCAGCAGCTACGGGGCACAGGGGACAGCTCTGGGCGAGGCAGTCTTTACCACGGGTATGACCGGTTACCAGGAAACCCTCACTGACCCCTCCTACGCCCGTCAGCTGATCGTCCAAACGGCCCCCCATATCGGAAACACCGGTGTGAACAAGGCAGATAACGAGTCGACCAAGATCTGGGCTGCCGGCTATGTTGTCCGTGACGCCGCCCGGCGCCCGTCCAACTGGCGCAGTGAGGGAACACTTGATGCGGAACTCATCAGCCAAGGTGTTGTCGGCATCCAGGGTGTAGACACCCGAGCCATCACCCGGCACTTGCGTGAACGCGGCACCATGAAGGCCGGGATCTTCTCCGGTGCCGATGCTTCCGCTCCCGAAGCCGATCTGCTGGCCCAGGTTTTGGCGCAGCCGTCCATGGCAGGTCTGCGCCTGGCTGAAGAGGTCAGCGTTGACGAGGCCTACGTCGTGGAGCCTTCCGCTCACGGCTGGGAGGGTGAGCCGCTGTTCACCATCGCAGCCCTGGACCTCGGCATCAAAGCCATGACGCCTACCCGTTTCGCCGAGCGCGGCGTGCGCGTACACGTTTTGCCGGCGGCCACCACCTTCGAAGAAGCCTCCGCGCTGAACCCCGATGGTGTCTTCATCTCCAACGGCCCCGGCGACCCCGCCACCGCCGACCGTCAGGTGACATTCGTCCGCAGCTTCCTGGACGCCGGCGTGCCGTACTTTGGCATCTGCTTCGGCAACCAGATCTTGGGCCGCGCCCTGGGTTATGGCACCTACAAGCTGCGTTACGGCCACCGCGGCATCAACCAGCCCGTCATGGACCGCAGCACCGGCAAGGTGGAAATCACCAGCCAGAACCACGGCTTCGCCGTTGATGCCCCGCTGGATGGACCCACCCAGGCCCCCGAAGAGCGCTTCGGCCGTGTTGAGGTCAGTCACATCAGCCTCAACGATCAGGTTGTTGAAGGCCTCTCCTGCCTGGACATCCCCGCCTTCTCGGTTCAGTACCACCCCGAAGCCGCGGCCGGACCGCACGACGCCGCCTACCTGTTTGACAGGTTCATCACTCTTATGACCGCTAGCAAGACCGCACAGAGCCACACCACACAGAGCCAGGAAAACAAGTAATGCCAAAGAGGGAAGATCTCAAATCAGTTTTGGTCATTGGCTCCGGCCCGATCGTGATTGGCCAGGCTGCCGAGTTTGATTACTCCGGCACCCAGGCATTGCGTGTCCTGAAGGAGGAAGGCCTGCGGGTCATCCTGGTCAACTCCAACCCGGCCACCATCATGACCGATCCCGAGTTTGCTGACGCCACGTACGTTGAGCCGATCACCCCCGAGGTCATCGAGAAGATCATTGCCAAGGAGCGTCCCGACGCCATCTTGCCCACCCTGGGTGGCCAGACTGCACTGAACGCGGCCATCGCACTGGATAAGAACGGTGTGCTGGTGAAGTACAACGTTGAGCTGATTGGCGCGAATATCGCCGCCATTGAACTCGGTGAGGACCGCGAAAAGTTCAAGGGCGTCGTGGAGCGTTGTGGTGCTGAATCAGCCCGCAGCCATATCATCCACACTCTGGAAGAGGCCCATACGGCCGCTGAAGACCTGGGTTACCCCATGGTTGTGCGCCCGTCCTTCACGATGGGTGGGCTGGGCTCCGGGCTGGCTTACACGCCGTCGGACTTGGAACGGATTGTGGGCCAGGGTCTGCAGTACAGCCCCACCACCGAGGTATTGCTCGAAGAGAGCATCCTGGGCTGGAAGGAATACGAGCTGGAGATGATGCGCGACAAGAACGACAACGTCGTGGTTGTTTGCTCCATCGAAAACTTTGACCCGGTAGGCGTCCACACCGGCGACTCCATCACCGTGGCCCCGGCAATGACCCTGACGGACCGCGAATACCAGAACCTGCGTGACATCTCCATCGCGATCATCCGCGAGGTTGGCGTGGACACCGGTGGTTGCAACATCCAGTTCGCGATTGAGCCCGACACCGGCCGCGTAGTCGTCATTGAGATGAACCCGCGCGTGTCACGTTCCTCGGCGCTGGCTTCGAAGGCAACAGGCTTCGCCATCGCCAAGATCGCCACGAAGCTCTCCTTGGGCTACACCTTGGATGAGATCCCGAACGACATCACGCAGAAGACGCCGGCCTCCTTCGAACCGGCACTGGACTACGTTGTTGTCAAGGTTCCCCGCTTCGCGTTCGAGAAGTTCCCGGCAGCGGATCCCACCCTGACCACCACCATGAAGAGTGTTGGCGAGGCCATGGCCATTGGCCGTAACTTCACCGAGGCCCTGCAGAAGGCCTTGCGCTCCTTGGAGCAGAAGGGCGCCAGCCTGGATTTCTCCTCGGTCAACGCCCTGGATGTCCCAGATTTGATCGAGGCAGCCAAGCGCCCCACCACCGATCGCCTCGCCCAGGTCCAGCGTGCCCTGCTCGGCGGCGGCACCATCGAGGAGCTGTACGCAGCCACCGGCATTGATCCCTGGTACCTGGATCAGCTGGTCCTGCTCAACGAGGTCTCGGCAACCATCCGCCAGTCAACCGCCCTGACGCCGGAAATGCTGAAGCTGGCCAAGCGCCATGGCTTCTCCGATGCCCAGATCGGTGCCTTGACTAACAACTCCGAGGCAGTTGTCCGCGGCGTGCGCCAGGCACTGAGCATTCGCCCGGTGTACAAGACGGTTGATACCTGCGCGGCCGAGTTCAACGCCTACACCCCGTACCACTACTCTTCCTACGACGAAGAGGATGAGATTGTGCTGCATGAAAAGCCCTCTGTCATCATTCTCGGCTCGGGGCCGAACCGTATTGGTCAGGGTATTGAGTTCGACTACTCTTGCGTGCACGCCTCCATGGCATTGCGCAAGGCCGGCTACGAGACCGTCATGGTCAACTGCAACCCGGAAACTGTCTCCACCGACTACGACATTTCCACCCGCCTGTACTTCGAGCCGCTGACGCTTGAGGACGTCCTCGAGGTCATTGCTGCTGAAGAGCGCACTGGCGGGGTCATGGGTGTGTTTGTTCAGCTCGGCGGCCAGACTCCGCTGAAGCTGGCTCAAGAACTGGCCGACGCCGGTGTGCCCATCTTGGGTACGTCCCCGGAAGCCATCGATTTGGCCGAGCACCGCGGCATGTTCTCCCGCGTGCTGGATAACGCTGGTTTGATTGCGCCCAAGAACGGCACTGCCGTGTCCTTCAATGACGCCAAGAAGATCGCCGATGAAATTGGCTACCCCGTGCTGGTCCGCCCGTCCTACGTCTTGGGTGGCCGCGGCATGGAGATCGTCTACGACGAGGCCAACCTCTCCCGCTACATCAAGAACGCCACCGAAATCACCGAGGCCCACCCGGTCTTGATTGACCGGTTCTTAGAAGATGCCATCGAAATTGACGTTGACGCTCTCTTTGACGGCAAGGACATGTACCTTGGCGGCATCATGGAGCACATTGAAGAAGCCGGTATTCACTCCGGTGACTCGGCCTGTGTGTTGCCTCCCATCACCTTGGGCAAGGACGTGCAGGAGCGCGTCCGGACGGCAACCCGTGCCATCGCTGAAGGTGTCGGCGTCCGCGGCCTGATCAACATTCAGTTCGCGCTGGCCGCAGACATCCTCTACGTGCTTGAGGCCAACCCGCGTGCATCACGCACCGTCCCATTCGTCTCCAAGGCAACGGGCGTGCAAATGGCCAAGGCAGCCGCACTGATTGGTGTTGGCGTGTCCATCGCCCACCTGCGCAGCGTGCACCACATCCTGCCTGAAATTGGCGACGGCGGCACCCTCCCGGACAGCGCCCCCGTTGCTGTCAAGGAAGCCGTGATGCCGTTTGCGCGCTTCCGCACCGTAGAGGGTCACGTTGTTGACTCCCTGCTGGGCCCGGAAATGCGCTCTACCGGCGAGGTCATGGGTATTGACAAGCACTTTGACACTGCCTTTGCCAAGAGCCAGGCGGCCGCCAACGGCGCCTTGCCGCTCGAAGGCAAGGTCTTCGTCTCGGTGGCCAACCGCGACAAGCGCTCCATCATCATGGCCGTCAAACGCCTGGCAGATCTGGGCTACGAAATCGTTTCCACCGGAGGCACCGCGGACGTGCTGCGCCGCAACGGCATCGAGTCCACGATCGTTCGAAAAATCGGTGAGGGTGTCTCCGAAACCGGTGAAGGAACCATTGTTGACCTGATCAACAACGGCGAGATCGCCATGATCTTCAACACCCCTTCAGGTGGTGAGGCGCGCGGCGACGGTTACGAAATCCGTGCGGCAGCCGTTTCCATTGGCAAGCCCTGCATCACCACGGTGGCGGAGTTCAACGTGGCAGTCCAGGCCATGGAGGCACTGCGCACTTACGAATGGGATGTCACTAGCCTGCAGGAACACGCGAAGGTTCTGGCAGCAGGTCAGGCAGCTGCGAATGCCTAACAAGGTCACCAGCAGTGCTATAAAGCACGACGGCGGCCGGGCCCCCTTCGGTGTCCGGCTCGCTGCGGCAATGGCTGCCCGTGGTCCGCTGTGTGTGGGTATCGACCCGCACCCGGGGCTACTGGCAGCCTGGGGGCTGGAGGATTCCATCCAGGGTCTGCGCACGTTTTCGTTCACGGTGCTGGAAGCTGTTGCGCCGTTAGCGGCTGCCATCAAACCGCAGGTGGCGCTCTATGAGCGTCACGGTTCTGCCGGACTGGCCGTCCTTGAGGATCTGCTGACTGCATCCGTAGATGCCGATGTTTTAACCATCGCCGATGCCAAGCGTGGAGACATTGGCTCCACCATGGCTGGCTATGCCGACGCGTGGCTGCGCGACGGGTCAGCGCTTGCCGCCGATTCGGTGACCTTGAGCCCGTACCTGGGTTTTGAGTCATTGCGGCCAGCTTTGGACCTCGCCGCAGCCAACGGCCGGGGTGTGTTTGTTCTCGCATTGACCTCCAACCCGGAGGGCGCTTCGGTGCAGCACGTGGGCGGAAACGAATCGGTCGCCAAGCGCATCATGCAGGCGGCCGCTGCCGAAAATCAGCGGTACGCCGAACAAGCTTTGGGTTCGGTCGGGCTGGTTGTTGGTGCCACCGTGGGCAGTGCATTGCAGGACCTGGGCATTGATTTGGCGGCCTTACATGGCCCCATTCTGGCGCCAGGCCTGGGTGCGCAGGGCGCCACGGGCGCAGATATGCAGGTCACTTTCGGGGCAGCATATCCGGCCGTACTGGGTACTTCTAGCCGCGGCATCCTCGCAGCCGGACCCGATCTGGCGGCACTACGGACAGCTACCACAGAAACGTTGGCCGCACTGAAATAGCGCTGGCCGCAGTCGCGGCTGGCTACGCACAGATTGATTTGCTTCCCCGGTGCGGATAGGTTCGGAACACTAACTGTGTCCGCCATCCGCGCCGGGGACAGTCGTCATCAGGGAGCCTTTTTCGTGAACTTGCCGCACCTCTCGCATGAACAACGCGCAGACGCGCGGATCAAGGCCGTAGCGGCCCGTGCGGTGAGGTCCCAGACAAAACAGGATCTAAAATCGGGACAGGCCACTGTGGCAGGCGTGCTTGGCGCGGCTGCCTCAGAGCCGGCCCTGGAGCGACTCAGAGTCAGTGATTTATTGGAAGCCCTCCCGGGCATTGGAAAGGTACGTGCAACTGTGATCATGAGCGAGCTGGGGATTGCCCCAACCCGCAGGGTGCGAGGCTTAGGCGTACACCAACGCCGAGCCTTGATTGAATACCTAGGGAAGAAGTCATGAGCGAGGTTTCCGTACCGAAGGAAAACACGCAGCGCATCAAGCCCCGCAGCGGTGTCACCGTATTGGCTGGGCCTACCGCGGTTGGCAAGGGCACCGTCTCAACCTTCATTAGGGATAACTATCCTGATGTGTGGCTGTCTGTTTCGGCGACCACCCGCCCGGCACGCCCGAACGAAGAAGAAGGGATTCACTACTTCTTCAAGTCAGCGGAGGACTTTGACGGACTTGTCGCCGAAGGCGATCTGCTGGAATGGGCTGTTGTCCACGGCGTGAACCGCTACGGCACCTTGCGCAGCACTGTTGAGGCCGCTGTGGCCGCTGGCAAGTCAGTGCTGCTGGAAATTGATTTGCAAGGCGCACGCCAAGTTAAAGACGCCATGCCCGAGGCTGACTTCGTGTTCCTGGGCCCACCCAATTGGGACGAATTGGTCCGCCGATTGGTGGGACGCGGCACAGAAACAGCCGAGGAACAGCACCGTCGCCTAGAAACCGCTAAACTGGAACTTGCTGCTGCCCCGGAATTTGATTACGTCATTGTTAATGACGATGTCAGCCGGGCTGCAGCCGCGCTTGTTGAACTGATGGGGCTCACCCCTCACCACACTGCTTGAGCCAAGATTAGTTGCCCGGTAACCGCTAACAGACCGTTTGCGAGCCGTGCACATTTTTTGGATCTGCAGGATAACCTTTCGATTTTTTGGAGAAGTAATTGACTACACAACCCGAAGGCATCATCAATCCCTCGATCGATTCGCTGCTTGAAGCTGCCGATTCGAAGTACGGACTGGTCATCTTTGGTGCCAAGCGCGCACGCCAGATCAATGCTTACTACGCACAGCTCCACGAGGGCCTGTTCGAGTACGTTGGTCCCTTGGTTGACACCAAGCTGAACGAGAAGTCTCTCTCTATCGCTTTCCGTGAAATCGACGAGGGCCTGCTGGTTTCCACCCCCGTCGAGACCGCGTAACGAAAGTTCGATCAAACCCACTGTGTCTACATTGAACATTGTTTTGGGAGTAGGCGGCGGCATCGCCGCCTACAAGGCGGCCTTGTTGTTACGTCTCTTCACTGAGGCTGGCCACCAGGTCACGGTCATCCCCACCGACGCGTCCACCAACTTTGTGGGAGTGGCCACGTGGGAGGCACTGAGTGGCAAGCCCGTCACCAACAATGTTTTTGACGCTGTGGATCAGGTTAACCACGTACGAATCGGCCATGAGGCCGATTTGATCGTGGTGGCCCCGGCCACTGCTGATCTGCTGGCAAAGGCCGCTGGCGGGCACGCCAACGATCTATTGACCACCACGCTTCTGATGGCGCGTGGTCCGGTGCTTTTTGCCCCGGCCATGCACACCGAAATGTGGACTCATGCCTCAACGCAAGCCAACGTGGCCACGCTGCGCTCTCGCGGCGTGCACGTTCTGGACCCTGCGGTGGGTCGACTGACGGGCGTGGATTCCGGTCCTGGCCGGCTACCCGAGCCAGAAGCAATTTTTGCTGCCGCTATGGCCTTGCTTGACGGTGACAGCGACAGTGACAGTGACACCGCGGGCCTCTCCGCGGCACTGCCCAGTCCTCAGTCAGAGCACGACGCCGGGACCTCGACTCCCACTGAATCCGCACCTACCGGGTTGGACCAGGTGGGCGTTGCGGATCTAGTACTTGACCCCGATGCCCACGCCGATTCAGATGCCCAAACTGATTCCCATGCCTACTCTGATTTGGACCACCTTGATGTTGAAGGCGGCTCGCTGAGCGGGGTTCACGTTCTGATTACGGCTGGCGGAACCCGCGAACCACTGGATCCGGTGCGGTTCTTGGGCAATAAGTCCTCGGGCAAGCAAGGTGTGGCCCTGGCCGAGGCTGCTTTGGCCGCTGGTGCCACCGTTACCTTGATCCATGCGCACTTGGAAGTAGCGCCTCCTGCAGGAGCTAAACTCCAAGCGATTGAGACAGCCCTTGACTTGCGGAAGGCAACGCTGGCTGCGGCGGCTTCAGCCGACGTGGTCATCATGGCCGCAGCCGTGGCTGATTTCCGGCCGGCTAATATTTCCTCCGGCAAGATCAAGAAGCGAGACAACGTCGAGGATCCCGTCATCACCTTGGTCCGCAACCCGGACATTTTGGCAGAAATCGTGGCTCACCGAGCGGCACAGAACCAAGCGCAGCTCATTGTTGGTTTTGCAGCAGAAACAGGCGATGACGAAGCAGACGCCCGGACCTATGCTGAGGCGAAACTGCGCCGTAAGGGCTGTGACTTGCTCGTGGTCAATGAAGTCGGGCCGGGGGAAACCGGTACCGAACGGGTCTTTGGCCAAGACACCAACCACGTCGAGATTCTAGCTCTTGATGGTGCTGCACCCGTGCAAGCGGGGGGCAGCAAGCGTGAGGTGGCTGACGCCGTCGTACGTCTGATTGCACAGAGACTCAGCATTGGGCTTGGCAACACCAAAGGCACAATATAGCCACGCGCTAGCAACACAATATGTATGACAAACCGTGTCTCACAGCAATGGGTGGGGCGCTATCCAAAAGTAAAGTAGAGACGTGACTTCAGTAAACCCCCTGCGCCTATTTACCTCCGAATCCGTGACGGCAGGCCACCCCGATAAAATTTGCGACCAGATCAGCGACGCCATCCTTGACGCGCTACTGGCCGAAGACCCAGACTCCCGCGTCGCCGTCGAGACCATGGCCACCACTGGCTTGGTCCATGTGGCTGGCGAGGTGACCACCAACGCGTACGTGGAAATCCCGGCGATTGTCCGCAACACCATCTTGGACATTGGCTACGATTCCTCGGCCAACGGTTTCGACGGAGCCCGCTGCGGCGTGTCCGTCTCGATCGGCCAGCAGTCGCAGGACATTTCCGACGGCGTATTCAACGCGCTCGAGGTGCGTGAAGGCACCGCTGTGGATAAGTATGATTCCCAGGGCGCGGGAGACCAGGGCCTCATGTTCGGCTACGCCAGCAACGAGACCGCCTCGTATATGCCCACCCCCATTTACTTGGCGCATAGGCTCTCCGAGCGCCTCACAGATGTGCGTAAGTCCGGGCTGCTCGAGTACTTACGCCCGGATGGCAAGACTCAGGTAACCATCGGATACGACGGCGAAAAGCCCGTCTCGGTGGACACTGTTGTTATCTCCAGTCAGCACGCCGAGGGCACCATGCTGGATAAGCTGCGCGCCGATTTGGCTGAGTTCGTTATTGCTCCGGTCATGGAGGCCTCCGGGTTGGATGTCTCAGGACTGAAGACGTATCTGAACCCGGCTGGTCCGTTCGTTGTGGGCGGTCCTGTGGGCGACGCTGGTTTGACTGGCCGCAAGATCATCGTTGACACCTACGGCGGCATGGCACGCCATGGTGGCGGCGCCTTCTCCGGCAAGGACCCGTCAAAGGTTGACCGCTCGGCCGCTTACGCAATGCGCTGGGTGGCCAAGAACGTGGTGGCTGCAGGACTCGCTTCACGCGCTGAAATCCAGGTCGGTTACGCCATTGGTGTGGCCCGTCCAGTGGGCGTCTATGTTGAAACGTTCGGTACCGAAACTGTGGATCCGCGTCGCATTGAAGACGCTATTGCCGCCATTTTCGATCTGCGCCCCATGGCCATCATCGACAGCCTTGACCTCAAGCGCCCCATCTACGCCAAGACGGCCGCGCACGGTCACTTTGGCCGCGACGATCCCGATTTCACCTGGGAAAACCTTGACCGCGTCGATGCTTTGAAGGCTTACTTCAACGCCTAACTACTTCCGTTGTCCACAGCTAAGCACAGCCCGCCGACTACTTTGTCAGTGGCCTGTGCTTAGCTTATTTTAGGGCGAGCTAATCGCCCAAACTTTCAAGCCCGCAGCCGGGGCCCATGGGCTTATGTTCCTGGGTTGGGTTCATGGGCTGGGTCCGCCAGGCAGGCCCAGAAGGTTAGTCTCAGCCGGTTGATCCCTTCCGGCTCTGCCGCACTAATCGCAGGAGGATGCCATGGCTGATTCAACACACCATGATGGCCCGGGCGAAGGCGTGCAGCTGAGCCTGCTAAGTGGTTTTGTGGCAAAGGCACGCGTGGCCGATCCCCATAGCGGCGTGGTGTTGGCGCCGGTTCTGCCGGTGGCACAAGTGGTTATCGACTCTCCACTGCCGCACCTTGACCGAATCTTTGATTACTCCGTTCCCTTAGAGCTCGACGCCGAGGCGCAGCCGGGTGTGCGCGTACGCGTGAAGTTCTCCGGTCAAGACCTCAATGGCTTTCTGGTGGCTCGTGTGGCTGAATCCGCGAGCGAGCGCTTGGTTCCATTGAGTCGCGTGTATTCCGCTGTTCCCGTGCTGTCGCCGCAGGTACACGAGCTGGCACATCAGGTGGCGGCTCGCTACGCAGGGACGGTTTCTGATGTGTTGCGCGTTGCCGTGCCGCCGAGGGTGGCTAGCTTGGAAAAGGTCTACCTGAAAAAGGATGCCGAACGGGTTGCGGGTGGCAGGCTCGTTGGCCCCACCGCTGGCATGACTGGCATGACGGGCATGACTGGCACCGCTGGCGGTTCCAGCAGTGGGGGAGTAGTACCTCACGGTGCCGTCTCAGAGCCGCACTTAGAACCGCTCTTAGAGCCACCTGTAGCTGCCAAGCCAGGGCATTCCCTCTTCGGTGACTACGCGCATGCCGAGGACTTTCTGACTCGTCTGGCCATGGGGGATAGCCCAAAAGCTGTCTTGGGGACTCTGCATGGTTTTGGTCCCATGTCGTGGCATAGACAGTTGGCTCAGGTTGTGGCCTATTGCCAGCTGTCGGGCCGGGGAGCCATCGTGGTGGTGCCTGATCTGCGGGACCTTGAGTTGCTTGAAGCGGCTTTTAGTCAAGTGCTCCCTGACGAGAGTTTCGTTAAACTTACGGCCGACGATGGTCCCAGCCTTCGCTATGCCAATTTCCTTCGCGTTCTGTCCGGTGACGTAAAGATCGTGATTGGTACTCGTTCTGCCGCTTACGCACCCGTGGCCGATCTGGGTTTGGTCTGTTGTTGGGACGACGGCGATGAACTGCACGTCGAACGCCGCGCCCCTTACCAACACAGCCGTGATGTGCTGCTGCTTCGCTCAGCCATTGAGAACACGGCTGTCCTCATGGCGGGGCATAGCCGAAGCAGCGAATCTCAGCGCCTCGTTGCCACGGGATGGGCTCAGGATCTGGTCGCTGCTCGCCCAGAGGTCCGTAAGGCAACAGCCAGGGTTATCAGCACTTCCGACTCCTTTGAACAAGAGCGCGACCCTGCCGCGGCTATGGCTCGTCTTCCTCATAGGGCATGGGAGACCGCCAAGGCAGCTTTGAAGTTTGGACCGGTGTTGGTTCAGGTTGCCCGTACGGGATATGCGCCAGCACTTGCTTGTCAGCGATGCCGTGAAGTTGCCCGCTGCCATCACTGCAGCGGCCCGCTCATGCAAAGTCGTGCAGCAGGTTCGGCCGCCGTCACGGTCACGTGCAAGTGGTGTGGGCAGCCTGAGAACGCTTTCAGCTGCAACACCTGCGGGTTCAACCAGTTGCGGGCTATTACCGTTGGGGCCTTGCGCACAGCCGAGGAACTGGGCCGTGCGTTCCCCTCGGTGCCTGTTATTTCCTCCTCGGGAGACAACATCAAGACCATGGTGGCGGATAAACCCGCCATTGTGGTGGCCACCATAGGGGCAGAACCGGTAGCTCCTCATGGTTACGCGGCCGCTTTGTTGCTGGATGGCGATTCCATGCTTCGGAGGGAGTCATTGCGCGCTGGCGAGGAAACACTGCGCCGCTGGATGAATGCGGCTGCGCTAGTGCGTTCCGCCAAGGATGGTGGAATCGTGGTTGTCACAGCAGATGAGTCACCCGAAGTTGCCGCATTAGTGCGCTGGGATCCTGCCGGGCACGCAGAACGTGAATTTGCACTGCGCCATCAGCTCGGATTGCCGCCGGCTATGCGATTGGCCTCGCTCACGGGTCAAGAGAGCGACGTGGAGGCGTTCAAAGCTGCACTGAAGTTGCCAGATTCCGTCCGAAGCATCGGGCCGGCGCCAGTTGCAGCAGCGCATGTGAATATTTCAAATGCAAAGAGTGTCGATGGTGAGTCCGCCCCCGATTACCGGACCATACTGCTCTTTCCCTACTCCATCGCAGCCACTGTCACGGCTAGTATGCGTGCCTTGAAGGCTGCCAATGCAGCGCGCAGGGTGGGCGCCCCCGTCCAGGTGCGTTGCGACGGTTTGGACGTCCTCTAAAGCACCGCACGTTCGCTTTCACGAGTCGGCAGCGTGCAAGTAGAGTCGCACATGCCGCGTTATACCCGAGTGATCTCCGTCTGTTGTCCCAATGCACGATGGTCTCGCGGCAGGCTCAACATCCGTAATTTGGCAATCGTGCACCACCTCTCAAGCGTGGGCGACTCGACCATCCTTCACTGTTTGCATATTTGAGGTCAACTCCTGCTGGAGCGGATATATCACCATTGCAGACGGGTCAACGATCGGAAGACCAGGCTCCTCGATGCCAAGACGGGCCAGCAATTCTCGAGCCTTATCGACTTAGCGTTTCGCGTGTCATGGAGGCCAGTCTGCCCATGCACGATGGTAGGCAGCCATAGCATGTCCGCTTGCCCTTTCGGTGTCGCCAAAAGCAATCAAAACTTCGACCACCACTAGGGACGGGCACAGGATCGGCCGCGGCTTCGTCAATAGCACCAACTACACAACAAGGATTATGCGCAGAAGCGCCGCGCGAACAGCGTTGAATCATCCATGACAACTATGGAATTCACCACGAACCTCGGAGAGCCGCTTTGCCGCCACGAATCCCCGGCCTATCCAACAGGGCCCCGACGAGCCTCATCGAACAGCGAGTCAACCACTTGTGTATTGTCGTGCCCCGAGGACTGCGCGCCGACGCAGGCGTCGGGCATTCAGCTCGTGGAGCATGGCCTGTGCGAGACCGGCGTCGTCGAGCTCCTGGATGCGTTTGGGAGACTCTCCGCAGTAGACAAAGAAAGACGACCATAGCTCGCTCATTGTGCCCGTGGTGGCCGACATTGTAGGTATCTGTTCAAACTCCTGAAACGGCTCCGGCGAGATCAATCCAAGTCCTATTTTGCCTCTCTCCTGCTTTCCCTTAGAAAGAGCGGCCGTAAGACCATCTCGCTCCGTGAATCCACGGGAGCAAGTTGGCGGAGCTAGGACACGGAAACACGCCTCGCACGCCAGCCAAGACAAGGCTCCTGCCCCAACCGTCGATTGCTCTGAACTGAGATTTGAATTTTGGTCGTGGGTGAGCGCTAGACCAGTCCTCTCATAAGGTCGGCATCCAGAAGTTAGCAGCCAAAGGCTGCCTACCATCTAGACCTTCCTGCGGAGAGGATTGGTTGCACCTTCAAGGCACTTGCAGCAAGGAACTGGAAGGCAAACCACCGGTGAGTCGTGGCGAGCTAATGTTTGGTTCGCGCCTTGATCTCTTTGATCGCCTCGTTGTCACGGCCGGTCCATATCTTGACGATGGACCACGCAACGGCGGTCATGGGTACGGAGAGCACTGCGCCCACCAAGCCGGCCAAAACGGTACCTATCGTCAGTGCCAGCAGAATAACCAGTGCGTGCAAGTTCAGGGCATGTGCCATCACGACGGGCTGCAGGAAGTTACCCTCAAGCTGATTTACCAGGATCACCACGCCTAGCACGATCAGCGCGACAACCGGCCCGTTGGCCACCAACGCCACTAGCGTGGCAAGGATGCCGGCAAACGATGCGCCGACCATCGGGATGAATGAGGTAATGAAGACGATGACCGCCAGCGGTAGTGCTAGCGGTACCTGCAGGATCCAAAGGGCGATGCCGATGCCAGCGGCGTCAACAAGAGCGATGATGGCCGTGCCGCGGATGTAACCGCCCAAGGTCTCAACGGTGCGCGTGCCGCTTGCACGCCACTTGGCCTCGTGGTGGCGGGGTATCCAAGATAGAAAGAATGCCCAGATCCGGTCGCCGTCTTTGAGGAAGAAGAACAGGATGACTAACAGCAGAACCAAACCGGTAAAGAAGCTTCCGGCAGCGGACAGCCCGGTCAGGGCACCGGCACCAAATTGGCTGCTGGTGAGAAAGTCCGTCACCGCAGTCACACCGTCGTCAATCTGTTGCTGGCTAATCTGCAGCGGCAGGTCTTTCACCATGCCCTGTAACTGTTTGAAACCCTCGACGGCTTGGTCCACTAAGCCGGACCACTCGGCCCGGACGGCGAAGACTATTCCTGTCCCTACGCCACCGATGACCACCAGGGAGCCTAAAAACACGGTCCAAGCAGCGAGCATGGGGGACATAACCTTACGGGCTAACCGCACCAGCGGCCACAGAGCGCTGGAGAGAATCAATGCGATCAAAAGAGGCAGCACAGCGAGACTGACTTGGGAAAGTCCGAAGACCGCAACACTGACTAATGCCAAAACCAGCAGCAGTTGAACAGCTCGGGTCGCAGCGCGCCCCAGAGGGTTGGTCCACAGCAACGCCACACGGCTGGCAGGTGCCGCCAAGGTGTCTTGCGAAGCGGGGAGGTTGTCATTTGCCTGTGGGGCAACATTGCTCACAGGCGCAGTGGGTACGGGGCCGCGGGCGGAGCGTCGAGGTGGGGAACGAAATCTCATGGTGTCCACTCTAAGGCCTCAATTGCCCGCAGAATGTTTCCCCTTCGGGCAAGTACCGCTGGTGAGTCCCGACCGTCCTGCAAATCATGCCGCCGTCTTATTGGCGTCGTCGTAGGCATGTAGCCTTACTTATCCGATCAAGGGCCGCAACACGTCGCGGGATTGGCGTACGGTGGGCCAGCTGGCGATTAGCCTCGCTGAGGCCCTGCGGTGCCGCAGGAGTCCCCTCCTCGCCATGTATAACTCAGACTTCTGAAGTTACAGGTGCTGACATTTAGTATCCTGCATGGTTGCAATAGCGCTACGCAGGAATAGGTGAAAGCAACCTAATGCCGGCTCTGCCACGACGCCTGATCGGCAAGCGGGGTCGCCGGTTGGAATACGACAGGGACCCATTGTTTCCGCGAAATTTGAGGGAGTATTCGTCCGCTATGACTTAGAGAACCCGGGTCTGATCTCCGGCCTGCCTAGTGGAAGGCCAGAGTGGGCATAATCTCTCGGTCTTTTTCTTCGTTTAATGGGCGTCCCAGTCTGTGCCTCAAGCGCAGTCGACCCTATTAGATCAGTGTGGTATCTCGTTGCACAGCTGCCAAAAGCAGACCTCTACGACGCCCGCCAAAACCCTACAAGCGGATGCATCTCCTTTTCAGGCCCAACGAGCTGAAGGTACGCCAGCACTACTGGGGTGACAGTATCGTCCGTCTAGCGGTTGCGGCCCGAGTATCCAAAATCGCTCAATGACTCATCAAAAACTACCAAAAAGCCAACAAAATAAATCTGTCGTGTGGTTGCCTATTTCGCTGAATCTCGACCAAAGGCTGCACCTAGCAGGGCCCTGGTGCGCTGGTTAACGTCTGTCTCTCGAATGGACAGCATCTTCACTAAGAGTTCGAGTTTCTCGATTTCAGCTACATACTTGGCATCCAGACGCTGCGACAACGAGCGGGAGGCGAGGTCATCGGCCGTTCGCCAAGCCATGGCCAGCGCGCCTTCGAAGATTCGCTGGTCAGACTCGGCAGATGTGGCTGCCGAATCAGCCCCGAGCATGGCGACCGCATTCAGGCGAGAATCATCCAACCCTAGGGCAAGATCGTTGAGCTGGGCCTGTAAGCGTTTCAACGTAGCAGCGTTGCGTCCGAATCGGCCGATCTTCGTAGACATGGCTCCGCCGTAATTGATCGCGAGAACCAGTGTGAACGTGCCCAAACTTATGCTGAGTACCAACAGCACAAAGACCCAGAAACGGTTTACTTCGGGTTCGAGATAGCCGTTGTTTTGGATTCCCAAAGCCAGATCTTCAATTGTTCGAGCGATGGTCATGTCACTCAAACTGGAGAAATAGTAGTGTCCGTAGTCCCAAATGAAGTTACCCAAGCTGTTGAATTCGCCCATTGAGACGGCGCCAGTTATCGGCGTCACGATATGAAAGGCGTCCTCACGCAACTTCCAGACGGGGATGATGACTTTGTCCTCCCTGAGTTCGCCCGTAAACGGGTCCAGAAGTTCCGGAAACTCTGATTTCACACGCCAAAGTGCATCCACCAAAACTTGAGGATCCTGATCCTGAATTGTGGAGGAATCACTGCCCAGCGATTCTGGACGGACGCCCAAATACTCACTAGCGCTGCGCACTGCGACGATGATATCGATTTGCTGCGTGAATTTATCATCGAAGTATCGGCGAATCAGACTCTCATCCAAGCCGGCGGCATCTCCATCAAAAACAAGAGAATGTAGCGGTATCCGCCCGCTCAGCACCTTGCTCTGCCCCAAGGGTAAAGCACTCAGAATCGCGGTACTTGCGATAATCGCGATCACCACGATTGCAAGACTGCGAAAGAGCCATGCAGACTTCAGGAAGTTTCTCGGAAGGGAGGCCGGCCGTGAAACAAACATCCACCAACTGAACTCTTCCGGTTCCTTGACTGGCATTTCAGTAGTGCCGGGCAAAGGCCCACACAGTGCGTGTGCCGCTGCATTGGCTTCTCGAAGAGCCTTCAGGGTACGTTCTGAACCGGTAGGGGAGAGTCCAAGGCCGGATCGCAAGTCCTCGTATTTCTGTGGCTTTTTGTCAGGCTCCGGAGCATAGGCTCGTGCCCGCCGGTGGCGGCGCAGCGACCGATTCACTGCCAGCGCGCTATTTTCCAGCTCATGTTCAGCCACCCGCCACGCCCGGATCATCTCAGTTCCGTCCCGACCAGAGGAGAGCAGCCCCAGCATTGCCGCCAGTGCGTCTTCGAGCCGCCGAACGCGCTTTTTCGCGACGGCTCCTTCAGGGCGGGTAGCCAGCCGGGCCAACAGTTCTTTGGCCGCGAAGGTCATTGGGGCTGCCAACCGATCCAAAACACCTTGAAGCCCTGAGAGACTTCCCAAGACAACGCCAGCAGCCATAAGCGCATCTGCTTGGCTCACCAAACGTTGGGCTTCTCTCTCAAACGTTTCGACAAGCGTGGTCGTGGCAGGCTGTAACGCAGTCTTAGTGCCGTACACCGCCTCGATAACGGCATTCTCTGTCCGAGCCAACTTCAAGGATTCTTCACGCACCACCCGCCAAGAAGTGGTGAATCCAGCTGTTCGCTTATCCTCGGGCGTGGCGAGGTAGCTCACTTCCAAGGCCTCGAGTTCAAGAACTACACCTGCCAGCAGCCGCTGGGCCACGGTCAACCTACGGTAAATCGATTCGCGCCGTTTGCGTCGATGGAGAGAGAATGCCAAGGCGCTGATCGTCAGACCTAAACCAATGACCAATCCCATGAGCCAGAAGAACGGGGATTGTATAGGTCCCTTGTCCAGAACTTCTGTTGCGCGCTGAGCTGCTGCCGCTACCGCCTTGGGGCCATGTCCAAGACCCACATTGTCCATGTAGGCATTATGAATCTCGAAGGTGTAGTGCAGATCCTCGTCTTCGTCCCCGGTGGCGGGATAGAACCCGGCACCTGAGAATCGGCGAGGCTCGGTCCTGTTACTCGGGTCATCGTCAATGGTGGTGGACAAGATGACATCAGCACCAGGATCCTCGCGACCCTTCTTCTCGTCGTAACTCAGAAACCGGGACGTGACCAACATGCGCATTGGCTGCCAGGTTTTGATGGGCTCACCGACAACCGCGTCCACCGTCTGCTGGGAAATGTTGAGGCCGTGCTGGCCTTCGACAACTATCTCGAGTTGAGCCTCGGGGGTGGCCGTTACTGCCTGGTAGCCCTGAAAACCAAAGAAAACTGTCCCGAATCCCAGCACAAGAGCCACCCAGGGGAGGCCGAAGCGGGGCTTCTTGTGAACCCGGATGAGTGGTGGGGTCATCGCTGCTCTCGAAGCTCCTGCGCTATGGCTAGCAGCTCCTGGGCGGAAGAATCCCAGCTGAACGTAGCCGCCTGGGCAACGGACGCGCTCGAACAGGCAGCCCAGTCAGCAGGGTCAGCCAAAGAACGCACGGCAGCAGCGAAGTCTAACGGCGAATCTGCTGGTACATAGTGGGCAGCAGTGCCGCCTACTTCGCGGAATATCTCGGTATCGGCCACCACTACGGGTGTCCCTAGCGCCATGGCCTCTACCAGCGGAAGCCCGTAACCTTCGGCTTTGGACAGTGTGACCAGAGCCGTGGTGCGTAGCAGTAGCTCATCGTATTGGGCGTCAGTTACCCCATTATGGAACACCACCGATGCCCCGGCAGGGACTAGGGCCGCCAACTCAGCGCGACGCTCAGGGGTAATTCTGCTCAGTAAGTTCAGCGTGAAATCAGGCAGTTCAGCCATGCCACGGATTAGCGTTTCCACGTTCTTGTACGGCATGAAAGAGCCCATATACGTGAGCGTTCTCTCCGGTGTCGCCCCAGGATCCCGCGGTGTCCGATCACCCTGCGGCGCGTTACCGATGATCCGAACAGGACGCTTGGTGAGTCTGTGCTGGCGCATCAAAGACAGCGTGGTGTCACTGATGGTGGCCACCACATTGGCACGGTTCAACAGCATCCGTTGCGGCCAATATGCCTTGTGATAAAGCCGCCACAGCACGCGCACCGGCGCCGGCAGGAAGCCGGGAGGTGCCGGGTGCTCGTAGTAAATGAGATCGTGCAGCGTCAGTACTAGCGGGTACTTCCGCCCCCAGCTGCCCATAGTTTGCATGGGGCAAAACACCAGATCGGCGTCCAGCTTGTTCACATGCCGGGCGACGAACAGCTCCAGTGGACTCAGGGGAGAATTGATCTTCACCCAAGGCAAATCTGGCAGCAGAGCCAGCTGACGTTCGTCATGGATGAGCATGGTCACCTCGGCATGAGGTGCGACGGCGGCCATGAGACTTGCGCCGTAGCGGCTGATCCCATCGTGGTGATCCATGCGGGTGAATCGGGCGTCCATGACGATCTTGGGTTTAGGGGACGGCGAAAGGTTGCCGGCTGATTCGCCAGGGGTGGCCGCAGAGGGGGTGCTCAAGGGGCGGGGTGCCTTTCAAGGAAATCAGTGATGGCAGCTGCTGCCGGCTGGGGTGTTTCGTAATGGATGAGATGGCCCACTCCGTCGATGACAACCAGTTCGCCGTCGGGCAGGATCTCCACAAGTTTGTGCTGATGAGGGAGCGTTGCGATCTCATCCTGTGCGCCAGCAATCAGCAAGGTCGGGAGAGCCAGCGAGGTGGCAACTTCCCGCACGGTGCCACTGACTGAGGCCTGAAATGACTCCAGCAGCATGTCCCGGTTGGCGAAGCCGCTGAAATACGCGTGGTGCTGCCCATGGATGAACGCTAGCAATTGCTTGTCCCGTGTCTTGGACATGGTCACACTCATGACATACACAATGAGCTTGCTGCGCAAAAGAGCATTGCCCAGTGATGCCGGCAGTTTGGCAGATGCCCAGTAGTAGAAGACGGCCAGCTTGGTCATGATGCCCTTAGGCCCCTCCAACGCGGGGGAAGCGATCGGGTTCACCAAGATCAGTGGATACACCCGGCCCGGATGGGCAGCCACAAAGTGGCTGACCACAATCGAGCCAAAGGAATGACCCAAAAGGACCGTGTCCGGACTGAGTTCCAGTGTGTCCAAGAAGGCGGCGAGGAAGGCTACATACCCCGGAATGTCGTGCTTACCGGATGCAAAGGCGGGTGAGGCTCCAAAGCCTGGCAGGTCCGCCATGATGATCCGGTGGCCCGGCAGTAACTCCACCACGCGCTCCAGCCCATGATGGTCTCCGCGGAACCCATGCACCATCACAATGGTCCGGGTGGTTGGCGAGGGGGAAACCGCCGCGTACTCCCAGTAGTGAACAGGGGTTCCGTCCACAGTCCGGATGTGCGCACTCTCCCGGCCCGCAAGTTCTACAGCGATGGGTGAGGGGTGCGCCGTCGTACTGTTCCTGGCAGACAAATCAGTTCACAACATTCGGATTTGAGCCAGAACGGCGGTCCTGATCCAAGCTATTAATGGCCGACAGCTGAGCTTCAGTGAGGGAAAAATCGAAAACGTTCAGGTTTTCAGCGATGCGGGCTGCCGAGCTGGCCTTGGGGATCACCAGGTGACCGGACTCGACATGCCAGCGCAGCACCAGTTGAGCCACGGATTTGCCGGTCTCAGCAGCCATGGCCAGGAGCGCAGGATCGGTCAACATGGCACCGCGTGCTAAAGGACTCCACGCCTGCGTGGCGATGCCAAGCTCGGCGTGCAGGGCGCGCAGACGGTGCTGGGGAAGCCATGGATGAAGCTCAATTTGGTTCACAGCCGGCACCACATCGGTGGCGTCCAACAGTTGAGATAGATGCTCCGGCTCGAAGTTGCTCACGCCGATCGCACGCACCCGGCCCTCGTGATACAGGGTTTCCAACGCCTTGTAGGTGGGGATGAACAGCCCCCGTTCGGGGCACGGCCAATGAATAAGGAACATGTCCACAAAGTCCAGGCCCAAGCGCTCCATGCTGGCGTCGAAGGCGGCCACGGTGGAGTCATAACCCTGCTCGGTGTTCCACACCTTAGAGGTGACGAATAAATCTTCGCGCGGCGTGCCAGCAGCAACCGCGGTGCGGATCGCAGCACCCACGCCCTCTTCATTGCCGTACAGGGCGGCCGTGTCCACGGTCCGGTAACCGGTGGACAGGGCGGTTGAGACCAGATCCGCGCAGTCCTCGGAAGGAACTTTGTAGACCCCGTAGCCGAGGACATCGATCTCTACGCCATTATTGAGAGTGTGTTTGGGGGAGGGTTGCATACCCTCAACTTTACCCAGACTGAGCCTCGAGCCAGCATTGGCACGCGCTTTGCAATCCTTGAACCCCCTAGATCTGGCTACAGGCCGTCCAATCCGCTGAGAAAGCCGAAGATGGGATCGCTGGAGGGGCTGGACAACTCCACCAGTTCCCGTGCAGTGGATTCATCCAGAATCAAGTCGGTGACCAAGCCCGCGGCGAGTGCCCCGCGCAGCCCCTTGATTTTCTTTGGCCCGGAAACCACACAGATACGACGCCGGACCTTGCGTAGAGTTTCCAAATCAGGACCGCTGGAGCGTGAGTTGAGCACAATGCCGTCATCGCTCCCGTCCGAGCGGAAGAAAACGGTGGCCACATCTCCCGCCACGCCGCTGGCGTCCAGAGCGTCCAGATCGGTGGAATCAAGGTAGCCGCCGCTGTAGACGTGGCTGGGGATTTCGGCATCCATGGAGCCGACGCCGAAAATGGCAATGGTCATGCGTTCTTGCAGATCTAAGATGCGCCGGACGCTGCGTTCTTGCCACATCAGATTTTTGGTCTCGGCGTGGTCAAAGAAGGCGGGGACGGGGAATTGTTCAACTTTGGCCCCGTACGCCGTCCCGAAACGGCGGATAATTTCTGAAGCGTAGGTGATGCCGGAGGTCTGGGTGTTGCCGGCGCCGTTGAGTTGGACAATGGTGCTGCCGTGGGTGGTCTTACGCGTCAAATGGCGGCTGACGGTACTGACTGTGGAACCCCAAGCGACGCCGATGACGGCGTTGGAATCGACGAGTGGGCCGATGGTGCGAGCGGCTTGCATGCTGACCCGGTCCAAGACTTCAACTTCACTGAGCATGTCCGAGACCGGCACGACATGGACCTCAACCTGGTGGCGTTTGCGAATGACGCGTTCCAATTCAGGGGCCCTGTCAGAGGGGGTCTTGATTTGGATTTGTACCAGACCGCTGTCGCGGGCTGTGGAGAGCAGCCGGGAAACAGTAGAGCGGGACGTTCTTAGCTCCCGTGCAATGGCGTCCATGGTCTGATCTTGCAAGTAGTACATTTGTGCAGCGCGCAGGGCATCTTGCTGTTTTGTTCGTTTGGAACTCACAGTTCATTCCCCCTTTCTGCACGTTCGTGCAAACATGTTGACTATATTTTCCAATTGTTCCAACAATAAAGGGAAGAGGCGCGCAAGGCGCTATTTATCTGGACTCGAAAGAGGTCGTCGTGGGACTCCTAGGCAACACAAGCATGAACAATTCAGCGGAAGAAACCCCAACGGTTGTGCGAGCTCAAGTTGAGGCCCTGAAGGAGCGACCGCGTGCGAGTGTTTTGATCATTGGCGGCGGGATCAACGGTGTTGGTACCTTCCGCGATCTGGCTCTGCAGGGTGTAGATGTGGTCCTGGTTGAGCGCGGGGATTACTGCCAGGGTGCTTCCGGAGCTTCCTCACATATGATCCACGGCGGCATCCGCTACCTCGAAAATGGCGAATTCCGTTTGGTCAAGGAATCAGTGGTTGAGCGTAATGGCCTCTTGAAGATCGCTCCGCACTACGTCAAGCCATTGCAGACCACTATCCCCATTTTCAGTACCTTCTCCGGCATCCTGAGCGCGCCCATGCGATTCCTCACGCACAAGCAGGGTAAGCCCCAGGAGCGCGGTGCCTTCTTGATCAAGATCGGCCTGACCCTTTACGATGCCTTCTCTCGCGACGGAGGCACGGTTCCCCGTCACGATTTCAAGGGTCGCAAGAAGGCTCTTGCTGAACTGCCTCAGCTGCCCGCCAACCTCAAGTACGCGGCCACCTACTACGACGCTTCCGTGCATAACCCGGAGCGCCTGACTTTGGATGTACTTCAGGACGGCGAAAAGGCCGGCCTTGCCAGGGCTACATCGGCAGGGACTGGATCCGCCGCCACGCAGTCCGATACCAAGGCTCGTGCCACCAACTACGTGGCCGCCACAGCAGTCACCAACGACGGCGTGGAACTCACCGACCAGCTCACGGGTGAAAAGTTCTTCTTCAACGCTGATGTCATCGTCAACACCACCGGTGCCTGGGTTGATATGACCAACACCGCCATAGGTGCAGCCACCCGCTTCATGGGCGGCACCAAGGGCTCACACATCGTGCTGGATCACCCCGGACTCCTAGCGGCCTGCGGTGGTCGGGAAATCTTCTTCGAGCACACCGATGGCCGCATCGTGCTGATCTACCCCATGGGGGATAGGGTCCTTGTCGGCACCACGGACGTGGACGCTGACATGACCCAGGATGCGGTCTGCACCGAGGATGAGATCGACTACTTCTTCGACCTCATTGGCCACGTCTTCCCCAACGTCTTGGTGACGCGTGAAGAGATCGTTTACAGCTTCGCCGGCGTTCGCCCGTTGCCGCGCCACGATGAAACGGCGCCGGGCTTTGTCTCTCGCGACTACCGCATTGAGCGCGCCGATCGCAGCATCGGCGGCACGTCCGTTCCGGTGCTGAGTCTGGTCGGTGGCAAATGGACCACCTTCCGCGCCTTGTCCGAGCACATGACCAACGACGTCCTCGCCGTCTTGGGCATGCCGCGAAAGGTTTCCACAGCCAAGTTGCCCATCGGCGGCGGCGTGAATTTCCCAGCAACCACCGCCGGTGTGGAATCCTGGATTTCCTCACACACCAGCAAGACGGTCGACGCCGCTCGGGCGGGAGTCTTGTTGACCCGCTACGGTACCCGCGCCGATCAGGTGCTGGCCTACCTGAATGCTGGTGTGGATACGGTCTTCGATTCCACCAATGAACTCAGCGACCGCGAGGTGGAGTTCATGGTTGAAAACGAACAAATCGGACACCTCATCGACGTCATGATCCGCCGCACCTCCCTGGCCTTCCGCGGTCTAGTCACCAGTGAACTGCTCGCCGAGACCGCTGCCGCACTGGCAGGCCCGCTGGGATGGAATGAGCAGAAAGTGGCTCAGGAAATTAGCCACAGCATCGATATTCTGGCACGCTTCCACGGCGTCCAGGTACAAAGCTTGATTGCCTAAGCCCCGGGGGGCGAAGGGGGCTCAAGAGGGCCGGTCACAACGGACCGGCCCTTCAAGTAAGAACTAAACAATCGGAGTCAAAGATGTCTCTTGGAATAGTGTTCGCATCCGAAGTGATGGGAACAATGATGCTCACCCTTTTGGGTTGTGGTGTCGTTGCAAACGTCGCGCTCAAAGGAACTAAAGGTAATTCTGGCGGGTTCCTTCTCGTCAACTGGGGCTGGGGCTTGGCTGTCTTCGCCGGTGTTTTCGTCGCCGCTAAATCCGGTGCTCACCTCAACCCGGCAGTAACCGTCGGTATTCTCTCCAGCGGTGCTGATGAGTATGCTCCCGGCGTTGCCATTACTTTCGCCTCAACCATGATGTACTTCGGTGCTGAATTGCTCGGCGCTTTCATCGGAGCCGTGGCGTGCTGGCTTGCCTACAAGCAGCACTTTGACGGCGAACCGGACGCGGCCACCAAGTTGGGCGTGTTCTCCACGGGCCCGGCCATCCGCAGCTACGGCTGGAATGTTGTCACTGAAGTCATCGGCACCTTTGTGCTGGTCTTTGTGATCCTGCACTTCGCAAACGGTCCGGCCGAGCTCGGCCCGCTGCCCGTTGCGCTCCTCGTTGTTGGTATCGGTGCTTCCCTCGGTGGACCCACAGGCTACGCCATCAACCCTGCCCGTGACCTGGGCCCGCGTATTGCACACGCCCTGCTGCCCATCAAGGGCAAGGGTTCAAGTGACTGGTCCTACTCATGGGTTCCCGTGGTTGGTCCGCTGCTCGGCGGCGCATTGGGCGGTGCGGCAGCAAGCTGGTTGCCGCTCCTTGTGGGCTAAGGCAGAGCAACCTCAAGCCCCTCGCAGCAGAGAACTAGTCGCACCCTGAATTAGCGACCCTGAACCACTGTTCGTCATTTGAATCATTAGCAAAGGAAACAAAGATGTCTCAGTATGTAATTGCCATTGACCAAGGAACCACCAGTAGCCGCGCTATCGTGTTTGACCATGACGGCAACATTGTATCCACCGGCCAGCTGGAACACGAGCAGATTTTCCCCAAGGCCGGGTGGGTAGAGCACAATGCCGCCGAAATCTGGAACAACACCCGCGAGGTCATTGGCACCGCACTGGCCCAGGCTAACCTGACTCGTCACGACATTGTGGGTGTCGGCATCACCAACCAGCGCGAAACCGCTGTTGTCTGGGACAAGAACACCGGCGTTCCGGTCTACAACGCGATCGTGTGGCAAGATACCCGCACACAGAGCATTGTGGATGAGTTGGCCGTCGACGGTGGCGTGGAGCGTTTCAAGGCCAAGGTTGGCCTGCCCTTGGCTACTTACTTCTCCGGCACCAAGATCAAGTGGATCCTGGACAATGTTGACGGCGCCCGCGAAAAGGCAGAGGCCGGCGATCTGCTCTTCGGCAACACCGATTCTTGGGTTACCTGGAACCTGACAGGGGGCACCGACGGTGGCGTGCACATCACCGATGTCACCAACGCCTCGCGCACCATGTTCATGGATCTGGAAACCCTCTCGTGGGATGAAGAGATCTTGGCCGTCTTCGGTGTGCCGAAGTCGATGATGCCCGAAATCAAGTCCTCCTCCGAGGTCTATGGACATGTGCACGGCAGCCAGTTGCTGCGTGAAGTCCCCGTTGCCGGCATCTTGGGTGACCAGCAGGCAGCAACGTTCGGCCAGGCCGCTTTCAACCAGGGTGAAGCCAAGAACACCTACGGCACCGGCTGCTTCTTGATCTTCAACACGGGTGAGGAAATTGTCCACTCCAAGAACGGGCTGCTGACCACCCTCGGCTACAAGCTTGGCGACGCCGCCCCGCATTACGCGTTGGAAGGCTCCATCGCCGTGACTGGATCACTGATCCAGTGGCTGCGTGACAACATTGGCATGATCAAGTCCGCTCCTGAGGTTGAGGAGTTGGCAGCAGCGGTTGAGAACAACGGTGGCGTGTACATTGTCCCCGCTTTCTCCGGCCTGTTTGCGCCGTACTGGCGTGCAGATGCCCGCGGCGCAATTGTGGGCCTGACCCGTTTTGTGAACAAGAATCACATTGCCCGGGCCGCTCTGGAAGCCACCGCTTTCCAGACCCGCGAGGTGCTTGATGCGGTCAACGCTGATTCTGGTGTTGATCTGACCGAGCTCAAGGTCGACGGCGGCATGGTCGCCAATGACGCGCTCATGCAGTTCCAGGCTGACATCCTCGGCGTTCCGGTGATCCGTCCCAAGGTCACCGAAACCACTGCTCTGGGCGCAGCATATGCGGCTGGTTTGGCTGTGGGCTTCTGGAAAGACCTGGGCGAGCTGTCCAACAACTGGTCCGAGGACAAGCGGTGGGAGCCTCAGATGGAGCCCGCCGAGCGTGATCGCCAGATGCGCCTCTGGAAGAAGGCAGTCACGAAGTCCATGGATTGGGTGGATGAGGACGTCCTCTAATAAGGGCAACAGCAACAAATGCTAGACGGTGGGGCGCCATGTAACTTTGGTGTCCCGCCGTCGTGCTTTAATACTTCCGTCGTGCTTTAAACTGCCGCCCTGCGCCCAACTGACCATGAGATCGGCGCCAGTGGACACATGCACTAAACCCACGGCGGGTTCGGCGTATAGGGGAGCAACCCGGCGTCGAACACCACGTTTCAGCCTTGGTCTTTAGTTTTGTAAGTGCGGTAAAGTAATGGGGTGCATACAATTCTCCTTCTTATTTAGCCGCACTTATTGTGCGGTGCGCCCCTTGCCATGTCGAGGGGCTTTTGTGTGTGAGCAGCCAGTTAGAAGGAACAAAAGCCAATGATGAATAAAGAGGCAGGGTACGTGAGCGTGCAGTCGCAGACTGAAGAGAACAGCGAAGAGGGCATCTACAGTTTCGCCCAGATGGAAGCCAAATGGCCGGCCATCTGGGACGAGCTTAAGGTCTTCACACCCCTTGACGACGGTTCCAAGGAACGCCGCTACGTTCTGGATATGTTCCCGTACCCTTCGGGTGATCTGCACATGGGTCACGCCGAAGCGTTCGCCATGGGAGATGTGGTCTCGCGTTACTGGCGCCAGCTAGGTTATGACGTGCTGCACCCGATCGGCTGGGACTCCTTTGGCCTGCCCGCAGAGAACGCGGCCATCAAGCGCAACGCGCACCCCAGCGAGTGGACGTACACCAACATTGATACGCAGGCGGAGTCGTTCAAGCGTTACGCCATCTCCGTGGACTGGTCCCGCCGCCTACAGACCTCCGACCCTGAGTATTACCGGTGGACGCAGTGGCTGTTTAAGCGTTTCCACGAAAAAGGTCTGGCATACCGCAAGAACTCACCCGTGAACTGGTGCCCCACGGACCAGACCGTGCTCGCTAATGAACAGGTTGTCAACGGCGCCTGCGAACGCTGCGGCGCCATCGTGACCAAGAAGTCCCTGAACCAGTGGTACTTCAAGATCACCGACTACGCCGACCGCCTGCTCGATGACATGGACGCGCTCAAGGGCCAGTGGCCGGACCGCGTGCTGGCCATGCAGAAGAACTGGATTGGTCGCTCAGAAGGCGCCCACGTCACCTTCGTGATTGAAGCGGCCGGCGAAGAGAAGGTGCAGCAGGAGCTCACGGTCTTCACCACTCGTCCGGACACCCTGTACGGGGCAACGTTCTTCGTTGTGGCCGCAGATGCACCGTTGGCTCTGGATCTAGTGACCGCTGAGCACGCTGAAGCGCTCTCCGAATACCGCGAACAAGTCAAAGCGCTGAGCGATATTGAGCGCCAGGCCACGGACCGACCCAAGTCCGGTATTTTTACCGGCCGGTATGCGATCAACCCGCTGACCGGTGAAAAACTGCCCGTCTGGGCCGCCGATTACGTGCTGGCCGATTACGGCACCGGAGCCATCATGGCCGTGCCTGCTCACGATCAGCGTGATCTGGATTTCGCCAAGGCCTTCGACCTGCCTATCCGCGCAGTGCTGGACACCGGCATGGAAGATCCCGCCGAGACCGGCATCGCCTCCACCGGCGAAGGCACGCTCATCAACTCCGGCGCGCTCAACGGTCTATCCAAGGCTGAGGGCATCCCGGCCGCCATCGAAGTGCTCGAGAAGTTGGGCACAGGCGAGAAGTTCGTCAACTTCCGTCTGCGTGACTGGTTGCTGTCCCGCCAGCGTTTCTGGGGCACACCCATCCCGATCATTCACTGTGGCGATTGCGGCGAAGTTGCGGTTCCGGACGAGCAGCTGCCTGTAGGTCTGCCGGAGAATCTGCGCGGCGAGGCCCTCGCCCCTAAGGGCACCAGCCCTCTGGCTGCAGCGCAGGATTGGGTCAACGTGGATTGCCCGTCCTGTGGCAAGCCCGCCAAGCGCGACACCGACACCATGGACACATTCGTGGACTCCTCTTGGTACTTCCTGCGCTTCACCTCGCCGGAGTACACCGAAGGCCCGTTCGATCCGGCCAAGGTTAACGACTGGATGCCCGTTGGTCAGTACGTGGGTGGCGTTGAGCACGCCATTTTGCACCTGCTGTACGCGCGTTTCTTCACCAAGGTCATCCACGATCTTGGCCTGCTCGAAGCCACCGAGCCCTTCAGCGCGCTGCTGAACCAGGGCCAGGTGCTCAATGGTGGTAAGGCCATGAGCAAGTCCTTGGGTAACGGTGTTGACTTGGGTCAGCAGCTGGATAAGTTCGGGGTCGACGCCGTCCGCCTCACCATGATCTTTGCCGGCCCTCCCGAGGACGACGTCGACTGGGCGGATGTTTCGCCGTCGGGTTCGGCTAAGTTCCTGGCCCGCGCCTGGCGCCTGGCCCGTGACGTAGCCACCGAACCGGGCACCCCGGCCGCTGGTGGGGACACTGAACTGCGTTCCTTGACGCACCGCACGGTCCACGACGCCAAGGCCCTGCTGGAAGGCCACAAGTTCAACGTTGTGGTAGCTAAGCTCATGGAATTGGTCAACGCCACCCGTAAAGCCATCGATACCGGTGCCGGTGCTGCTGATCCTGCAGTGCGTGAAGCGGCTGAAGCCGTGGCCATTATCCTGAGCCTGTTCGCCCCGTACACGGCCGAAGACATGTGGGAAACCCTAGGTCACCCGGCTTCCGTTGCCAACGCTGGCTTCCCGGCCGTTGACGAGGCGTTGCTGGTGCAGCAGACCATAACCGCGATCGTTCAGATCAAGGGCAAGGTCAAGGACCGGTTGGAAGTATCCCCAGATATCACTGAGGATGAACTCCGTGAGCTGGCTCTGGGCTCGGAAACGATCCAAAAGGCACTTGTTGGTCTGGAAATCCGCACAGTGATCGTCCGTGCGCCTAAGCTGGTCAATATCGTTCCGGCCTAGTCAGCGAAGAAACAGCGTGTAAAAGCAGCACCACGCAAAGTGCCCTCGCCCCTTCCGGGCTTGGGCACTTTGTTTTTCGCTGGTTCCGCGGCATTCACTACGCGGGACTTGTTGCATGGAACTTGCAGTATTGAACTTGCAGTATGGAACTTGTTGGGAAGGGGAAGACTGCAATGAATGAAGCATCCACCGCAAGCACGTGGCTGCGGCAGCAGGTAGGCCGGATACGCCCCAAACCCACCAAACCTCGTGACGTCTTAGACGTAGATCTTTCGGCTGGGCCAGCAGCTCCGCCCCGGCCCAGCATAGCCATCGTCACAGATTCTGCCGCAGCACTACCGCCGGAATGGGTTGCTGAGATTGCTGGTTCCGGTGTGCTCACCGTGGTGCCCATTCCTCTTATCATCGGTTCGAATGTGTATTCAGATGATGACGCGGAATTGGAAGTCCACATGTCTTTGGCGTTGGCTTCGGGGCAACCAGTCAAAACGTCGCGGCCTTCTCCTGGCCAGTTTGAACGTGCCTACAAGGCTGCCGCTGATGCCGGATTCACGCAGATCGTTTCCCTGCACCTGTCAAAGAAACTCTCGGGAACACTGGACGCTGCCCAGCTTGCAGCGGACCGTTCACCGATACCTGTTCATGTTGTGGATTCGGCAACCGTTGGTATGGGTCAGGGCAGGGGAGTCCAAGCCGCGGTGGAATCAACGCTGCGCGGCGAGGACGCCCTAGCCGTGATTGCTGCAGCGCAGAGCGCTTTTGCCACCACCGCGATCTTCTTCTACGTACCGAGTCTTGAGCAATTACGACGTGGCGGACGTATCAGCCTTGCCTCATCCTGGTTTGGGACCGTGCTGGACATCAAACCCATTCTCGCCATTAAGGACGGCGCCATTATTCCTTTGGAGAAGGTGCGCTCTGCTGCCAAGGCCATCGCCCGTCTTGAGGCGCTGGCCGCAGCCGAGATTGCTGCCCGAGGCACCGCAGAGACTCGAATCAGCCTGCACCATTTTGGCAACGAGTCCCAGGCCCGCTTACTGGGAGATTCCTTGAAGGCTGGCTCACCAGGGTTGACGGGTGTCACTATGACCCGTTTGCCGGCCGTTCTGGCCGCTCACGCAGGTCTGGGCGTACTGGTTGTGGTCGTTTCAAGGGCCCTCGTTCCTCCACAGCGGTAGCTGACTTCTTAGCTCGTCACAGAAGCGCAAAACGGGCATGCTCGCCACCGTGCAGAAGTCTACGGTTGGTTCATGAAAGAGCGCAGCCCACGAGCCCAGTGGATGCGGCAGGCGAGCAATCGTGCCGGCCGCGATGCTGACGCTGCCGGGGGAGCGAGCTTCGCCGATTTCAACACAGGCAACTCTGATGTTGACAGTGGAGCGGGCCGCCGTCGAGGTTTGCGCCAGTGGAACGGACCTCGTTGGGTTGTTCCCGTGCGCTCCCTAGTGGTGGTGCTGGCGATGGTGGCCGCCGCCTTGGGTGTCCTATGGATCGAATCGGCTGGGGTGCAGAATGCATCAGCGCAGCTGGCCTCGGAAACCGCCGGAAAAGTTGCGGTCCCGCCCCTGGACGCATCTGCAGCTGTGGCTCCATCTTCCGGCGCCGTTGCTTCTGCAGAGGCTGTTGATCCCGCAATGGGCGGCTCAGGAAGTACCCCAGGTGTCGGGGATGCTGGTGGAGCTGCTGGTGGAGTTGAGCGTTCCGCAGGAGCTACCGAGCAGCCGTTGTTGGTGGTGCATGTTGTTGGAGCTGTGAAGAATCCTGGCGTGTTCGCGCTGGATCCGGGCAGCCGAGTCTCGGCAGCGGTCGAGGCAGCTGGGGGAGCCCTTCCCACTGCGGAACTGGCGGCCCTGAATTTGGCGGCCCCGCTTCTCGATGGAGTGCAGGTGTTCATCCCCACTCAGGAACAAGCGGCCGCCTTGCAGCCTTTTCCGGGGGCTGTGCGGGCTCCGGAGCAGTCGCCGGGAGCGTCGAGAAGCAGTCCTTCCGGGACGCAGGGGAAGCTCAACCTGAACACTGCTTCTGCGGCCGAGTTGGAAACCCTGCCAGGTGTTGGCCCCGTTCTCGCCGAACGGATCGTGTCGTGGCGCACTGAGCATGGCCAGTTTGCCACGGTGGACGCACTCGACGCGGTGGCCGGGATCGGAGCGAAGCTGCTGGCCGGCCTACGTGATTCGGTCACGGTCTCATGAGGGTCCGTGAACCGCGCTGGGCCAAGTTCACCCGTGCAGCCGTCGGGGACATGGAGCCGGTACCGGCCAAAGCGTTACGTACGCGATTGTTGTTGCACCTGCAGGATCTGCGGCGTCGGGTTGCCGACGCTCATGCCGGGCAGGCAGAGACCGAGCGTCATAAAAGAGCAGATGCCCGGTTGCTGCCGGCAGTGGTGGGGACGTGGGCTGGCGCTGCTGCTGCCATGATGATGCCCTGGGAGCGCATCGCCGGCTGCGCACTGCTGCTCGCACTGGGCTTGCTGGGGGTCTTCGTCGCTGCTCAATGGCGCCGACGGTTGGGTGGGCCAGCGAGACCAGCGAGACCAGCGAGACCAGCGAGACCAGCGGGGAGTGCGAGGAATACTAGTCCGGGGACAGCTGGTGCCGGACGTCCTGTTCCGCGGAGCGATGGTGCTTTGGTTCTACTACGAGCAGCGGCACCCACGGCTATCCTGTCCGCGGTCTGCATTCTGGGCGTCTTGGCCTCGGCGGGGCTGCGCTCTTGGAGTGCGGCTGCCTCCCCAATAGCTCAGGCTGTAGAGCGTGGCGAGGTGTTGGTAATAACCCTGAAAGTGGAGACTTCACCTAGACGATTGGGCGCAGGCAACGGTTCACCTCGGGTGGCATTTGACGCCGTGGTGGTCCAGGCTCAAGCCAAGGGCAAAACACTGGTGGGAGGGCTGCCTATTCGAGTTGTTGCAGGATTGGAGTGGGCCAGGCTCCAGCCTGGCGATACTGCTGTTACTGCCGGTTCCATTGCGCCGGCAGCAGAACATGAATCGGTCGCCGGGTTCCTTCGTCCATCCACGATTCCACAGTCAGTGACCTCCGCGTCAGGCGGGCCGCAAGTGGCCGTCACCGCTATCCGCAGCTCCTGGGTTCAGGCGGTGCAAACAGTATGGGAAGAGAACTCTGGCGATACTGCCGGACTTTTGCCGGGAATGGTCATGGGTGACCGCGCCGGCATGGACAGTAGCCTCGACGACGCCATGAAAATGGTTGGCCTGACACATCTGACAGCCGTCAGCGGAGCCAATTGCACCCTTGTATTGGCCTCCCTCATGCTGGGTCTTCGATCGCTCCGAGCACCGCGGAGTCTGGCCTTTGTTGCCTCGGGTGTGGGGCTGCTGGGATTTGTTCTGGTGGTGGGTCCGGATCCCAGCGTGTTGCGGGCCGCTGTCATGGGGACTATCGGTGCCATGGCTATTCTGGGCGGACGGCCTAAAAGAGTGGGAACCCTGTTGTCGGTCTCCATTGTGGTGCTGTTGCTAGCTGATCCCTGGCTGGCCGCCGACTATGCTTTCATCCTCTCGGTTCTGGCCACTTTAGGGCTGCATCTTCTAGGTCAGCGGTGCGTGCGTTGGTTGGCCGTCATGCTTCCCCTGTGGTTGGCGCAGGCTGTAGCCATTCCCCTAGCGGCTCAACTGTTCTGTGCACCCGTCATTGTGCTGCTGCAGGCCCGACTAACGCCCTACACCATTCCGGCGAACATGCTGGCAGCCCCAGTGGTGGCACTGGTAACCACGGTAGGCACCTTGGGTATGGTGGTGGCTGCCGTGGCGCCACCACTAGCGGGGCTTTGCGCAGCTGTTAGCGGAGTCGGGGCCTGGTGGGTGGCCGTCGTGGCACGCACGCTGTCGGCCTGGCCCGCAGCCAGCCTGCCATGGCCGACGGGTATCCAGGGAGTGGTGCTCATGTCGCTGCTGAATGCCGCGGTACTGGGCGTTCTCTTTGCTGTGGTGGAGAAGGATCGTGCCCGTGCTGTTGCCGTGCGGATGCGAGAGCTGCTGCCCGTACGGTGGCGCGACCACGGGTTTGCTGCTGCACTGGTCTTCGCTACCGGAGCTGCCGCGTGGTGGAGTGCGGCGGTGCTGCAACTTTGAGAGATGGCCAGCAGTGACACTCTGATTGGCCGAAGGCCCCAGGACAGGTTGGGAAACAGTGCCCGTCAGTGGCACAGTAGATGCTGTGAATATTGAGTGGATAGGAAGTGGCCAGTGAGCCCGGCTCCGAGAACTACCCAGCGGCCTTCCGGTGGCGCCGATTGGCGAGATGTTCCGATGGCACCGGTGATGCTCCTGTTTGGCCCTGAAGACTTCATTGCCAGCCGGGCCACCGATGACGTCCGCCGAAAATTGCGGGCTCAGGATCCGGCCATTGAACTGACCTCGCTCGATGCTGCTGCTTACACGGCGGGCAAATTGAGCATGGTTGCCAGCCCTTCGCTGTTCAGTGAACCCAAGCTCATTGAGGTGGCCGGTCTGGCCAGTATGAGCGATGATTTCTCGCAGGACGCTTTGGCCTACATCAAGGATCCCGCCCCGGATGTCACCCTACTGTTGACCCACAGTGGAGGCACCCGGGGGAAGAAACTGCTGGATGCTTTGAAGGCCCTGGGAGTTCCTCGCATTGAGTGCCAGCCGCTGAAAAAAGATGCCGAGAAGTCGCAGTTTGTCAGTGCGGAGTTCTCGTTGAATAAGCGCAGAATCGATGCGCAGGCCGTCCGCGCCTTGGTGGCAGCCGTGGGCGCAAGCTTGTCGGAGTTAGCGGCTGCCTGTTCCCAGCTGATCGCTGACACCACCGGCATGGTTAGCAGCGACGACGTCGATAAATATTATGGTGGCCGAGTCGAGGCCACCGCTTTTCGGGTCGCGGACGCTGCTCTTGCCGGTAATGCCCCCGTGGCCTTGTCCGCGCTCAGGCATGCCCTTGCCACTGGAGTGGATCCAGTGCCACTAGTAGCGGCGTTGGCTATGAAGGTGCGGCAGGTGGCCAAGGTATATTTGCTACGCGGAAGTTCCGCCCAGCTTGCCCGCGATCTCGGCATGAGCCCGTGGCAGGTGGATGCAGCACGTCGCGATGCTGGCCATTGGAGCGGTCCGGCGCTGGTGACAGCCATCAAGGTATTGGCCGAGGCCGACGCCCAGGTCAAAGGTGCGGCCAAAGATCCGGTCTACGCAGTGGAACGCGCCGTGACTGTGATTGCTACGGCGGCCAGGCGCTAGGGCTCCCGGCGCTAGAGTTGAGGCCGGCTTATAGCTCAGAACCCGCCAGACTTGAACCCCGTTAGAGCAGCATCCGCCAACCTGTGTTGGCCACTAACCCGCATCTGCTCTAGCGGACTCTCTCAATGGTGGCTTAAACAATGAAGGACCCTCACCAAAATGGCGAGGGTCCAACATTTGAGTTGCGAAGCGGGTCGGCTTAGCTTAGAGGGCGTTAACCTTCGCAGCGAGACCTGACTTGCGGTTGGCAGCGTTGTTGGCGTGCAAAACGCCCTTGCTGACAGCCTTGTCCAGCTTGCGGCCGGCATTCACCAGTGCGGCTGCTGCTGCATCCTTGTCGCCTGCGATTACTGCCACGTTTACTGCACGGACAGCAGTCTTGACGCCTGAACGAACGGCGAGGTTGCGCTGACGCGACTTCTCGTTGGTCAGGATGCGCTTCTTCTGAGACTTGATATTAGCCACGATGTATAACTCTCTTTTGATACGTAAATTCGGTCGTAGAGGGCGTAGCTTGGCCGTCGACAGCGGCGTGGGGATGCTCGAATTATGGTGAACGTCTGGCCAAGCTGTTGCATCCGCCGACCTGCACGGATACACACAAGGAACAACTTTATCAGATTTTGCCCCACAACTGGCCCGTCAGCGCGCGCAGCTTACTTCCAGCCGTGTCGCTGGCGTAGACCGGTAGCTACGGCGCTGAACCGCTTCTTCTCGAGGACGGCTCCTTCGCGGCGCAAATCACGGGCGGAGACCTGCAGAATTCGGTTCAGCTTCACTTCGCTGTCCCGTCCTTGCTTATCCCAGGACCCGGAGCCAATATCGATGTAGTCGTTGTCGCCGCGACGGTTGTTGTCGTGGTCCTTACTCGTCATCATCAGAGCCAGCAGATATTTCCCGGACTTGCCCACAATGAGAACGGGCCGATCCTTGCCTTGGCTGTGGTCTTCTTCATAGGGAACCCACGTCCACACAATCTCACCAGGGTCCGCCGCGCCGTCGGGCTTGGGGGAATAGGCCACGGAGGCTGTCCCGCGGAAGTCTCCTGGGTAAGGGGCGCTGAGTCCGGTGGTGGGGGAGCCCGACGTCGGGCGGGCGGCGGGGCGGCCTGCTGGTCTTGCGCTTGAGGAGCCAGACGGCTTGGGAGTCGATGTCTTATGGCCGGTCCTGCTTTTGGGGGAGGTTTTCCTGGGGCTTAGAAGCGCCCCTGCCAGAGACCGGAGGAACTTGAAAATGTGCTCGGAAGTCGATGCCATGGTTTCTAGGGTAACGAATACCAGAGCTCTTGAGGGTGGTGCGTTCTGCCGTGGCGGGGTAAACGTGGGAGACTTGATGGCAATGAGTGTCCGCCTGTCTAACACGCGGCCATAACCCCTGCACGGTTCGGCGCATCAGCCGTTATCCCTGCGTTCATGCAACAGTAAGGAACCCTAGTGTCACCCATGGCCCGCACTGCCCCGGTGCCCGCCCAGACCGATCCGGCGATCATCAGGAATTTTTGCATCATCGCCCACATCGACCACGGCAAGTCCACCCTGGCCGATAGGATGCTCCAGCTCACCGGAGTGGTTCAGCAGCGTGACATGAAGGCACAATACCTTGACCGCATGGACATTGAGCGCGAACGCGGCATCACCATCAAGTCACAGGCTGTTCGTATCCCGTGGGAAGTTGATGGCACGGCATACTGCCTCAACATGATCGACACCCCGGGCCACGTTGACTTCACCTATGAAGTTTCCCGTTCTCTAGCCGCTTGCGAAGGTGCCATCCTGCTGGTGGATGCCGCGCAGGGTATTGAGGCTCAGACTCTGGCCAACCTGTACTTGGCCATGGAGAACAACCTCACCATCATTCCGGTCTTGAACAAGATTGATCTCCCGGCCGCGCAGCCTGAGAAGTATGCTGCCGAGCTGGCCAACCTCATCGGTGGCAAGCCCGAGGATGTGTTGATGGTGTCCGGCAAGACCGGGGCCGGTGTGGAAGAGCTGTTGGATCAGATTGTTCGTGATCTGCCGGCACCCAAGGGTGACCCAAACGCTCCGGCACGCGCCATGATCTTCGACTCCGTGTACGACACCTACCGCGGCGTGGTCACCTACGTCCGCGTCATTGACGGCAGTCTGAGCCCGCGCGAAAAAATTCAGATGATGTCCACCCGCGCCACGCACGAGCTGTTGGAAATCGGTGTCAGCTCGCCTGAACCCAAGCCTTCCACTGGTTTGGGTGTGGGCGAGGTGGGCTACCTGATCACGGGTGTGAAGGATGTTCGCCTGTCAAAGGTTGGTGACACTGTCACCACCTTCCATAAGCCCGCCACCGAAGCGTTGGCCGGTTACCACGACGCCAAGCCCATGGTCTTTTCCGGCCTGTACCCCATGGACGGTACGGATTACCCCGTGCTCCGCGACGCGCTGGAAAAGCTCATGCTCAATGATGCTGCGCTCATTTACGAACCCGAGACATCGGCTGCGCTGGGTTTCGGTTTCCGTGTTGGCTTCCTGGGCTTGTTGCACTTGGAAATCACCCGTGAGCGCCTGGAACGCGAACACAATCTGGACTTGATCTCCACTGCCCCCAACGTGGAGTACGAGGTCACGTTGGAAGACAAAAAGGTTGTGCACGTTACCAACCCCAGCGAATACCCCTCGGGCAAGATTGCCGAAGTCCGCGAGCCCATGGTCGCCGCAACCATTCTGGCTCCCACCGAGTTTGTTGGCGCCATCATGGAGCTGTGCCAGACGCGCCGAGGCATTCTAGGTGGCATGGACTACCTTTCCGAGGACCGCGTCGAGATCCGCTACCGCCTGCCGCTGGCTGAAATTGTCTTCGACTTCTTTGACATCTTGAAGTCCAAGACACGGGGCTACGGCTCACTGGATTGGAAGGCCGACGGCGATCAGGTCGCCGATCTGGTCAAGGTCGACATCCTTCTTCAGGGCGAACAAGTTGACGCATTCTCCGCCATCACGCACCGCGAAAAGGCCTACGCCTACGGTGTCATGATGACCGGCAAGCTGCGTGAGCTCATCCCGCGCCAGCAATTCGAGGTGCCCATTCAGGCAGCTATTGGTGCACGCATCATCGCCCGCGAAAGCATTCGCGCCATCCGCAAGGACGTTCTGGCCAAATGCTACGGTGGCGATATTTCGCGTAAGCGCAAGCTCCTCGAAAAGCAGAAGGAAGGTAAGAAGCGCATGAAGATGGTGGGACGTGTAGAAGTCCCGCAGGAAGCCTTCATCGCCGCCTTGACCACCAGTGAATCCCCCAAGGACAAAGCAAAGAAGTGAGACCCTCTGCGCTACCCCTCGGGGATCCGGCTCCGGCCGACGGCGTCCTGCCCGCGCAGGCCGCTGTCGGTGCGACGAGCCGCAAATTTAGCCTGTACGCGCACATTCCCTTTTGCGCTGTGCGCTGCGGCTACTGCGATTTCAACACCTACACGGCTACTGAGCTCGGCGGTGGCGCATCCCAGGATGCCTACGCCGGAACCGCTGTGCGAGAGGTGGAATTTGCTGCCCGTGCCATGGTGGCCTCGGGCCTTCCATCGAGGAAGCTGAGCACAGTCTTCTTTGGCGGCGGCACACCCACTCTGTTGCCGGCCAGTGATCTCACCAGCATCTTGGGCGCTGCCATTGAGCAGTGGGGCATTGAGGATGGCGCCGAGGTGACCACCGAGGCTAACCCGGATTCGGTTACCCGTGAGTCTCTGCAAGAATTGTTCGACGGCGGATTCACTCGCGTATCCTTCGGCATGCAATCGGCTGTACCGCACGTGCTCAAAGTGCTGGACCGAACCCATAACCCGGACAAGGTCCCGCAGGCGGTTGCTTGGGCGCGTGAGGTTGGTCTGCGCGTGAGCGTTGATTTGATCTATGGGACGCCGGGGGAGAGCTTCGTGGACTGGGAAACCTCGGTGCGCACCGCGTTGAGTTACGAGCCGGACCACATTTCTGCCTATTCCCTGATCGTAGAGGAAGGCACCAAGCTCGCTGCCCAGATTCGCCGCGGTCAGGTCCCCAATATTGACGATGACGACCACGCCGCCAAATATGAACTAGCTGACAGGCTCTTTCAAGAGGCAGGTTTGTCTTGGTATGAGGTCAGTAACTGGTCCAGGACACCGCAAGACGCATGTCAGCACAACCTGGCCTACTGGCGCGGGGATGACTGGTGGGGGATTGGGCCAGGCTCCCACTCGCACATGGGTGGCGTGCGCTGGTGGAACGTCAAGCACCCCACGGCTTATGCAAACCGTCTCGACAACGGCGATTCCCCGGCAGCAGGTCGTGAAACCCTCGACGCTGATACCCGTGAGCTGGAACGGATCATGCTGGTCTCTAGGTTGAATGAGGGCCTGGAGATTTCGACGCTGTCTCCGGCTGCCCGCAAGGCAGTTGCTGGACTCATTGCGGGAGAACTCATTGACCCGGTGAAAGCCTTCGCCGGTACTCTGGTGCTGACTCTCAAGGGCCGGCTATTGGGTGACGCCGTCACTCGCGCGCTACTGGATTAGCTGGTAAAAAAGGGGTCTAGCTCTCAGCGAGCTAGACCCCTTCGGTGCTTAATGCAGCAACTCATGAAAAAGCATTAATTGATCAGGCGCGGATTCCACGGGTAGCGGTACGGCTGGCCGTTGTTGACCCGCACGGCGCCAATGATGGAGAAGACTGTCAAGAAAGCCCAGATTAGCAGTGCTAGCAGTGAGAAGATGGTGCCGGATCCAGGGCTGATCAGGTGAATCACAAAAGCCGTAATATTCAACAGGACTGCCACAAGAGTGGGGATCAAGGTGAAGTTCAGGGCCTCTTGGGATTCCTGTGCCGTGAAACGGCCACGGGGCGCCATGAACTTGTAAATCAACAGTGACGGGACACAGCCAAGAATTCCGCCACAATGGGACATAAAAGCCCACTGCTTGTCTTCTGACGGTGTGAGCGGCGGCAGGGGTATGTCACCATTGCCGCTATTTTGGTTATTTTGGTTATTTTGGTTCTTCTGGTTGGCCGGTTGGCTCACAGTTTCAGGCCTTTCAGCGTGCGAAGCTACGGGCGTGATAGATCATGGCCCTCACTCTAGGATACTGGTGCGGTCAGGAAATCAATGACTTCCTCGACGCGGCCTAGGAGAGAGGGTTCCAAATCAGAGTATGAACTCACCCGGGAAAGCAATCGCCGCCAGCCTAACCCAACGTCCTCGGCGGTGGTATGGGGCCAGCCAAAAGCTTGGAGGATTCCCGCCTTCCACTCCATAGTTCGCGGGATAACCGGCCACGCAGGGATTCCCAGAGTGGCAGGTTTGATGGCCTGCCAGACATCGACGTAGGGGTGGCCCACGACCAGGACGTTTGCCCTGACCCGAGGGTCCTGCATGAGATTGGCCACAATCCGTGTTTCCTTCGAGCCAGACACCAAATGGTCCACAAGGATGCCCAAACGACGGTTCGGGCCGGGGCCGAAGTCGGCCACGGCGGCCGCTAGGTCATCAATGCCTCGAAGCGGTTCTACAACGATTCCTTCCACCCGCAGATCGTCTCCCCAGACTTTCTCGACGAGTTCGGCGTCGTGCTTGCCCTCCACCCAGATGCGGCTGGCCTTAGCGACCTTGGCGCGGTCGCCCGTGACCTTGACCGATCCTGAGGCGGTGCGCAGGGTCTTTTTGGTTGCCGCCACCGTTGGCGCGATGAGTTCCACTGGCTCGCCTTCGAGCAGGAAGCCGAATCCGAGAGGGAAGGCCCGGATCTTCTCGCGCCGATCGGCAAGTTCCACAATGTGCATGCCCCCGGATTTCTCAAGACGCACCACAGCTCCCACCCAGCCCGTTTGCACGTCTTCAACAACAAGCCCGGAACGGGCCTCCACCTTGGGCAGCACTCGTTCGGGTGGGGCACTGAGATCTTGGGGACCCCACTGATGGTGAGGTACGTCATTGAAATGCATGCAAGAACCTGACTTTTGGTGCTCAAGGCAACGCTCATGGCGAACGCTGCAGGGTGAAAAGCCATGCTATCGCGTGCTGTGCCTAGCCTTGTGGCACGTGCCGTATGGGGGCATGGCGTGTGTGGGCAGGGTGTGAATAAGCCAGGGGTAAGTGCTTGGAAAAAGTATTAGACTTAGCACTTGGTTGGGTAGAGTGCTAATAGAAAAGCTATCAGGAGCCACCGGGCGTGCCTTTTAACGGCCGGATGCGGTGACGATCCAAAGAACATGCAGTAAAGAACATGCAGTGAAGATGCGATGGCGGAAAGGAGGTGCTGAGAATGAGTGAACCTCGGAGATTGGAAGTTCTGCGGGCTATTGTCGAAGACTATGTGCATTCACGTGAGCCTGTTGGCTCCAAAGCGTTAGTGGAACGGCATCATCTGGGCGTCTCCAGTGCCACCATCCGCAATGACATGGCCGCTTTGGAAGAGGAGGGGCTGATTACCGCTCCGCACACCAGTTCCGGGCGTATCCCCACTGACAAGGGCTACCGTCTTTTCGTGGACCAGCTGGCATCGGTGAAGCCACTTTCAGCCGCCGAGCGGCGCGCTATCTCCGTGTTACTGGACGGTCCAACTGATCTTGACGACGTCTTGGAACGCACAGTTCGAACGCTGGCACAGCTGACCAACCAAGTTGCAGTAGTTCAGTACCCGCGCACTACTGCATCCACGGTGCGGCACATCGAGTTCGTTTCGTTGGCAGCCCACCGAGTGCTGGTGGTGCTGATCCTAGCCTCGGGCAAAGTGGAACAAAACGTGATTGACCTTGGCGCGGCCGTGGATGAGGAGGTCCTCGCTAATCTGCGAAGAGTCTTCATGGCCAGCCTCAATGGATTGACCGTGGCCCAGCTTCCGGCAGCGGTGGTGAGGATTCCACTGGACGTACCGGCAACAGAGCAGGCAGCGGCGGCCCGGTTGGCCCAAGGACTGGCACTGCTGGCACACAACGCTCGAGAAGACCGCATCGTCATGGCAGGGACAGCTAATCTGGCCCGCTCCAACAATGACTTCCCCCTGAGCATTGGCCCCGTCTTGGACGCACTGGAGGAACAAGTGGTGCTGCTGCGGCTGCTGGAAGCAATGGCTCAGGACTCGTTGGGCATGGCTGTGGTCATTGGCCGTGAAAACCCGCACGATTCCCTGGCAGAAGCTTCCGTGGTGGCCACCAGTTACGTGCGTGGCGAAAACGCCAAACTCGGAGTGGTCGGTCCTACCCGGATGGACTACCCCAACACTATGGCCAGCGTTCGCGCCGTGGCCCAGTACTTATCGAGAATTTTGGCTGGCTAAACGGCCACCGATTCAACAAAGGAAAGCAACACTTTGAGCAACCATTACGATGCATTGGGCGTCGCCCGCGACGCAACGGCCGAGGAAATTAAGAAGTCCTACCGCAAACTTGCCCGCAAGTTACATCCGGACGTCAACGACGCCCCGGATGCCCAGGACCGTTTCAAGGCCGTCACACACGCCTACGAGGTACTGTCGGACCCGCAGAAGCGCCGTGTTTACGACACCACAGGCAATGAAAACGGCAACGACGCTGGCGGCGGGGGCGGTGGAGGCTTTGGTGGTGAAGGATTCGCCTTCCAAGACATCTTTGAGACCTTCTTCGGCGGTTCCGGAGGCGGTGGCGGCGGACGCGGTCCCGCATCACGCATGCGCCGTGGCCAAGACGCCCTCATCACTGTGCGCGTGGAACTTCGCGAAGCGGTGTTCGGCGTCAACAAAAAGCTCGAAATCGACACAGCCATCACCTGCCCCACCTGTGAAGGCAGCTGCTGCCGCCAGGGTACCTCACCAACCACCTGCGATATTTGCCACGGTGCTGGCCAAGTCCAGCGACCCATGCGCTCCATTCTTGGCAACGTCATGACGCTGGCCACCTGCAACTCCTGCCAGGGCTTCGGCACCATGATCATTGACCCCTGCAACGAATGCATGGGCGAAGGCCGCGTCCGCGACCGCCGAACCCTGACCATTAAGGTTCCTGCCGGTGTGGGCACGGGCACTCGTATCCAGCTAGCCAATCAAGGTGAAGCTGGTCCCGCCGGCGGCCCCTCGGGCGATCTGTATGTGGAAATGAAGGTCAACAACGACCCGAACTTCATGCGTGAAGGCGACGATCTGCACGCTACTCTCAGCGTCCCCATGACCGCTGCCGCGTTGGGCACCGAGTTGAACTTTGAAACCTTCGACGGCGAACAGCCCATCAGCATCAAGCCTGGAACCCAGGCTGGAGAAGTCATCAACCTGCGCAACCTGGGTGTCACCCACCTGCGCGGATTCGGCCGCGGAGACTTGAAGGTGCACGTCCACGTGGAAACACCGACCAAGCCCGACGCCGAGCAGGAAGCTCTCTTGAAGCAGCTCGCCGCCCTGCGCGGGGAAACCTTCAGCGAAGGAAAGCTTGTCGCCAGTGGAGGCATGTTCGCCAAGCTGCGTGACAAGCTCGGCAACCTCTAAGCGCCATGAGTAATCCAGTCTTCTTCGCCGACCCCGCAGAGCTTGCCGGGCTTCTCCCCGGCTCGAGCTACACCCTCGGCGGTGACGAAGGCCGGCACGCCACCACCGTCAAGCGGCTCTCTCAGGGCGAGCCAGTTGACCTGTGCGACGGCGCAGGGTTGCGTTTGACCTGCATCGTCAGCACCGCTGAGAAGGGGCTGCTGACGGTGCAGGTCGTGGAAGTTCTCCATGAAGATGCTCAGCCCATTACCTTCACCTTGATCCAGGCACTTGCCAAGGGAGACCGGGATGAGCTGGCCATTGAAATGGCCACAGAACTTGGCATTGATGAGGTGGTGCCGTGGCAGGCAGAGCGTTCCATTGTGCGCTGGAAGATGGACAAAGCCGTCAAAGGGCCACAGAAGTGGCGGCAGGTCGTTGCCGCGGCGGCCAAGCAAGCGCGGCGTTCCAGTATCCCGGAGGTCGGCGCGCTGCTTGGAACGGCAGGAGTATGCGAACAGATCGCAGCTGCCAATCTTGCCTTAATCTTGCACGAAGACGCCACAGATTCGGTGGCAGCAGTTGCCCGTCAATGGCAGGATTCGATGGCTGAGCTTCCAGTAGGAGATGTCAGTGGCGACGGTAGCGGTACAACAACCGCGGTGCCCCAAAAGGTAGTCATGATCGTGGGCCCTGAAGGTGGCATGAGTGCTACCGAAGTTGAGGCGTTCACAAAAGCTGGGGCACGAACTGCACTCTTGGGCCACCATGTCCTGCGCTCATCGACTGCCGGACCCGCCGCCGTCGTACTTCTGAGTCAAGAGCTGGGACGCTGGTCCCCACGTCCTCCCACGACTCGCTAGCTCGTCGCGGGTTCCTCGGACGCGTGGGCCCAGCACGGCCTCCACAAGTTGCTGGCTCGTCGCGGGTTCCTCGGACGCGTGGGCCCAGCACGGCCTCCACAAGTTGCTGGCTCGTCGCGGGTCCCTCGGACGCGTGGGCCCAGCACGGCCTCCACAAGTTGCTGGCTCGTCGCGGGTCCCTCGGACGCGTGGGCCCATTAGCGCGGCAGCACCAAAGCTCTTAGTACCTTAAGGGTTAGCGATAGTGACGAGTTTGGTGTCGAGCCCGATCTTACGTCCTGGCTGCAAAGGGTCATCGATGAAAATCGAGAGCTGGTAGGTTCCAGGCGGAGGAACCAAATTGAAGGTGAACTCGCCTAGTTCGTTGGGACCCTGCGGAATCTTCACGGTCCCGCTGAGGTACTCCCCGGACACTGAACCGTCCTTCATGAGCGACAAGGACCATGCCAAGGTGCCAGTTGGGGACACGCCCTGACCAGTGACCTTCAAAGGGAGGTCTTTGTACGTGGTGCCATGGCTCGGGTCTATGATCCACACGGGGGCCACGAAGGTGGGGTTGCGGGTCATTGGCTTGTCCAGCGGGACGTGACCGAACGCTTTATAACCGGTGTGCCCGTCAACCAGCACGGACACCTGGATGGGTGTGCTGGTGTCAACGAGACCTGACATCGCGGCAGCGGCCGTGGCGGTGTAGATGAGTTGCGAGATCGAACGCTCCGCGAGGCCGGCGTCGACCTTTGCTCCGAAGGCGTCAGACGAGACGTCAATCGTGATGACGTTTTTGGCAGAGATGGACGCGCCCAATCGTGAAGGTTCGTTCCAGAGCGAGAAATAGTCTGGGTCCAAGGGTTTGCCGCTCATCATGGTCCGCAGAGCGGAAACGATCGGCTCATCGGCACTATTTGAGGATCGGAATTCCCGGTAGAGGAACACGTCGTCGTTACTGCGGCCCAACCAGTAGACCGGCAAAGTTTCAGAAGCTGTGGCGGTTTCCAACGGTGCACTAGTAACCATACCGGCCGAGGACGAGGCCATCGTGGCTGGCATCGTCATGGGAGGCTTCCCGCCGTCACCCGAGGTGCAGCCGCCTAGGAGCAGTGACAACGACAAAGCGACAATGGCAATCTTGTCGACGGCGCGCAATTTATCCACATTTCGCTGCGCCCGAGCCTCACGGGCGGCGCAGGGGCCGATCCGGGGTTTAGGCGCAGGATGGAAGGCAGACATGGGGAGCTATCTCGCAGTTTCTATTGACGATGATGTTTTCAGGTCCCATTCCTGGTCGGAATCGGGTCGTTCCAAGCATCCCCACAAGGCTTTGAACCCTTTCTAGCTTGGCACAGGGGGCTGTGCAGATGGGCTGTAATTGGCCTGTTGGCGAGAACTGAAACCGTATCGAAACACTTCTACGCTGATAAAGGAAAAAGTTGCACAACGGCGAAGCGGAACGCCACAGGGGCAGAGAGAGCGCCAACTATGTACGGAGAACAGTGACAATTCAGGTATTAGCGGCGGTACTAATCTCAGGGTGTGCACTAGAATTGATTTCACATAGATATCGAAGGAATTCCGGTAGAGCATACCGGTAAACCCAAGGAGAGATTTCAGGCCCCGACGGGCCGGACTTATGGTAGAAACAACAGCAAACCACGGTGGTCAAGTCCCCGATGAGGGGCCCGGTCACCGCTTCCCTTACTCCGTTGATGGCACGCGCACTGAGCTTGTCCATTTCCGCTCCACGGAGCAGATGGTGGCCACTCTGGGGGCCGAAGATGAAGGCTTGCGCATAGTCGAAAACCTTTACCCCGGAATTTCTTTTCTGGCCCGCGGCAACGTGCTCACCATCACCGGCCCTGCCGCCGTAGTTCCACGCATTATGCACCTGTTGGAAGAAGCCCGGGGCATGGTGGCGCGTAACAGCCCTATGACTGCGGACATCTGGGAGCAACTAGTAGCAATGCTCAAAGCGCGTCCTGAAGTTTCTGTTGTCGATATCCTCAGCCACGACATCGTGTCCAGCCGGGGCCGCACCATCCGGCCCAAAACGGCGAATCAAAAGGACTATGTTGACGCCATTGACCGCAATACCGTGGTCTTTGGCATCGGTCCGGCTGGAACTGGAAAGACCTATTTGGCCATGGCCAAAGCAGTCCAGGCTCTTCAGCACAAGGAAGTCAGCCGAATCATCCTCACCCGCCCCGCAGTAGAGGCCGGGGAACGGTTGGGATTCTTGCCAGGCACCCTCTACGACAAAATTGACCCGTACCTGCGCCCGCTTTACGACGCCCTGAACGAGATGCTGGATCCAGAAACGGTTCCACGTCTGATGGCGGCCGGAACCATTGAAGTGGCGCCACTGGCTTATATGCGCGGACGTACTTTGAACGATGCCTTCATTATTTTGGATGAAGCCCAAAACACTACTCCGGAGCAGATGAAAATGTTTCTGACCCGGTTGGGGTTTGGTTCCAAGATTGTGGTGACTGGCGATATCACCCAAGTTGATCTGCCCTCTGGGACAAAATCGGGTCTGCGGGTAGTCAAGGAAATTCTCGAGGACGTTGACGATATCCACTTTGCCGTTTTGGACGCCACTGATGTGGTGCGCCACCGCCTTGTAGGCGCAATAGTCAGCGCCTACAACAGCTGGGATGAAGCCCATCCTAGCCCCACGACACCGAAGGACAGCACGTCACGATGAGCATCGAAATCAACAATGAGTCTGGTGTTCAGGCAGCCGAAGAAGAGCTGGTTAAGCTCATCCGGCACATTCTCACCGCCATGCACCTGCACCCGCAAACCGAAGTTTCGGTGATTCTGGCGGATCTGGAAACCATGGAGAAACTCCACATCGAATGGATGGACGAGCCCGGTCCCACCGACGTGTTGTCCTTCCCTATGGATGAGCTCCGTCCAGGGACGGCGGGAGACCCAACTCCTGCTGGGCTGCTTGGCGATATTGTCTTGTGCCCGGCGGTTGCCCAAGATCAGGCTGTGGCCGCAGGTCACTCCATGGATGAGGAACTGCTGCTGCTAACCACCCACGGCATGTTGCATCTGATGGGTTACGACCACCGTGAACCTGAGGAAAAAGAAGAGATGTTCGGTATCCAGCGTGAACTCCTTTCCGGCTTCCTAGGAAAGGAAGCCCCCCAGGAGACCACGCAGTGACCTTAGTTTTTCTCCCTGTCATGGGGATTCTGTTCACGGTCATCGCCGCGTTCCTGACAGCCGTTGAATCGGCGTTGAGCTTCTTTCCCCGCCATGATTCAGAAACGATCACCGCGCACCGGCGCGGCGCTTCCATGGATAAGGTCCTGGGCGATCCGCTCGCGCACCTGAATGCCCTGAAGTTCTGGAGGGTGTGGTCAGAGATGGCGGCGGCCGTAGCCGTGGCGATCTTTTTTGTGCGCATTCTCGAGAATGAATGGATTGCCGGGCTCATTGCCACCATCATCATGGCCTTTTTGGGGTTCATGATTGTGGGCGTTTCACCGCGGCGCTTGGGCCGGCTCCACGCCGGTGCCCTGGTGGGGCGCACCGCGTGGTTAGTGCACTTATTGCGCCGTGTTCTGGGACCCATCCCGGAATGGTTGAACCGGCTTGGCGCGGCCTTGACCAAGGACGCTCCGGCAGCTGACGAAGGATTTGTCAGCGAAGAGGAGTTCCGGGAATTCGTAGACCGTGCCAGCGAAGCCGACATGATTGAGGACAACGAAGCGGAACTGATCCACAGCGTGATTGATATGGGTGAAACCATGGTCCGTGCGGTCATGGTTCCACGCACTGACATCCTCAGTATTGAACAAGATGCCACCCTAGAAAATGCTCTGGACGCCTTCTTGACCTCGGGGTACTCACGTATCCCGGTCATTGGCGAGAGCACTGACCATATTCTCGGAATCCTGTATTTGAAGGATCTCGTGGCCACCCTGCACCGCAATAGTGAGATGCAGACCCAGCCCACCGTAGAACAACTCACCCGAAATGTCCGTTATGTTCCCGAGTCCAAACCGGTGGATGTGCTCCTGAAAGAACTCCAGGTAGAACACACTCACGTGGCCATCGTGGTGGATGAATACGGTGGAACGGCTGGACTCGTCACGCTCGAGGACCTCATTGAGGAAATCGTTGGTGACATTGCAGACGAGTATGATTCAGTGTCCCCTGATGTGCAAACCCTTGCTGAAGGGCGCTTCAGGATCACGGCCCGAATGGCTGTCGATGAACTGGGTGAGCTGTTCGGCAAAGACCTGGACGACGACGAAGTGGACACCGTAGGTGGTCTCCTCGCTAAGCATTTGGGCAGGATCCCCATGGTGGGGGACACCGTTGAGGTGTCCGGGCTGACCTTGCAAGCAGAACGTAAAGAATCACAGCGGAATCGCATCAGCCACGTGATCGCCAGCCAGGGTTTCACTACCAACAGTCCTGCTAGCAACACTGTTGCCAGTAGAGCGCCGGAGACGGACACTGGCATCAGTACACAAACACAAGCTATTGCGCCTCTTGACGAGGTGTCCAATGATCAAAAAACTAGGAGCAACCATGAGTAAGTCGAATAAGAAACTGGCTATGCCTGCTCCCAAGGGCGACGGTTTCCGAGCAGGATTTGCTGTTCTAGCCGGGCGTCCAAATGCCGGTAAATCAACGCTGACCAACGCTTTGGTAGGCCAAAAGGTTGCCATCACCTCAGCCAAGCCGCAAACCACCAGGCATACCATCCGAGGTCTGGTCCACCGGGAAACCTTCCAACTAGTTCTCGTGGACACCCCGGGTCTGCACCGTCCGCGTACCTTGCTGGGCAAACGCCTGAACGATTTGGTAGCCGACACTTTGGCCGAAGTCGATGTGATTGGTTTCTGCCTCCCAGCCAATGAAAAGATTGGCCCCGGTGACAGGTTTATCGCCCAACAGCTGGCCAATGTTGGCAAGAAGCCGGTCATTGCCATTGTGACCAAGACAGACACGGTGGACCGTCAGGCCGTCACTGACCAGCTCATTGCGGTTGATCGACTGGGACGGGAAATCTTTGGCGAATCTGGTTTTGCTGCCGTCATCCCGGTGTCAGCCGTAGAGGATTTCCAGGTGGAAACATTGGCAGGGGTACTTGCCGAGTTCATGCCCGTTTCTCCGGCTCTGTACCCCGATGGTCACCTCACCGATGAGCCCGAAGCCATCATGGTGGCCGAGCTGATCCGCGAGGCCGCTCTCGAAGGTGTCCGCGACGAGCTGCCCCACTCCCTGGCCGTGGTTGTTGAAGAGATACTGCCCCGAGAAGGACGCACCGAGGACAACCAGTTGTTGGATGTGCGGGTCAACCTCTATGTGGAACGACCGTCTCAGAAAGCCATCATCATCGGTAAGGGTGGGGCTAGGCTGCGCGACGTTGGCACCACAGCTCGGAAGGGGATCGAGGCTCTGCTGGGTACCAAGATCTATCTGGACCTGCATGTCAAGGTGGCCAAAGACTGGCAGCGTGACCCGAAGCAACTGGTCAAGTTGGGCTTCTAGTCAGGGTTGCTAAAGCTAGCCCCTAGGTAGGGGTTAGTGACTCGAATGGTGGGCGTGGCGGTCTGATGGGCCGCCACGCAACTTTTTTGTGTTCCGTACTGGGCGAACGTGTGGCTTTGGGGATGTTCCCAGTCTTCGCCGCTAAACTCGTGAGAGTTAATATCCATAGTGAAAGGTTTGTTCATGGGGCGACGCCGTGCCGAAACGGGAGCAGCTAAGGCTGCTGGCACCCCACGGAGTGGACCTGAGCACCCTAGCGGAGTTATCAACCCAGTAGAGCCTGCTGGTAGGCACTACCGCCCGCACCAGAAAGCGCCGCTCTGGCTGCGCATTGCCGCACTGACACTATGCAGTGCTCTGGTCATTGGTGTTGGTACGGCAGGGGTGTTGTTCTATAAGTTGCAGAGTAATGTCACTACAGCACCCTTGGATGGACGCCTGCCCAACGGGTCCAACAATGGTTCATCCATTGAAGACACCGGTTCCTTGCAGATCCTGATTCTGGGAACCGATACCCGAGACGGCAAGAACAGCCAATACGGTACTCAAGAGGACTCCGCCGGACCGGGACAATCCGATGTCATGTTGTTGATGGATATTTCCGCCGACAATAGCCGGGTCTCTGTGACTAGCTTCCCTCGAGATTTGGTGGTCCCCATTCCCGATTGTGTCTCGGCCAAAACATCTGAGACGGTTTACGGTTCTCCCGCTGGACAGCTCAATGGCGCATTGCAGGCCGGACCTGGCTGTACCGTTGCCGCGATCAATGACATGACCGGATTGACCATTGACCATTTCATGTTGGCAGACTTCACTGCAGTCAAAGAACTCTCCACAGCGCTGGGCGGGGTCGAAGTATGTGTCGACCATGCAATGTATGACGACAACGGTTCCTTCCTGCGACTCCCAGAAGGCAACAGTCTGGTTGAAGGAGAGCAAGCCCTAGCCTTCCTAAGGACCCGCCATGCCTTCGGTGAATCCGGGGATCTGGACCGGATCAAGGCGCAGCAGTACTTCCTTGGATCGATGGTGCGTAAGGTCAAGAGTGAAGGTACGCTGACCAATCTGCCCAGACTGTACACTCTAGCTGATGTGGTGACGAAGAACCTTACGATCGATGAGAACTTGGCCAGCATCCCCTCCATGATCAGTATCGCTACGCGTCTCGCGAAGATCGACCTCGCCAAAGTGTCCTTTGTGACGGTTCCAACTGAGCCGTACGTGGCCGACAATAATCGCGTACAACTCCAACAACCGCAGGCTAGCCAATTCTTCGCGGCCTTGCGCCATGACACGGACCTGACCGCCTCGCCGACACCTACTTCCAGTCCCACTGGTAGTACCTCATCCAGCAGTCCGTCAGCTGAAACTCCAGCCGCTAGCCAAAGTCCCGAGGCTCCGGCGTATGAAAAGGCCCTGCAGCCCATCAGTGTGGTCAATGCCACGGCAATTGTTGGCCGTTCGATTGAGCTGGTGCAGGCCCTTGCTGCGGATGGGTTTAGCAATGCGTGGCAGGCAGGGGATGTCCCCGCGGTCAGTGAGACACAGCTGCTGTACGGCGCTGACATGGCCGATGTGGCGGCAGACTTGGCCACGAAGTTCAAGCTTCCTCCAGCAGCCGTGCAGTTTGATGCCACGGTGACAGGCATCAGTCTCGTGGTGGGTGCTGATTGGGTCTCTGGCCAGGAATACGGCACGATCGTGGTGCCCGAGAACATCGTGGCCAGCACCGCCGAAGAAGATGCTGGCTGCATGACGGTTAACCCGCTTTACTACACGTATTAGCAGACTGACTGGATAGCAGAGCAACTGGAGCATTGGTCCGCGAAAAGAAGACAAAGAGGGCTGGCACAGTTCGCGAAACATTTCTTCGCGAACAGTGCCAGCCTTCTATGCTTGTGGCCCGTTCTAGTCCGCTAGTTTCTTACCAGATGCTTACGCGGTCTGCTGGCTCCAGCCACAGTTGATCATCGGCGGTAGTTCCGAAGGCCGTATGGAAAGCGTCCAAGTTACTAACCACTGCATTGCACCTCAGCTCTGCGGGGGAGTGTGGGTCAACAGTGAGACGCCGCACGGCTTCCTCGTGACGAATCTTGGTGCGCCAGCATTCGGCCCACGAGTAGAAGAAACGCTGAGCCCCTGTCAGACCATCAATGGTGGGTGAGCTGCTGCCGTTAAGGCTGAGCTGATAGGCCTTGTATCCGATCGCCAAACCGCCAAGGTCGCCAATATTCTCGCCCAAGGTGAGTTCACCGTTGACGAACTCTTCCGGGGCGGCCATGGGGGACAAGGAGTTGTATTGTTGCACCAATTTCTGGGTGAGGTTTTCAAAAGCTGCACGGTCGTCGTCTGTCCACCAATTACGCAGGGCACCGGAGCCATCAAACTGGGAACCTTGGTCATCGAAACCGTGACCAATCTCGTGACCGATAACGGCGCCTATTCCGCCATAATTTGCGGCGTCGTCGGCCTCCGCATCGAAGAATGGTGGTTGCAAGATGGCGGCCGGGAAGACCACTTCGTTCATCGTGGGGTTGTAGTAGGCATTAACCGTCTGGGGGGTCATCAGCCACTCTTCGCGGTCAATGGGTGCGCCAATCTTCGCCAGCTGACGGGCCAGCTCAAACGCGTTGCTGCGCTCAATGTTGCCCAGCAGCTCGCCTTCTACAATCTCCAGAGTTGAATAGTCGCGCCATGTGGAAGGGTAGCCAATTTTGGGGGTGAAGGCGGCCAGCTTCTCCAGCGCCTTTTCCTTGGTTTCGCTGCTCATCCACGCAAGATCGGCAATGCTGCTCCGATACGCCTCAATCAGGTTAGCTACTAGGGCTTCCATCCGGGCTTTGTGCGACTCGGGGAAGTGTTTGGCAACGTAAAGCTGGCCTACTGCCTCACCCAGGACTCCTTCAACGAGAGCCACGGCGCGCTTCCAGCGTTCCCTGATGGCCGGGGTGCCGCTAAGGGTGGTGCCGTAGAAGGCAAAGTTAGTGTCCACAAAGTCCTTGGATAAGTAACCCGCGAGACTGGAGATGGTGCGCATGGCTAACCATGCCTGCCAATCGGCGAGTCGCTCTGCCACCAAGAGATGCTGCTGGCCACTAAAGAACTCTGGTGTTGCAACTACCATCTCGCTGCTTTGCTCTTCAGTCACACCCAGTGCATCCAACCAGATCCCCAAGGCGGGCAAGAGAGCCAAAGCTTCAGTGCGGTTCTTGAGGTTGTAGGTCTTCTGGGGGTCCCTGAGCGAGACCTTGTCGAGATGGGTGGCGGCAATTTCGGTTTCCAACTCCATGATGCGCGGTGCCTTGGCGGCGGCGTCAGCGACTCCAGCCAACTCCAACATGGCCTGTACATGTGCCACATAGGAAGTGCGGATCGCCGCGAACTTCTCATCTCGATAGTAGGACTCGTCCGGCAGGCCCAGGCCCGATTGGAAAAGGTGCAGCAGCGCGCGGTCCGGATTTCCGGCGTCGTTGTTCACATAGGCGCCGAACAAGGTGCTCCCGCCAGCTCGATCAAGCTCACCCATTAGCCGGACGAGGGCTTCAATGGAGTCAGCCGAATCGATGGAGCGCAATTTCTCTGCCAAAGGAGCAGCGCCCGCGGCTTCGATGGCGTCTTCATCCATGAAGTCTGAATACAGGGCACCGATCTTGGCGGACAACGCGGGGTTGGCGGCGTCGGGGTTGCCTGCCTCCGTGCCAGCGTGCTCAATGATGGCTTTGACAGCGTCTTCGGATTCATCGCGCAAGGTGATGAAAGATCCGGTGAGTGCCCTGTCCTCAGGGATCACCTCCGCTTCCAGCCAGGCACCGTTGACATGGAGAAATAGGTCATCCTGGGGCCGTGTGCCCGGGTCAATGTGACTGAGATTGATACCGGAGTGAGTCAAATGAATCGGTTCCTCTTCATGGGAGTTCGGGTATTCAGGGTGGTTCAACGCTTCTCAAGGACGTGCTCTCTCGAGCGGCAATGAACTGCAAATGAACTGCAAACGTTGGACTGTTACAAGGTGAACGAACCCACGGGTGAGTTCGTTCACCTTCATCCTACGTGCCGTGTTAGGGTAAAAATGTGCGCACTGGAATGCTTCTTCTTAGCTGCCGCGGCGAGGCCTCGAACCCGTTGATGTGATCAACGCGGACAATGGCCCACCCTCGCTGCGGTGTTTGTGTTGCCTGGCCGGCCTCTCCTTCGTTGAACAACATTAAGGTCACCCACAATGCGAAATGCGCAAAAACCCTCTGGAATGCCTGTCCACCGCTACATTCCTTTCCAGGACCAGATCAGCATCAGCCTGCCTGACCGCACCTGGCCGGACAAGACCATCACGAAGGCCCCGCGCTGGTGCGCCGTTGACCTGAGGGACGGAAATCAGGCGCTCATCGACCCCATGAGCCCAGGGCGCAAAATGAAGATGTTTGCGTTGCTCGTCAAGATGGGCTTCAAGGAAATTGAAGTTGGCTTCCCGTCCGCTTCACAGACTGACTTTGATTTTGTACGCCAACTGATCGAAGGCGGCCACATCCCCGATGACGTCACGATCCAGGTCCTGACGCAGGCCCGTGAGCACCTGATTGAGCGCACTTACGAGTCGTTGCAGGGTGCCAAGCAGGCCATCGTTCACCTGTACAACTCCACCTCTGTGCTGCAGCGACGTGTGGTGTTCAACCAAGACGAAGATGGCATCTTGGACATTGCCTTGCAGGGCGCCCGCCTGTGCAAGAAATATGAAGAGACTCTCGTTGACACGAAGATCACGTATGAGTACTCACCGGAGTCCTTCACAGGCACCGAACCGGAATACGCGCTGCGCGTGTGTAACGCCATCGCAGAGATTTTCGAAGCTTCTGCTGACAACCAGGTCATCATGAACCTGCCGGCAACGGTGGAAATGGCAACCCCCAATGTCTACGCGGATTCCATTGAGTGGATGAGCCGTAATCTGCACCCGCGCGAAGGCATTGTGCTGTCCCTGCACCCCCACAATGACCGCGGAACAGGTGTTGCCGCAGCGGAATTGGGTTATTTGGCAGGAGCAGACCGGATCGAAGGTTGCTTGTTTGGCAACGGAGAGCGTACCGGCAACGTGGACCTGGTGACTCTGGGACTGAACATGTTTACCCAAGGCATCGATCCCATGCTCGACTTCTCCGACATTGATGAAATTCGACGCACGGTGGAATACTGCAACCAGTTGCCGGTTCCTGAGCGTTCTCCCTACGGCGGCGATCTGGTCTTTACCGCATTCTCCGGCTCACACCAGGACGCCATCAAAAAGGGCTTCGACGCCATGGAAGCCGACGCAGCAGCAGCCGGCACCAGCGTGGACCAGCACACCTGGGCTGTTCCGTACCTGCCCGTTGATCCGAAGGATCTGGGCCGCAGCTACGAAGCAGTTATCCGCGTCAACTCCCAGTCCGGCAAAGGCGGCGTGGCGTACCTGCTCAAAAACGAGCACAGTCTGGATCTGCCGCGCCGCGCTCAGATCGAATTCTCCGGTGTCATCCAGCAGCGCACCGACACGGTGGGCGGGGAAGTCAGTGCCACCGAACTCTGGACCATCTTCAAGGATGAGTACCTGCCGGCCGAGGACACTGACGCCCAGTGGGGCCGGTACCGTATTGGTTCGTTCTCAACCTCCACGGATGACGACGGTGAGATGAGCCTCACCGCCAAGGTCAGCATTGATGGCACGATTCATACGCGGACAGGTACCGGCAACGGTCCTATCGCAGCCCTGTTGGCCATTCTTGCAGAGGACGGCGTTGATGTCCGAGTGCTGGATTACTCCGAGCACGCGTTGTCCGAAGGCGGCGACGCCCGTGCCGCAGCCTTTGTGGAATGTGCCGTCGGCGAACGAGTGCTGTGGGGCGTGGGCATTGACGCTAACACCTCGACGTCCTCACTGAAGGCCGTCATTTCGGCTGTCAACCGTGCGATCCGGGATGTCAAGAACGGCTAGTCCGCACCGACTGGACTTGTTCTATGGAACACCCGGCACCGGCCCTAGACAGGCTTGGTGCCGGGTGTTGTTATTACCGGCGCGGTTTGGACCCCTTCGGTGGGCAAAGATGGGAGAATGGGGGAGTGTCCAATCAATCGTTTGCTTCCCGTACCTACAGAGATGACGCCGTCATCCTACGTACCCATAAATTGGGCGAGGCAGATCGAATCATCACCCTCTTGACCCACCACCATGGGCAGCTGCGGGCAGTGGCCAAGGGTGTGCGGCGTACCAGCAGTAAGTTCGGTGCCCGCTTGGAACCGTTTATGGTGGCAGATTTGCAGCTGGTCAAAGGCCGCTCTCTGGACATCGTCACACAGGCTGTTGCTAGAGCCAGCTACGGGGATGCCATTGCCGCGAACTATGACCGGTATGTAGTTGCTGCCGCCATGGCTGAAACGGCGGAGCGGCTCACTGACATTGATGGGGAAACCTCTACAGCCCACTATCTGCTGCTCGTGGGTGCGTTGGCTGCCCTCAGCCGAGGCGCTCATGCGCCTGAACTGATTCTTGATTCGTATCTGTTGCGTGCAGTATCGATTGCTGGGTGGGCGCCCAGTTTCTCTGATTGCGCACGCTGCGGTGAACCCGGTCCGCACGGTGCTTTCAATGTGTCTCTCGGTGGGGCTGTCTGCCACGAGTGCCGGCCGCCGGGATCGGCCGCACCGGCTCCGGAGACCATGGCGTTATTGGGTCAACTGTTGAGTGGCAATTGGGCTGGTGCAGATGGCTCCTTGACCATTCACCGGCGTGAGGCTGCCGGACTCGTGGCTGGATATGTGCAATGGCATTTGGAACGCACTGTGCGTTCCCTCAAACTTGTAGAGCGTGTTTAGGAAGATGGCAATGGAGCTTAGCGGAAAAAAGAACAGCCGGTCCAAGAGCAGTCGCAGTGCTGCCAAGCCACCTGTTGTGGCACCGTGGCCGCATGCCTCGGGAGCGGCGGTTCCTGCCATCCCGAGGGAGCTTATCCCTGAGCATGTTGCCATTGTTATGGACGGCAATGGTCGGTGGGCCAATCAGCGTGGCTTGCCGCGCGTAGAGGGGCATAAAGCGGGGGAACCGGCATTGCTGGATGTCATGGCCGGGGCCATAGAAATGGGCATTAAGTACGTTAGTGTCTACGCCTTTTCCACGGAGAATTGGAAGCGGTCGCCCGAGGAGATTCGCTTCCTTATGGGTTTTAACAAGGATGTATTAAGACGCCAACGTGATCAATTGGACGCTTGGGGCGTGCGGATTCGCTGGGCCGGACGCCGACCTAAACTGTGGGGCTCGGTTATCAAGGAATTGGAAACGGCCCAGGAGCACACCAAGGATAACGACGTGATTACGTTGACCATGTGTGTTAACTACGGTGGCCGAGCTGAGATTGCAGATGCTGTGACGGCCTTGGCAACAGACGTGACGGCCGGGAGGCTCAGCCCTAAGCAAGTCAGTGAAAAGACGCTGCAGAAATACATGTACACACCGGATGTGCCGGATGTGGATCTGTTCCTACGCTCCAGCGGCGAACAGCGACTCTCCAATTTCCTGCTGTGGCAGTCGGCCTATGCGGAGTTTGTCTTCATGAATACCCTGTGGCCAGATGTGGACCGGCTGACTTTGTGGGCTGCAGTGGACGAGTATGCCCGTCGGGACCGCCGTTACGGCGGAGCAGTTGACGCCACCGCACAGGCCTGAACTTGACTGAACGATATTTATTTAACTCGGAGTAGTTAAATTTGGGGTTACGTACCCGTGCAGCCAGCGAGCTAATTTGGCGTAGGCGTCTTCGCGGACGGGTAGCCGGGACAAGAACACCTCGTGCAGGGCGCCGTCGATCCTTTCCAACGTAACGGAGTTACCCAAGGAGAGGGTCCGCACGGCTAAAGACCGGACATCCAGAACCACATCGGCCTGCAGCATTTGATCACTCCACACGGGACCGAGCATGCTCTTGGAAGAGAGCAACACCAGAATTGGCATGGGAAGTTTTAACCCGGTAGCGACCTCCTGCTGGGCAGCCAAGATAGCCTTCATCCACCCGGCCCGCACAGGAAAGGCGTGAGGCGGACGCAGAGCCTTATCGACAGCCCATTCGCCATACGCCTGATTGCTGATGCCGCGCCAGTAGAACGAGCGCTCCGGCACGCGCATGCGCAACAGCGGACGCAGATCAGCAAGTTGCACCAGTGGAGTTGCAGCGCGCCTGATGGCCGCCCCTCCCTGGATCTCCAACCACGGGCTGTTGAGCACCAGATGGCTGACTAGACCGGGGTGATGGTGAGCCCACAAGGTCGCGATAAGCCCACCCGTGGAATGGCCTACCAAGATGATGGGACGCCCGCCGCTGATGACCCTGTGCGCGGCGAGGATCTCGGCGTCGTAGTCGGCCAGATCGGCCACATATCCGCCCATCTCAAGTGAGTCCAAGCTGCGCCCATGATTATGGAGGTCAAGGGCATAGAAGTCATAGCCCCGCACCGTAAAAAATTCGGCTAACCCGGTGTTGTAGAAATAGTCGCTCCACCCGTGGATGAAGAGGACCGGGATAGCAGAGTGAGGTTGCGCTCCGTCTTCTGCTTGCTCACGCGTGCCTTTTTGCTCCAGCGGACGGTGTCGGACCAAGGTGGCTCTGTACTGATGGCCTGCCAAAATACTTTCGTCAGCATTGGACTCGCGAACAATTTCCGCAACCGGGAGTTTGTCAGCGCTTACTTGTTGCGGACCACTTTGAGACTTTGAGTCTTTCGGAGCAGTGCCGGTCTCAGCGCGCGCGTGCTCTGCAACCTTCTGTTCGCGGGTCTGCACCATCAGGGTGGTTGCTTGGTAATCGGGGCCCAGAATATCTTGGACCCACGTAACTTCGCTGTGGCTATTGTTCATTCATCGATGCTACCCGCAGCTTCCCGCAGCTTCACGGCCAGCCGTGCGCCCCGAGAAGAGACAACCACCTAAGAACGTGCCCTCCAGTGCGCGATAGCCGTGCATCCCTCCGCCGCCAAAGCCCGCCGCTTCACCGGCGGCAAAAAGGCCAGGGATGGGAGCGCCGTCGGACCCCAGAACCCGTGCAGAGAGATCCGTGGCAAGCCCGCCAAGACTCTTGCGCGTCAAGGTGGACAGGCGGACCGCAATGAGGGGGCCGTGCTCCGGCGCCATCATGGCATGGGGTGGCACCACGCGCATCAACTTATCGGTGGCAAAACGGCGCGCTTCACGGATGGCATTGAGTTGTGTGTCCTTGCCCAGGCCGCTGTCCACCTGCATGTCCCTGGCAGCGATGGAGCGGTGCAGCCCATCGGGATCAATCAATGAGCTACCCACTAGGGCGTTCATCTTCGTGGCCAGCTCCTGGGCGGTAGTGGCTTGAACAAAATCGATCCCGGCATCGAGAAACTTTTGCACGGGACCAAGAGTGCCTGGAAGAGCCCGCTTGGCCAACAGCTTGACATCCTTGCCGGTCAGGTCCGGGTTTTGTTCTGAACCAGAGAGCGCGAACTCCCTACTCATGATGGTCTTGTTCAGCACAAACCAAGAATGCCCATGACCGGTGGTCTCCAGATGCCGCAGAGTTCCCAGAGAATCAAAGCCGGGGAACAAAGGGACAGGGAGCCGTTTCCCGGTGGCGTCGAGCCACAAGGGAGAAGGGCCGGACAGAATTCGAATGCCGTGATTGGGCCACACCGGTTCGGGGTTGTGGATGCCCTCGGTGTAGTGCCACATACGGTCCGTGTTGATCAGGGTGCCACCACTTTTGGCCACCGACTGCTGGAACTCACCATCAACGGAGGCAGGGACCCCGGTCAGCATGTAGTCGGGTCCGTTACCGTTGGGCCACTGCTCACGAACCATCGGATGATTTCCACCAATCCCCCCGGTGGTGACAACGACGGCGCCAGCGGAGATCTCAAATTCGCCCACCACATCACGGCTGCTGGCTACGCCGCGAGCGGCCGCAGAAGGCTCCAGAACGTGGCCGCGCACGCCGGTGACGACTCCGGCGTCGAACATTAGATCTGTGGCGCGGTGGCGGAAAGCGATCTGCACACGTCCGGCGGCGATGCCTTCCTTCACTTTGCTCAGGAAGGGTGCCACGATGCCGGGACCGGTGCCCCACACCACGTGGAAGCGAGGGACGGAATTGCCGTGCCCCTCAGCGTCGTAACCGCCGCGTTCAGCCCACTGAACCAGGGGGAAGAGGCGGACGCCCAGTGCGTGCAGCCACGCGCGTTTCTCTCCGGCGGCAAAGTTCACATACGCCTCCGCCCAGGCACGGGGCCAGGTGTCCTCGGGGCGGTCAAAGGCGGCCGATCCCATCCAGTCGTTCATGGCCAGCTCCACAGAGTCCTTGACGCCCAGTCGGCGTTGCTCGGGGGAGTCAACCAGAAAGAGCCCGCCGAAGGACCAGTGAGCTTGCCCGCCGAGGGACGCTTCTGGTTCCTGATCCAAGATCATTACCTTTTGGCCAGCGTTATAAGCTTCGGCGGCAGCCACCAGACCGGAGAGCCCGGCCCCCACAATCACCACGTCAGATTGCTGCCAGATGCTACCGCCATTGGTATTCATGGGGCCATGCTAATCCCTCTTTGGGCTCAGGTGTGTGACGGTGTTCGCGTCCACGTCATGTTCAAGCGTTTTGCAGTTGGGGTATGGAACCGGAAAACTAGGAGTATGCGAATTTATCCCACATTTTTCCGGCTCTGCTTTTCTTGGATGGACGCCGAAAAGGCCCACAAGATCGGGTTCACCATGATCAAGGCCACCCATACCGTGGGAGCTGGTGCGCTGTTGCGCCGCATGTTTACTCCTCACGCCTCCCTTAAAACGGAGGCGCTGGGCATGACTTTCCCCACCCCGTTTGGTCTAGCCGCCGGTTTCGACAAGGAAGGCCAAGGCATTAACGCCCTTGCCAACCTCGGTTTCGGCCACGTTGAAATTGGCACCATTACCGGCCAGGCCCAAGCCGGCAATCCGCAACCGCGATTGTTCCGACTTGTTCAAGACCGCGCTGTGATCAACCGCATGGGGTTCAATAACGACGGCGCAGCTGCCGTAGAGCCGCGCCTCAAGCAGGCGTTGGGTGGCTTGCGCAAGACCTATCCGGCTGTGCGCCCTATCATCGGTGTGAATATTGGCAAGACAAAGATTGTCGAGCTGGAGGACGCGCTGGGTGACTACCTCATTAGCGCCCGTACGTTGGCGGACTCGGCTGACTACATGGTGGTCAATGTCAGCTCTCCCAACACGCCGGGCCTGCGGTTGCTTCAGGACGTGGAGACTTTGCGGCCCCTGCTCAGCGGTGTGCGCGAGGCGGCTGACTCAGCTGCCGGGCGTCATGTACCGCTCCTAGTAAAGATTGCACCTGACCTAGCCGATGAGGACGTGGCCGACGTTGCCGCCCTTGCCTTGGAGCTTAAACTCGACGGAATCATCGCCACCAACACCACCATCAGCCGCGAAGGATTGACCAGCCCGGCTGCGCTGGTGCAGGAAAAGGGTGCTGGCGGACTCTCCGGCGCACCTCTTAAAGCGCGTTCACTGGCCGTACTGCGCCAACTGAAGGCTCTTGTTGGCGATCAGCTGACGTTGATTTCGGTGGGCGGCGTTGAGACCGGCGCCGACGTCCAAGAACGTCTCGACGCTGGCGCCACTTTAGTTCAGGGCTACACGGCCTTCCTCTACGAAGGTCCTTTCTGGGCAGCCCGCATTAACAAGGAGCTAGCAGCACTGCGCAAATAGCCCTGCGCAAACGCAAAAACCGGCCCTGCAGTCGGGGTCCCAGAGTGAGGAGGGATTTTCAAGGTCGCCCAGCGACCGAGGAAATCTTACTGCTCGCGAGGGATCTCGACGGAAGAGCCGGTTTTTCGCTGTCGACTACGCTACGCGGGTGGGCGGGCTGACCGTTTTGGCGGGGTCGTTGACAACTGATGGGGCCAGTGCGGTGTCGATGGTGGCCATGAGTTCGGCCGGAATCTTCACGCCGGACGCCTTGACGTTTTCGGCGACCTGCTCGGGGCGCGAAGCTCCGACTAGGGCCGTGGCGACGTTTTCGTTTTGCAGTACCCAGGCGATGGCCAGCTGGGGCATGGTTAGGCCCAACTCATCGGCGACGGGGCGCAGCTTTTGCACGTTGGACAGGATTTCATCGTTGAGGAAGGCCTTGATGGTGTTCGCGCCACCATGTTCATCCAGCGCACGTGAACCTGCCGGGAGGGGAGCGCCGGGGAGGTACTTGCCGCTCAGAACGCCCTGCGCCATGGGCGACCACACCACCTGGGACATGCCCAATTCAATAGATGCCGGGATGACTTCGGGTTCAATGACACGCCACAACGCTGAGTACTGCGGTTGGTTGGAGACCAGCGAGAATCCGGCTTCGCGTGCCAGTCGCTGGCCCTCGCGCAGCTGCTCCGCGTTCCACTCCGAGACGCCAATGTACAGTGCCTTGCCAGCCCGCACCACATCGGCAAAGGCGGCAATGGTTTCCTCCAGCGGGGTTTCATGATCAAAGCGGTGCGCCTGATAGAGGTCAACGTAGTCCATGTTCAGGCGTCGCAAGGAGGCGTTGATGCCTTCCATGATGTGTTTGCGCGAGAGCCCGGTGTCGTTGGGTCCCTTGGGTCCCACGGGCCAGTACACCTTGGTGAAAACTTCCAAGGATTCGCGGCGTTCGGAGGCTAGGGCGGCGCCCAGAACCTCTTCGGCTTTGCCATTTGCGTAGGCGTCGGCCGTGTCAAAGGTGGTGATGCCGGCGTCGAGTGCGGCACGAACACACGCCGTGGCGACATCGTTCTCCACTTGGGAGCCGTGAGTGAGCCAGTTGCCGTAGGTGATTTCAGTGATCTTCAGGCCTGAGCGGCCAAGGTAGCGGTATTCCATGTTCTCAGCGTATCGGCCGACGCCCCTGTGCGGGCTCGCGAGAGGTGGGTGTCGCCGGAGAAGTGAAGAGAGGCCAGGGACGGATAGTCATGACCACTGGACTGCCGCGAGTCCTCACGTCTGGCCCCCAAAACGCAGTTCAGGGGGCCAGACGTAAGGACTCGAAGCGCGCTTAAAGTACGACGCCGGCCACTTCCCCTCAGGAAGCGACCGGCATGTTGTGCTGGGGTGCGTTCTTTAACGCGGGCCCACGTTCCTAAAATCCCGAACAGAACCGAACCAGGACGCTAGGACGCTAGGGCGTTAGGGAGGGCGTGGGGCTTAGGAGGGCCATTCTCCGCGACGTACCAAGGGCTTGGGCAAGCGCAAGCGGCGGAATTGCATGGCGCGCATCGAGGCGTACCAGATGACACCGGAATCGACCCCGCCAAACTTGGCGATCAGCAAGCGCTTGAGCCTGCGAGTCATGATCCAAACATCCACGGCAACACCGGCAACCATGACCCAGAACCCTGCAAACAAGATCAGTGTGGCATCGTTCGTGGGCGGGATGACCACCGTCAGCAGCACAATGGCTAGTGCTGCGAACATGACGTACTCGCCCAAGCTGAAGCGGGCATCGATGTAGTCACGCACATAGCGTTTTTGGGGACCCTTGTCACGGGCCGGCAGGAAACGCTCCTCGCCGGTGTCAAGGGCGCGGCGCATGCGGGCTTGCTCTTCACGGCGGGCATCGCGTGCCGCACTCTTGGCTGCGACGCGGTCGTTCGGCACGAGGGGTCGCTTGCGCGCCTCCTCCTGCGCTTTGCGCGACGGCGTGGGCACGCCTTTGGCTGACTGCGGGTCTCTGGACCGGTCAAACAGCTCGTTGGAGGCAGGCGTGACCTGCGGGTCGGGGGCTTGATCTTTCTTACGTCCAAACACCCGTAAAGGATACCCTGAACCGGGCACCCACCGTGACCGGATCGGATTTGGCGGCGGTAGTCTGGGGATTATGACTCTCGAAAACACCGGCGCCACAGCGCTGGATCCCCAACTCGCTGCCCAACTGCCTATCGCCGCACTGCGTGCCAGCGTGTCCGCCAACTTCGCCACTACCGTCGCTGAGCTGGTGGAGCTCGTGGCCATCCCCGGCATCGCCTGGGAGGCTTTCGACGCCGCACAGCTCGAGCGCAGCTCCGAGGCTGTGGCGGCCCTGATCAGTTCCACTGGCCTTGATGACGTGCAGATTCTCCGTGTACCCAAGAACGATGGTGGTCAAGGTGGTCCCGCTGTTGTGGCCAGGAAGCTTCCTGCCCCCGGCATGCCAACCGTAGTTCTCTACGCGCACCACGACGTTCAGCCCCCCGGCGATTCGGCCCTGTGGAACACTGAGCCCTTTGTTGCCACGGAACGCGACGGGCGGCTCTATGGGCGCGGAGCGGCCGACGACAAGGCCGGCATCATGGCCCACATTGCTTCCTTCCGTGCCGTCACCCAAACGCTGGGTGCGGAGTTCGGCGTCGGAATTACCTTCTTCATTGAAGGAGAAGAAGAGGCCGGTTCGCCCACCTTCAAGGATTTCCTGCACGAGTACCGTGAACTCCTCGCCGGAGATGTGATCGTGGTGGCCGATTCAGCTAATTGGCAAGTGGGCATTCCCGCCTTGACCACCAGCTTGCGTGGACTCGTTGACGGCACGGTAGAGGTCCGCGTCACCGACCACGCAGTGCACTCCGGCATGTTTGGTGGGCCGCTCCTAGACGCCCCCACCCTGCTGGCACGTTTGATCGCCACCTTCCATGACGAGCAGGGTTCGGTGGCGATCGCTGGATTGCACATCGGGCCTGAGGTGGACTTGGAATATCCAGAAGAAGCCTTCCGTGCCGACGCGGCCGTGCTCGACGGCGTCCAGCTTGCCGGCCGCGGCAGCCTCACCTCACGGCTGTGGTCCCAGCCAGCCCTGTCGGTCATTGGCATGGATATCCCCAGCGTCGATATGAGTTCAAACACATTGTTACCTTCGGCGCGGGCCAAAATCAGTTTGCGTCTGGCTCCCGGCCAAGACCCGGGCGCTGCCATGGAAGCGCTGACGGCGCACGTGGCAGCGCACGCTCCGTTTGGTGCCCAGGCAACGTTCGTTCCGGGCGAGGCCGGCCAGGCGTTCGCAACTGACACCACTGCGGCCGCGGCCCGGACAGCTTTGTGGGCCATGGGGGAGTCATGGGGAGTGCCTGCTGTAGAGACTGGAATGGGCGGCTCTATCCCGTTCATTGCTGATCTGAAGGAGACCTTTCCGACGGCGCAGATCTTGGTGACCGGCGTCGAAGATCCAGATTCCCGAGCGCACAGCGCCAACGAGTCACTGCACCTAGGTGACTTTGAAAAGGCAATTGTGTCGCAGGCCCTGCTGTTGGCTGCCGTCAATGGTGGCGCGCTGGGGGAACATAAGGGCGACACGAGAGGTTGAGACTAGTTAGCGCCCCTGCCGGGCTCGACGTAGCATGTACTTGTACCCCCACGTAAGGAAATGCCATGACTGCAAATGTCCACGAAGAAACTTCCTCTGCCACTGCCACTGCCACTGCCGCGCAGGCAACTGAGCTGCCCACCCATGGTGTGCTGATCAGCGATGTTGCCGCTGGCAAGGTGCGCAGCCTTCTTGAGCAAGAAGGCCGTACCGATCTGCGTCTGCGCGTTGCAGTTCAGCCCGGCGGTTGCTCCGGTCTGATCTACCAGCTGTACTTTGATGAGCGCATGCTCGATGGAGACGCTGTGCGCGATTTTGACGGTGTCGAAGTCGTCATCGACAAAATGAGCGTGCCTTACCTGGATGGTGCCAGCATCGACTTTGAGGACACCATCTCAAAGCAGGGTTTCACCATTGATAACCCGAATGCCGGAGGCTCTTGCGCCTGCGGCGATTCGTTCCACTAAGAAATCGTCTGCTCGAGGTAGGGATGTCCACCAAGAATCTTGGTGGACATTCGACGCACGGAGGGTTTAGTACGCATTTTGTGTGCCATAGCGGTAAGCTCTACACCGAGTAGTAAAACCCATTTAGCTCCAACGGTATGCAACCGTTGCGGAGCGTAGTAACAAGAGGAAGGGCCGTCTGTGAGTTCGCAGGACCGAACCGGCAGCCGACGCGCAAGAGTCATCCCCATAGCGGGGTTGGCGATTGCCGGAGCGTTAGCTTTGTCAGGATGCACGGCAGAGAATAAAAATGGCTGGTTGCCATCAGAACGAGATACCACCAATCACACGGCGGGAATCATCGATCTGTGGGTTAACACTTGGATCACCGTTTTGATCATCGGCCTTATTACGTGGGGACTGGTTATCTGGTGCATCATTGCCTACCGTCGTCGCAAGGATGCCACGGGGTACCCGCGGCAGACCAGTTACAACCTCCCCTTGGAGATCTTTTACACACTGATCCCGTTGTTCATGGTGCTGGTGTTCTTCCACTTCACAAACGTGGAGCAGGAATCCATCAATGCCCGAGATGACAACCCGGATGTGACGATTGACGTTCGCGCCAAGCAGTGGTCATTCGACTTCAATTACTTGGCCGGTAACGATGTCAAGGAATCTGTCTATTCCGTCGGAGTTCAGGCTGAGCTGGACGGCAAGCCGTTCGATAAGTCGACTCTGCCGACACTCTATTTGCCCGTGAACCGTTCGGTGGAACTCCAGTTGAACTCACGCGAAGTTATTCACTCCTTCTGGGTCCCGGCATTCCTGGACAAGAAGGACATGCTTCCCGGCAAGACCAACTACATGACCCTCACGCCCACGGCGTTGGGAACGTATGACGGTAAGTGTGCTGAGCTGTGTGGCGAGTACCACTCTGAGATGCTTTTCAACGTTAAGGTTGTTACGCAGGCAGAGTTCGATGCCTACCTCACGTCGCTGAAGGACAAGGGCCAGATTGGCGAGTTGACTGAGAAGTACGACCGCAACCCCAACGCCGCCATCACTGAGATCCAGAAGAAGTAGGGGGGAGAGGAAAGTGTCTACGCTCGAGTACTCGGCAACTGAAGTCAATTCAGCTGCACCTAGAGTCGTTCCGGTTTCCAAGGGACGCATTGTCGTCAACTGGATCACCTCCACCGACCACAAAACAATCGGGTACATGTACCTGATTTTATCATTCGTATTCTTCTGTCTTGGTGGCGTCATGGCGCTCATCATCAGGGCGGAATTGTTTGAGCCCGGTATGCAGATCCTGCAGACCAAGGATCAATACAACCAGTTGTTCACCATGCACGGCACCATCATGTTGCTCATGTTCGCAACACCGCTGTTCGCTGGTTTCGCCAACGTCATCATGCCGTTGCAGATTGGTGCACCGGATGTTGCGTTCCCGCGACTGAACGCTCTCGCGTTCTGGTTCTTCAGCTTCGGTAGCACCATTGCGGTCGCCGGCTTCATCACCCCTCAGGGCGCTGCAGCATTCGGCTGGTTCGCTTATGCGCCGCTGTCGAACACCACTTACAGCCCCGGCGTCGGTGGAGACCTGTGGGTCTTCGGTCTGGCACTGTCAGGTTTCGGTACCATTCTTGGTTCCGTAAACTTCATCACCACCATCATCTGCATGCGTGCCCCCGGCATGACCATGTGGCGCATGCCGATCTTTACCTGGAACACGCTGATTACCGGCATCTTGGTCATGATGGCTTTCCCGCCGCTGGCAGCTGCACTCTTCGCACTGGGTGCTGACAGACGTTTTGGGGCTCATATATTTGACGCCGAAAACGGTGGCGCCCTGCTCTGGCAACACTTGTTCTGGTTCTTCGGGCACCCTGAGGTGTATATTATTGCGCTGCCGTTCTTCGGCATCGTTTCGGAGATCTTCCCGGTCTTTAGCCGTAAACCGATCTTCGGTTACAAGGGTTTGGTGTTCGCCACCATTTCCATTGCCGCATTGTCCGTGACCGTGTGGGCTCACCATATGTACGTCACTGGCCAGGTTATGCTGCCGTTCTTCTCCTTCATGACGATGCTTATTGCCGTACCAACGGGTGTGAAGTTCTTCAACTGGATTGGCACCATGTGGCGAGGGTCCTTGACCTTCGAAACGCCCATGTTGTGGAGCCTTGGCTTCATTGTCACCTTCTTGTTCGGTGGTTTGACCGGTATTATCTTGGCCTCACCGCCATTGGACTTCCACGTCTCGGACACCTACTTCGTGGTGGCTCACTTCCACTACGTGGTCTTCGGCACCGTGGTGTTCGCCATGTTCGCCGGCTTCTACTTCTGGTGGCCCAAGTTCACCGGCAAGATGCTCAACGAGCGTCTTGGCAAGATCCACTTCTGGCTCTTGTTCCTGGGTTTCCACGGCACCTTCCTCATTCAGCATTGGCTGGGTGTCATGGGTATGCCGCGTCGTTACGCCGACTACATGGTTGAAGATAACTTCACGTGGATGAACCAGTTCTCCACGATTTCATCCTTCGTCTTGGGCGCCTCGATGATTCCCTGGTTCTGGAACGTCTACATCACTTGGCGTAGTGGCAAAAAGGTTGAGGTCGATGACCCCTGGGGCTTCGGTGCTTCCTTGGAATGGGCGACTTCTTGCCCGCCGCCGCGCCACAATTTCACCTCGCTGCCGCGTATCCGTTCGGAGCGTCCGGCGCTTGATCTCCACCACCCGGAGCTGGCCCCGCACTACCAGCCCGTACCGGCAGCTGCCGCGAAGGGAACTAAGTAGTGAAAATCGAAGCATGGTTGTTCATACTGCTGGGTATCTTCTTCATCCCCGTGGCCACCGTTTACGGCTTCATGGTTGAGTGGACCGAACCCGTCGGCTTCCTTGCCCTGTACTTGCTTTCGGGCTTGTGCTTCATGATTGGTTTTTACGTCAAGTTCACCGGAGAGCGCGTAGGCCCTCGCCCCGAGGATCGACTTGACGCTGAAGTTCATGAGGGTTCCGGCGAGCAGGGTCACTTTAGCCCCTGGAGCTGGTGGCCGTTGGTCCTCGGTGTGGCTTGCGCCTTCGGGTTCGCAGGACTGGCTGTTGGCTGGTGGGTCTTCCTGATCGGCGCCGGTCTGGCCGTTATTGCCTTGGTTGGCTGGGTCTACGAGTACAGCCGCGGAGACCACGCACACTAGATTCACATATAGTTCTCTGGTCTCAGAGAAGTGCACGTATAAAAGGGATTGCCCCGCACCGTTGGTGCGGGGCAATCCCTTTTCTGTTCCCTGTGACCGGTTATTCCACCGCGGGCATCGAGCCTCCGCGGCTACGCTGTGGTTACGCCCACGAGCTGTCAAGCGTCCCTGAAGACCCTCGTTAGTACAGGCCCATCACCTCTGAACGCCCACAGGGTCTAGGACGATACGGTTTTGAGGTCTACTAGCTCAGTGCTCAAGAGCTCTGCTAGGGCGTCCACGGCGGCCACAACACTCTCCTCGGGGGCCTCGTGAGGGCCGACGCCGATCTCAACAACGGTGCCGTGTTCAAAGTCGGCGCTCATGACGGCGAGCAGCGACCTAGCATCGATGGGAGACTCGCCATCCTTCGCTAACGTGATGGGCAATCCTGTTTTATTCACTGCCCTCACGAACACGGCAGCGGGACGGGCATGCAAGCCTACGCCGGCTACCACTGTGGCTTTCCGGGTGTACATGGTGACTCCTACGGTAGATGGTTCTGTATAGAGAGTAGTCGTGTTTTAGGCTGGTACATGTGAACAGAGGAGTTTCATGGGCTATTTGGTGCCGTCGGCGAGCGAGATCCCGGGGGAGTTGGACAGGGACGCTAAGGTTTCGGTCCACATCCAGCTCCGGGAGCTGCTGCGTCAGTACATCGTAGAGAGCAGTAAGCCAGGCCGGCAGTTGCCTTCTGAGCGGGACATGGCAGAACGTTTTGGTGTTGCCCGCATGACCTTACGTCAAGCCGTCGAGGCCCTCGTTGAGGAAGAACTACTCGAACGGGTGGTGGGCGTTGGCACTTTCGTGGCCAGGGCCAAGCTTGATGTCACTCTTAAACTAACGTCTTACTCTGAAGAAATGGCTCGCCGAGGCCTGCGCCCCGCTGCACGCACTCTCGCCTTTGAACAGATTCCTGCAACGGCCCGGCTGGCCCGCGAACTGCAAATCGAAGAGGGCGCCGCTGTGATCCGACTCCGACGGTTGCTGCTGGCCGATGATCTGCCTATGAGCGTCGATGAGAACTTCATCCCTGCGTGGCGGGTCCCGGGTATTCTCGACGCCGGACCGCCCGCGTCCCTGTACAACGTCTTGGGGGAGAGGTACGGGCTCATTATCGAGTGGGGCGAGGACATCATCGAGGCCAATGCTGCTACTCCGTCTATTGCACGGCTTCTGCAAGTCGATATCGGTGCACCAGTGCTGAGGACTGAGCGGCATGCATTTGTGTCTCGCTCAACCGTGGACTATTCAATGTCTTTCTACCGGGCCGACCGCTATAAGCTACGGGTGCCCTTGCAACGCGCTGGCGTTCGTACCCGCAGGATGTACTAAAGAACTGCACCAACGGCCCGTGCAGGAGCTTCTGGGCCTCATTGGGCCGCATCTGCGAGCGGGGCCAGCACCTGCCGTGTGTTCTGGGTTCGCGGTGTCTCAGATGCCCACGGGGACCGACGAATGTGCCGCTGCTGCACTTGCCTTAGCTGTGATTGCAGTAGCTGCGGTTTAGCTCTCTGCTCCAAAGCGCGGACGGAGTGCAGGAGCTCTGGAGCGCCGAGTTGCCCGAGTGCCGAAGTCCGAGAAGGTGCGCCTGACTCGGGGCGGCGGGGACCGGATAACGGCGGAGACACTTAAAGCACTAAGGCGGCTCCCGGAGGAACCGCCTTAGTGCTTATGGGCTAACTGCCACTGTGGTGCTTAGTGGGTGATTGCCTTGTCGTCGTCACCGGCCGTAACAGCTTCGTGGTGATGACCTGCTTCGAGCTCAGACGGTGTTGCCGGAGCAACACGATCCTCGAAGAAGAAGCTGCTGAGCTTGGAGCGTAGGTTTTCCTTCTTGGTGACAATCCCGTTTTCGTTCGGGATGCCCTCTTCAGCAACGGGGGACTCGTAACCAACCAGCTTGTAACGCTTGTAGTCATCGAGCTGTGCGTGGATCTCCTGGAACTCACCGTGAGGCAGGCGCACAATGCGTCCGGTTTCGCGGCCGTGCAGTGCGATCTCGCGGTCCTTGCGCTGCAGCGCCAAGCAAACACGCTTGGTGACGATGAAGCCAAGGATCGGTCCTACGAAGAACAGAACGCGCAACCAGTAAGTGACATCGTTCAGCGAGACTTCAAAGTGAGTTGCGATCAAGTCGGAGCTTGCAGCTGCCCACATGACGCAGTAGAAGATGAAGCCGGCAATGCCGATGGCGGTACGGGTCGGAACGTTGCGAGGACGGTCAAGTACATGGTGCTCGCGGTTGTCGCGGGTTACCCAACGCTCAATCCACGGGTAAGCGAACATGACTGCAAACAACAGACCCGCGGGCAGCAATGCCGGGCCAAGCACGTTGAAGGACAGCGTGTTAGTTCCCCACGGCAGCGGGATGTGCCATTCCATGGGGATGTTGAATACCCAACCTGGCATCAAACGCAGAGCGCCATCGACGAATCCGATGTACCAGTCAGGCTGGGTGCCTGCGGATACGGGGGAGGGGTCATACGGGCCGTAGTTCCAGACCGGGTTGATCTGGAAGGTAGCGGAGATGAAGGCAATGATGCCGAACATGATGAAGAAGAATCCACCGGCCTTGGCAGCGTATACCGGGCCGAGGGGGTAGCCGACAACATTGCGGTCGTTACGTCCAGCACCGGGGTACTGCGTGTGCTTGTGGATGACGAGCATGAACAAGTGGATGGCCAACATCAGCAGGATCAGAGCTGGAACCAGCATGATGTGCATCATGTAGAGACGTCCAACAATCATGGTGCCCGGGAATTCTCCACCGAAGAGGAAGAAGGAGATGTAGGTACCAACAACGGGGACGGACTTGACCACACCATCAATGATGCGCAGACCGTTACCGGAGAGCAGGTCATCGGGGAGTGAGTAGCCGGTGAAGCCTGCAGCCATCGAGAGGATGAGCAGCACGCTACCCACAACCCAGTTCAGTTCGCGGGGCTTGCGGAACGCACCCGTGAAGAACACGCGGAGCATGTGCACAGCAATGGCTGCCACGAAGAGCAGGGCAGACCAGTGGTGAACCTGGCGCATGAACAAACCGCCACGGACCTCAAAGGATATCTGCAGGGTGGAGTTGTAAGCCACTGACATCTCGACGCCCTTGAGCGGGACGTAGGGGCCGTTGTAATGGGTTTCTGCCATGGACGGATCAAAGAAGAACGTCAGGAAGGTACCCGAGAGAAGCAAGATGACGAAGGAGTACATTGCCACTTCGCCGAACATGAAGGACCAGTGGTCAGGGAAGACCTTCCGGGCGAATTCACGGACCATACCGGAACCGCCAACGCGCTCATCAACAAAGTTGGTGATGCGCCCTGCGGAGGTTTTGGGTTCGTAGGGTGTTTCAGTAACTGCAGACATGTTTAGCCACGCTCCCAGAAGCTCGGTCCAACAGGTTCGTGGAAGTCGCTCTGTGCGACCAAGTAGCCATCGGCATCAACTGAGATCGGCAGCTGCGGCAAAGGACGGACGGCCGGGCCAAAGATGACCTTGCATTCCTGCGTCAGGTCGAAGGTCGACTGGTGGCAGGGGCACAGCAGGTGGTGTGTCTGCTGCTCGTACAGCGCAACGGGGCAACCGACGTGGGTGCAAATCTTGGAGTAAGCAACGATGCCGTTGTAGCCCCAGTCTTCGCGACCTGCTGAAGGGTTCAGGTCCTCGGGGTTGAGACGCATCAGCAAAACGACGGCCTTGGCCTTCTCATTCAGCTTGCCGTGCTCGAGGCTGTTCAGCGATTCCGGGATCACGTGGAAGGCAGAGCCGATGGTGACATCGGAGGCCTTGATCGGAGTTCCATCGGGATCGCGAGCCAGACGCTCACCTTCCTTCCACAGTGTGTGGCGGAGGGCGTCACCTGGGAGTGGACCGAGGTCACGGAAGATCGCGATAGCCGGCAGCGGAGCCAGAGCCACAGCACCGATGAGGGTGTTGCGGATCAACGGGCGACGCTTGATACCGGTTTCTTCGACAATGTTCTCAAGCATCTCGACAGCGGCCGCGCGGTCTTCTTCGGTGCGCAGTTCGTGGCGCTCCTCAATGACTTCATGGTCCGGCATGAGGGCGCGAGCCCAGTGCACAATGCCTGTTCCAATGCCCAACATAGCGAAGGCGATGCCCAAGCCCAGAAGGGTGTTCTGCAGACGCAGCTGACCGAATGAGTCATCTAGACGAACACCAAAGTAGCCCACGAAGAACAGCAGGGTTCCGACGATGGAAATGATAAATAGCCATGCCACCTGGCGTTCGGCCCGCTTTGCAGCCTTGGGGTCCGTGTCAGCTAGTCGCAAACGATGTGGAGCCAGTCCCGGGTCTTGGAACTGATCCACCTCTTTGTGACCAGCCTTAGCTACGGCGTCCGAGCCTGTCGGCGTGCCGTCACTATGGTTGCCCATAATCCCCTCATCCTTCTCTTATCCCGGTGCGTTCCCGGGGTCGTAATGTATGTTTCTGCGGCTGCAACTGCAGCCAAAAATCTTAAGACTTCGCGGGACCTAGGAGGTCCGTGAGGTCAACCAAATGGTGAAGCCGATAATGACACCCAGAACAGCAGTCCAGAGGAACAAGCCCTCAGAGACCGGGCCCAGTGAGCCAAGTTTGGCGCCGCCCGGGTTGCCCTGGTTCTCGATGGTGTTCAAGAACGTGATGATGTCGCGCTTGCCATCAGGGCTGATGTTTGCATCGTTGAAGACCGGCATGTTCTGCGGGCCCGTAACCATGGCGCTGTAGATGTGGGTGTTTTCAACACCAGCTAGCGGGGGAGCGAACTTACCGCGGGTCAGTGCACCACCGGCTGCAGCAGCGTTGTGGCACATGGCGCAGTTCACGCGGAACAGCTCGCCACCGACGGCTGCATCGCCACCGCCGTCGAGGTACTGCTCGTCGGGAATGGCCGGGCCGTCACCCAAAGTGGCTACGTAAGCGGCCATTTCGCGGGTCTGGGAGGTGGTGAACTGCTGCGGCTTTTGCTTAGCCTGGGGTCCCTGCATCTGCATGGGCATGCGGCCTGTGCCGACCTGGAAGTCAACAGCTGCAGCGCCTACGCCAGCCAGTGACGGCCCAGCGTTGGTGCCACTGGCGCCAAGGCCATGACAGGTAGCGCAGTTGGCAATAAAGAGCTTCTCGCCCTCTTGGACTTCCTGCGCCGTGTAGGTGGTGGTGTCGGCCTTAGCCTCATTCACGGTTGTGACAACGGCATATAGCCCACCTGTCAGCATGAGTCCCAACACTAGCAACGCTAGTGCAGCCAGCGGATGACGTCGCTTCTGCGAGAGTGCCTTCACTTGGTGGTTCCTTTGATCTATATCCAGCAGCCCCTAGTGAGAGCCGCAACTGCTAATTCGTACCTGGTGTAGAAGTAAGCTGCGAACAGCCTATTTCAGGACGTAGATGACCAAGAACAGGCCGATCCACACGACATCCACGAAGTGCCAGTAGTAAGAAGTCACGATTGCACTTGTGGCTTCAAAGTGTCCAAACTTCTTGGCTGCATACGCGCGGCCAATGATGAGGAGGAATGCTATGAGACCACCAATAACGTGCAGGCCGTGGAACCCGGTGGTTATGTAGAAGGCGGAGCCATAGGCGTTGGAATCCAGGGTCACGCGCTCGGCTGTCAGCATTGCGTATTCGGTCGTCTGACCGGCAACGAATACTGCACCAAGAACGAAGGTCAACAGGAACCACTCCGTCATTCCCCACTTGGAGAACTGGAAGAGGCTTCCGGTGCGGCGAGGCCGAAGGTTCTCCGCGGTGAACACGCCCATCTGGCAGCTGAAGGAGCTGGAAACCAGGATGAGGGTGTTTACCAAGGCGAACGGGAAGTTCAGCTTGGCCGTTTCTTCAGCCCACATTCCACCTGTGGTGGAACGCAGTGTGAAGTACATGGCAAAAAGGCCGGCAAAGAACATCAGCTCACTGGACAGCCAAACTACGGTTCCTACAGAAACCAAGTTCGGACGGTTCAGCGTCGGATGCGCCGGGGTACTGGGGGTATGGGTCGCAGTTGTCACATAGACATTATGTCTATAAAACTCCAGAGTTCCCAATGCAAAACTCCGAATGAAGGATCTTTTTCTACAAACTTGCGAAATTCCGGTGTATTCACAGCTTAAACCCAGCTGCCTATGCACAACATGATGCACGTGTCAATGGTCACAAAGACTAGGAACCCTGTGAATTCGTCTAACATTTGAAAGGTGAATCCTCTCCAAGACACTTCCTCAAGCACGCACACGTGGCCGAATCTCATTGCTGCATTGATTGCAGGAAACGATCTTGAACAGGATGCGACCGCATGGGCCATGAACACGATTATGGCTGGCAATGCCAGCGATGCGCAGATATCAGGATTCCTGGTGGCGCTTCGAGCCAAGGGTGAAACCGTGGCGGAGGTGACAGGCCTCGTGGAAGCAATGCTTTCCAATGCCCGGCCGTTACAGGTCTCCAGTGAGGCCCTTGACATTGTGGGTACGGGTGGAGATCGCCTCAATACCGTCAACATTTCCACCATGGCTGCCTTGGTATGTGCCGGAGCCGGCGCCACCGTGGTTAAGCATGGCAACCGTGCTTCTTCCTCGGCTGCTGGTTCGGCCGACGTCCTCGAGAGCCTGGGCGTGCGCCTGGATCTACCGTTGGAGATGGTGGAACGTGCTGCCACAGAAGTGGGTATTACCTTCTGTTTCGCAAACTTCTTCCACCCCTCCATGCGTTATGCCGCAGTTGCACGAAGAGAACTCGCTGTCCCCACCGCCTTCAACTTCCTAGGCCCGTTGACCAACCCTGCCCGCGTCGTGGCATCTGCTATTGGTGTGGCAGATGTTCGTATGGCTCCACTCATGGCCGGTGTGTTGGCGGCCAGGAACATCCGTGCCCTGGTGTTCCGGGGCAGTGACGGACTAGATGAATTGACGACGACGGGCACCTCCGCTATCTGGGAGGTCCGGGGTAATGCCATCACCGAAAGCCATTTTGATCCCTTGGATCTTGGTATCGCACGTGCCACCATTGAAGACCTGCGGGGGAAGAACGCCGAATTTAATGCTGGCGTAGTGCGCCGCATCCTCAATGGGGAGCGGTCTCCAATCCGCGACGCCGTGGTCCTGAATGCTGCCGCAGGCCTAGTGGCTTACGACAGCTCACACGAGGGACCCCTGCTGGAACGGATGGCAGCCGCAGTGGTCAGAGCTGAAGCCTCCATTGATAGTGGTGCCGCTGCTAAGGTCCTCACCAGCTGGGTGGCACTGAGCAGCGAAGGTAAGCAGAGCCAGTAGTAGGCAGGGCCAAAGGGTCAGTGGCCAATAGAGACAGCAGAGCTAGCCCAGACTAGCCGAAGCGGTCCTGAGGCGGCTTAGGCCAGCGCCAACGCCTTGGCTGCCATCCCAGCACGCTCTACTATGTGTGTGTCGGTAACGAAATAGCTAGGATCTTCAGCGCGGGCGGCGTCCGTCAGTGGATCCGTTGGGGTCTGCTTAACGGTTCGTTTTGCGGACAGATGTACATCGCGGAGACCAGCTTCATGAAAAGCTGCAAAGTCAGTTACGTCTACGCCACCGCCGGCCATGATGGTCAGTGAACCGGACGCTGCCTCATGCATGGCTTGAAGCTGGGTGATGCCGTTACCCGCTCTGAGCGCGCCACCGGAGCTCAAGATGCGCTGCACCCCGAGGCTTGCCAAGTGGGGAACGGCAGTAACGGCGTCGTGCATGGATAAGTGGTCCACAGCCCGGTGGAAGGTGATGTGCAGGCCATCGGCAGCGGCAATCAAAGTCTGGGTAGTGGCGTAGTCAATGGCGCCCGAGGGCTTCAAGGCGCCGATGACCACACCGGAAGCGCCGGCGTCGCGCATTTCATTGATCTCCGCCACCATGAGGGCAAGAGCTGGCGCGTCATAGACGTAATCGCCGGGCCGCGGCCGGATCAAGACGTGGATGGGTAGGGTCGGTGCGGCGGTGTGGACGCTGCGCAGCAACCCCTGCGATGGCGTGAGGCCACCTAGTTGCAGTGCGCAGCACAACTCAATGCGGTCCGCGCCATGGCTGGCTGCAAGTTGGGCGCCGGGAACATCTTGGACTGCTATTTCAAGACGCATCGAGCCGTCTTAGTGATCGAAGCCGAGGGCGAAGGCCGCGTCCAGATCATGTTGGGAGTAGGCGCGGAAGGAAATCTGGGTGGTGGTTGAGACCACGGAGTTGACCTTCGAGAGCTTGTCGGCGATGACTTCGGCAAGATCCTCGTGCTTGGGAACGCGGGCAATGGCGATCAAATCCCACTCGCCAGTCACGGAGTACACCTCGCTGATCCCTGCCAGCTCCGAAATTTCTTGAGCCGCCTCGGGGATCCGTGAGGCGTCGGTCTTGATCAGGACGAAGGCGGTGATCACAGTAGTGGTTCCTTATCGTGAGGCGGGGATCGCGAAGCGGGGTCGCGAAGCAAAGCGGTGAATTACGGTGCGGAACGCTGTCAGAGAACCACGGTTCACACGCTTAGATCGTAACCCAGAGCTCGTCCGAAACTACGCTTTCGCAGTGCGCCGCAGGACCAGTGTTGTGACGGTGCGCTGACCTAGCAGGAACAGTGCCAGAACCAAGGTGGCTACCACCACGAAGGGGAGTGCGGCCGTGGATCCGGAGAGTATGCGCAGCGCCATGCCACCGACCACGGTGATGAGCCAGAGGCAAATGCCGTGGGGAAAAATCCGCAACGGCTGCTGCCAGAGACGGCAGATGAGCCAGCCTGCGGCCAAGGCGACTAAAAACGGCCACGCTGTTTCGAAGACGCCTGCGGCGCCCAGGGTTTCATCGTGGCTGCGGCGACCGGAGATGGCGAAGGCGAGCACCAGCACAATGTCGACAGCAAGCGTCAGTAGAACAAGAGCGGGGCGGGGCGGGGATTCTGTGTGTTTCACGTAAGGGAGTTTAGCCCTAAAGAATCCAAGCACCCGCCCCGAGCAAGATGTTGTTAGCCCAGCTTTAGCGGACCTTGACCGGAATGCCGTTACGGGTCATCGACTCGGCGTAAGCCTTAGCGGATTCCAGCAACCACTGTTCCTGGCGTTCTGCAGAACCGGCAAAGCTACGGCCTGAGAGCGAACGAACCTTGTAAATTCCGAATCCACGCTTGTACAACATGGGTCCCTGAGCCTTCAGGAGCTGATCAGCTAGGCGGTGCGCTTCGGTGCCGTGAGCCACCAGTGCCGAGGCGCGGGGAACGAGTGTCAGGAACTTCACCAAGGGGCGCAGACCCTGCTCAATCTGGGGAGCGGTCAAACGGCCGTTGGGCTCGCCGGGGGTAAACCAGGGGTGGACGTTCCACGGCATGACGTAACTGGGGCGTAGGCCGATCTGCCAGTGGATACCCAAAAGACGCGTTGCTGCCTGCTCGTCTCCCGCCGTCACGAAGCCCGAAGGGTCCATTTCGCCAACATTGGAAAACAAGCTGATGATCTTGCACTCGTCAACATCGTGTACGGGGTCCACGTAAGCCACCTGCTGCTCGGGCCGGGCTTGTGCCAGGGTGTCGCAGAGTTCGGTGATGGGAGCAATGTTCTCGTCGTAACGGCGATTCCAGAGCTGTTCACGCAGTGATTCAGTGGCCACGGATGTCATTGAGGCTTAGTTCTCCTTAGAGGGAATGGGAGTGGTTGGCGCAGCTTCCCTTAAGGAAGGAGGGCCGACTTACCAGCCTATCAATTATTTCCCGGCAACCGGGCATCGGGGGTCTGTGCTAAGGGGCCCTGAATTGAGGAAATTGTGAGAAATGCAACAGCCAAAAAGGGCCCCCAAAGAGCTGCTACTTGGCGGCCATTGGGAGCCCTCTTTTTGAGTGTGCCTTTCAGCGGCGCTTTACTTAGGCCTCTACCTCAAGGACGACGGCGGCGCTTGCGGAAAGTGGCCAAGGCGGCAGCGCCTACCCCGAGAAGGATAAGCCCCATGAGTGTGCGTGCCTCCGCGGATTCTCTCAGTGGCGGCTCGGCCTCGGCTTCTAGTTCCGCGCGAAGTGCCCGGCCGTCACTCAAGAGCTGATATTCCTTGATTTCTTTCTTAGCACTGGCGGCAATATCGCGTGGGGGGAGCTGGAGCTGCGCTTCGGCCTTAATACCAGCCTGAAGTTGACGCACCCGCTCGAGTTCGGCGTCGACCTCGGCACCGAAGAGCAGCATCAGGTTCATGATCCACATCCACAACAGCAAGACGATCATGCCTGCAATGGTGCCGTAGGTCTTGTTGTAGTTGGAGAAGTTGGCTATGTACAGGCCAAAGCCAGCCGACGCCACCACGAGTGCGAAGAGGGCCACGGCTGCGCCAATGCTGATCCAGCGGAATTTTGGTTGACGCACATTGGGCGTGAAGTAGTAAAGGATGGCGATCAGTACCACTGCCAAGATGCCCGCCACGGGCCATTTGGCGATGGACCATACGGTGAGGGTGGCAGATCCGACGCCGAGCACCTCACCCACCGCCTGAGCCACGGGTCCAGAGAGAATGAGCATCAGTGCCATGGTCGCTACCAACAGGACAACAGCAAGCGTCACCAGCAGTAGGGCCGGGCGCAGCTTCCAGACCGGACGGCCTTCGTCAATGCCGTAGATCCGGTTCATGGCCCGGCTGAACGCCCCAACATAACCCGAGGCGGACCACAAGGCTGTGACAATACCGATGATCAGCGTCAAGCCGGCGGCCGGGGAGGTTGTCAGTTGCTCCACAGGTTGGCGGATGGCCGCAACGGTCTCCGGGCCAGCAGCCCGGCTCACCAGATCCAGCAAAAGTGCAGACGTCTCTTCCGCCTGGCCCACCAGGCCCATGATGGAGATCAGTGCCAGAAGTGCAGGGAAGAGGGAAAGTACACCGTAGTAGGTCAGGGATGCGGCCAGATCCGTGCAGCCATCGGCACTGAACTTTGCAATAGCGCGCCGTCCCGCATACTTCCACGATTTGGCCGGAAGTTGGGTTGGGCTATCTGGCTTGCGGCCATCGTCGGGGGATGGGGCGTCTGCTTTGTCTACGGCTGCGCCGGGCATGACGAGGCCCGGCGCGGTGGCCGGGCCTCGGTGGGTTGCTGTCACTTTTTTATAGCTCCTATGCGGAGGTCTTGTTGCGGCCAGTAATGGCACCGTAAATTCCGGCTACCACCAGACCGCCAACGATGGCCAAAATCCAGGACCAGATGTTGAAGAAGCCCATTTCACCCTTGTTGAAGAGGGCATCGCCAATCCAACCGCCCACAATAGCGCCAACAACACCCAAGACGAGGCTAGTGACCCAGCCGCCGCCCACCTTGCCGGGCATGATGGCCTTGACGATTGCCCCGACGATGAGGCCCAAAATAATCCATCCGATGAAACCCATGACATTCTCCTAATAGTGAACTAGTAGTGAAAGTGCTGCTGTTCGTCTGGCCTCCGGTTCACCTAGTTTTGTAAGTGCTCCGGATGGCCCACGCTAGCGAGCCTTGTGCCCCGAGTCCAGCAAGCTGGGGTTAAAGTTTCTATATTCATCTAACAAACGGCAAGATGGAAGCATGCCACATAACGAGTCATCTAGTCCTGCCGCTGCCGAAGCAACGCCGGTATCCCCCTCGGAGAGTACGTCAGCATCAAGCCCAGAGGCCAACCGAGAAACTAACGCAGTTCCTGCTCAGCAGCCGTGGGTGCGGAACTATCAACCGGGCGTTCCCGCGCAGATCCAGCTACCCACTGAATCACTGGTGGAAATGTTTGAGCGTTCCGTGCAGGAAGCAGGAGAGCTCCCCGCGATGGAGTTCTTCGCTCGCCGCACCAGTTACCGTGACTTGGGGGAGCAGGTTGCTCGGGCGGCGGAAGGTTTGCGCAAGCTCGGTGTCCGTGCCGGAGACCGTGTCGCTTTGATTCTGCCGAACTGCCCGCAGCATGTGGTGGCGTTTTATGCCGTGCTGCGTCTCGGTGCTGTGGTGGTTGAACACAACCCGCTGTACACCTCCCGGGAACTGCGCCACCAATTCGAGGACCACCAAGCCCGCGTAGTCATTGCATGGAATAAGGTTGTTCCCTCCGTGCAAGAGTTCCCGGCCGACATTGCTATTGACCGGATTATTTCCGTGGATCTGCTGGCTGAGTTCCCGCTGGTCAAGCGCTTGGCTCTGCAGTTGCCGGTAAAGAAGCTTCGTGAAACGCGGGCCTCCCTGAGTGCCCCAGCGTCCGGCACATTGCCCTGGAAAAAATTGCTCTCCTCAGGAGTCTTGGATGAGGCCCACCCCCGTCCGGGAGTCAACGACCTGGCGGTGATCGGTTACACCTCGGGCACCACTGGCCGTCCCAAGGGTGCCATGTTGACTCACCTGAACCTGTACGCCAACGCCCTCCAAGGCGAGGCGTGGATGCATGGCGCGCAACAGCAAAAGGAAATCCTGTACGCAGTACTGCCCATGTTCCACGCTTTTGGGATGACTTTGTACTTGACCTTCGGTATCCGCAAGCAGGGTCTGCTGGTCTTGTTCCCCAAGTTCGACGCCGATCTGGTGCTGTCTGCGATGAAAAAGTCCCCGGCAACTGTGTACTGCGCCGTGCCGCCGATCTACGAGCGCACAGCCATTGCTGCCAAGGCGAAAGGCGTGTCACTGCGGTCCTGTAAGTTCTGCATTTCCGGGGCCATGAACCTGCCTGAGCATGTGGTGGAGCTGTGGGAATCTGTCTCCGGAGGACTTCTTGTGGAGGGCTATGGCATGACCGAATCCTCTCCCGTTGCATTGGGAAATCCTTTCCATCCGAGCCGGCAGGCGGGCACCATCGGTGTCCCGTTCCCCTCTACTTTGATGAAAGTTGTTGACGTTGACGAGCCTTCCCGTGAGGTGTCGCAAGGCGAAGCTGGTGAGCTGCTGCTGCAGGGTCCGCAGGTGTTCCAGGGCTATTGGAACAACGCTGAGGAAACAGCCAAGACCCTGACTGATGATGGCTGGTTGCGTACCGGTGACATTGTCACGGTCAATCCCGCAGGCTTCACCACCATTGTGGACAGGGCCAAAGAGTTGGTCATCACCGGTGGATTCAACGTCTCGCCGTCGGAAGTGGAAGCGGTGCTGCGCCAGCACCCCGACGTCACCGACGCCGCCGTATTTGGCAAAGTCTCCGACCGCGGTGGGGAGATGGTGGTGGCCGCCGTCCATCTGGAACCCGGCGTGGCGTTGGATGAGACGGCCCTGAGAAACCACTGCAAGGAACTTTTAGCCAGGTACAAGGTTCCCGTCCGGATCGTCGTCATCGATGAGATGCCACGCTCCATGCTGGGCAAGATTCTGCGTAAACAAGTCAAGGAGCAGTCACTGCCGCTGCTGTAGCAGTGGCGGTGGCGGTATGGCAGTGTGGGGGCATCGTCCTGCGGAGCTCCTGACTTGCCCGAATAATCTGTGATGAACCTGATCTGTAGAATCACGCAGTTTCGTGGTTCGGCATTCGTTCCCGTGAAAACGATGATTTGTGGAAGGCACTATGGAAATCGGTGCGTACAGCTTTGGCGACACTCCTTTTAAGGCGGAGGGCTCCAGCGGCATGGCCGGCTCCACCGGTTCCACCGCTGAAGCCATCAGAAACCTGTTTGAGGCAATTGTTCATGCCGACTTTCAGGGCCTTGACTACTTCGGCGTGGGGGAGCACCACACGGTCTCGATGCACGCTTCTTCACCGGGTGCCATGTTGGCTGCCGCGGCAGGCGCCACCAAAAACATCAAACTCGGCAGTGCCGCAAGCATCATCAGCACCGACGATCCCGTTCGGATTTTTCAACAGATGGCCACAGCTGATGCCATCTCTGGCGGCGGGCGCATTGAGATCACCGCCGACCGCGGCTCTTCGGTGGAAACCTTCCCACTCTTTGGCTACGATCTTCGCGACTATGACCAGCTCTAGTCCGAAAAGCTGGAGCTACTCATGGCCATCAATAATGCCGAGACGGAAAGTCTCACTTGGCACGGCAGCGTAAGGCCGGCCATTGAAAACCTGGCCGTCGTCCCGCGGCCAGTCCAAGGGAAGTTGCCGCTGTGGATCGCCACGGGCGGCAGTCCGGCGTCGTCCGCTAGGGCAGGGCAGCTGGGACTGCCGGTCTCCTACGGGATTATTGGTGGTGCGCCGCACAGGTTCGCTTCACTGGCCGAGCTGTACAGACAATCGGCGGCGCAAGCGGGGCATACGGGTTCCGACATCAAGGTCTCGGTGGCCGCTTTGGGATTGGTGGCGCCCACCAAGCAGGAAGCGTTGGACCGGTTCTACCCCGGCTGGCACAACCTGAATGTGGAGATGGGGCGGTTGCGCGGGTGGCCGGCGCCGGATAAGAACGCCTACTTGGCCCAGGCCGATGCCCCGGGTGCCTACTATGTGGGTGACCCTGATGAGGTGGCGCAACGCATTGTTCACCTGCACGGATATATGGGACATATGCGGCACTTCCTGCAGTCCGACATTGGTGGACTGCCCCACGAACATTTCCTGGAATCCATCACGCTACTGGCTACTGAGGTCAAGCCCCGGGTGGAGCGGCTGATGGCAAAAAAATAGCCGCAACGGGCAAGGGCGCCGCAGCGGTGACCTGCCACGTAAGGGGAGGATACGCGGCTTGCCGGGGTGCATGTGTGAAAATGGAAAGCATGCGCCCCATGCAACATTCTTCCAAGTTAGCCAACGTCCGGTACGAACTCCGCGGTCCCATCTTGCATGCGGCCCAAAAAATGGAGGCGGAGGGGCACCGGATCCTGCGCATGAACTTAGGCGACACCGCCCCGTTTGGGTTGGAAGCGCCCGAGTCCATTGTGGTGGATATGATCCATCACCTGCGTGGAGCCCAAGGCTACAGCGATTCCAAGGGCATCTTCTCAGCCCGCACCGCCATCTCGCAGTATTACCAAACACAAGGCTTGATGAGTATTGGTGTGGATGACATATTTGTTGGCAACGGCGTCAGTGAACTCATCTCGATGACCTTGCAAGCGTTTTTGGAAAACGGCGACGAGGTACTCATCCCAGCCCCCGATTATCCACTGTGGACCGCCTCGGTGACCTTGACCGGCGGTGTTCCCGTGCACTATCTGTGCGATGAGGACAATGAGTGGTGGCCTGACATGGCCGATGTTGAGGCCAAGATCACCCCGGCAACCCGGGCCATCGTCATCATCAACCCGAATAATCCCACGGGTGCTGTGTACCCGCGGCACATTCTTCAAAAGTTCGTGGAGCTGGCGCGAAAGCACGATCTGGTGATCTTCTCCGATGAGATTTACGAGAAGATCCTCTACGACGGCCGCAGTCACATCCATATGGCCTCGCTTGCCGACGATATTTGCGTCCTGACCTTCAGTGGCTTGTCCAAGGCCTACCGCATGCCCGGTTACCGTGCCGGTTGGGTGGCACTTTCGGGTCCGCGAGCAGCCATGGCAGGTTTCAAGGAATCGCTGGAGCTCATTGCCTCTTTGCGTTTGTGCTCAAATGTCCCGGCTCAGCACGCCATTCAGACGTCCTTGGGCGGTTACCAGAGCATCAATGACCTCACCAAGCCCGGCGGGCGGCTGCGTGAGCAGCGCGACCGTGCCTCGGAAATGCTCAACGCGCTCCCTGGCGTATCCTGTGTCCCGGCGGCCGGGGCCATGTACTTGTTCGTAAAGCTCGATCAGGACATGTACCCCATTGAATCGGATGAGAAGTTCGTGATTGATCTGCTCCAGGACCAAAAGATTCTGGTGAGCCACGGCACAGCATTCCACTGGCCCACCCCCGATCATTTCCGGTTTGTGCTCCTTCCCTCGGTCACCGATATTGAAGAAGCCATTCGGCGCATCAGCTCCTTCCTGGCTGTTTATCGCAGCAAGGCCGCGCTGGTTAGGTAGCCAGCGGCGCTTTGTGGGAATAGTTTCTGAAGCAGCTCGGTTCTCCAAGTAGATACAAACGTATATTTATTTGATTGGATGAATCTGATGACTCCCAGTACTTCTCAACCCCGGCAGATCGAGCTGGGTTTGGACACGTTTGGTGACATTACCCTGGATGCCAACGGTGCACCCAAGCACGCCGCGCACGTGATCCGCGACGTCGTCGAAGAGGCCGTGCTGGCCGACAAGCTGGGCCTTGACTATTTTGGGGTAGGCGAACATCACCGCGATGACTACGCTATTTCCTCCCCGGATATGGTGCTCTCTGCCATCGCGGGGCAGACGCGGCAGATCCGCCTCGGGTCCGCCGTCACTGTGCTCAGCTCCGATGACCCCATCCGTGTCTTCCAGCGTTTTTCAACGCTCGACGCCGTTTCTTCCGGCCGCGCTGAAGTCACACTGGGCAGGGGGTCCTTCACCGAGTCCTTCCCACTGTTTGGCTTTGACCTCGCCAACTACGAGGAACTCTTCGAAGAGAAGCTGGAATTGTTCAACGAGTTGCGCAAGGAAGGGCCCGTGAGCTGGAGCGGCAACTTCCGCCCGGACATGCATAGCCAAATGGTGTACCCCCACACCGAATCGGGTGCTCTTAAGACGTGGGTTGCCGTCGGTGGTAGCCCGCAGTCAGTGGTGCGTGCAGCGCACTATGGCATGCCGCTGATGCTGGCCATCATTGGTGGGGAGCCGGCACAGTTCACCCCGTTCGCCGAGCTCTACCACCGTGCGCTGAAGGAATTTGGCCAGCCCGAACAGCCCATCGGAGTGCACTCCCCGGGCCACATTGCTGAAACCGATCAGCAAGCCATGGACGAGCTTTGGCCGCATTACGCAGCAGCGCATGGCCGCATTGGCCGCGATCGTGGCTGGCCGCCGCTGAGCCGGGCCGAATTTGATGCTACCGCCGGTCCCAAGGGGGCGCTCATGGTGGGCTCGCCCGAGACTGTCGCTAAAAAGATCACCACAGTGGCCACGTCTTTGGGGCTGTCGCGCTTTGACCTGAAGTACAGCCACGGCACGCTCCCTCACGAAGCCATGATGAAGAGCATTGAGCTCTACGCCACCGAAGTTGCTCCGCGGGTGCGTGAAAACCTCAGCTAGGGCTAGGGCTAGGGCTAGGGCAGGGTCAGGGCTGGGCTAGGCCGGAGGCCACTTAGCGCTGAGTAGTCCTGAACGAAATTCTGCATGAGGTCCCGAAGAAAATTCTGGGTAAGAGGTGAGGTTCTGCGCGATGTGCGTGCTGGATCTCACCTCTTCGGTGTTTATGGTGCGTAGAACCGGCTTAAAATCATCGGTGACAGCATGAGCGGAGTCAACGTGATCAAGAAAACACTCCTCGCTCGGTGGGCAGAAGGCTGTGCTGCGTCTATGGTGCTGCTGCGGCGTAGTGACGGTGCCGTGACGGCTGCGGGTCGCAGCTAACCCTTGAATCCGCCGCAGGGGTTAACCCCTTGTTCACTTTCCGTTAACCTGATGAGGGGGTACTGGACACTTAAGAGCCAAAATCGTCGTAGGATCGTAGCTGTTGGGTTCGCCATCATTGCCGCACGTCATGGGCGTTGGCAATAGTTTCCGACTTCAGAATTTCGCCTTCACGCTTACGCCCTCTCAAGATTGGACCGCGGGTGGATCTCACCTTCATGGTCGTGCTAGTCATAGCATTGGCCCTCTTCTTTGACTTTACGAATGGCTTTCACGACACAGCCAACGCTATGGCAACCCCCATTGCCACAGGCGCCATCAAACCCAAGACAGCTGTTGCTCTTGCTGCAATCTTGAACTTGGTGGGCGCTTTCCTCTCCACGGAGGTGGCCAAGACCATTTCCGGTGGCATCATCAATGAAGGCGGGCCCAACGGCGTCGCTATCACCCCGGAAATGATCTTTGCCGGACTGATGGGTGCGGTGCTCTGGAACTTGCTGACCTGGTTGATGGGCCTGCCTTCGAGCTCTTCCCATGCCCTCTTCGGTGGGCTGATCGGTGCGGCCATCGTAGGCACCTGGTCACTGGGTGCCGTGAACTTCATGGTGGTGGTCTCCAAAGTGCTGCTGCCTGCCATTCTGGCGCCGACCATTGCCGGACTGGTGGCATTACTGTGCACCAAGCTCGCCTACGGCATCACTCGTCGCCATGATCCGGACTCTGGTGACAAACTCACCCAGAAGCGTGGCGGTTTCCGTCGCGGCCAGGTCTTTAGCTCCTCGCTCGTTGCGCTTGCGCACGGTACGAACGACGCGCAGAAGACCATGGGTGTCATTACCTTGGTCTTGGTCGCTTCCGGCATGCAGCAGGCCGGCACAGGCCCGCACTTCTGGGTCATAGCTACCTGTGCTATCGCCATTGCGGCAGGCACATACGCCGGTGGTTGGCGGATCATTCGAACACTGGGGTCCGGCCTCACCGACGTCAAGCCCGCGCAGGGTTTCGCCGCAGAAACCAGCACCGCCGCAGCCATTTTGGCCTCCAGCCACCTTGGCTTCGCGCTGTCCACCACTCACGTCGCTTCCGGGTCCGTGATTGGCTCTGGTCTAGGCCGTAAGGGTTCCACCGTGCGGTGGGGCGCGATCGGCAAGATTGGTATCGCTTGGCTTTTGACGCTGCCGGCCGCCGGACTTATTGGTGGCCTGGCCGCCCTGTTGATCCGCACCGGAACCGTTGGCCTGATCATCGTGGCCGTATTGGGTCTGGCCGCTATCTTGACCATGTTCGTCATTTCACAGCGTGAGGTGGTAGACCACAGCAACGCCATCAGCGACGTCGACGCCGTGGGAGAGGCAATGCACATTCCCAGCAAGAAAGAACGTGAGCGTTTGGCCGCCAAGGCCCTTGCTGCTCAGAAGGTGGCCGACAAGGCCGCCAGGCGTGCTGCGGAAACCGCGGCTGCCCGCACCATCGCCCAGACAGCACTAGACCGCGCCGACACGGCTGTACTAAAGGCCATGACCAAGGCGGCTCTCGACGCGAAGGCTCCGAAGCCCGCAGCCCAGGCCAAAGCTGCCCAGGCCAAATCAGCGCAGCCCAAATCAGCGCAACCCAAGCCCGTCAAGGAAAACCCGGCCGCGGATATGCAAGCTAGGGCGCCGCAGCCTGAAGTGCAGCAGGCTGAAGTGCCGCGGGATCTTGCTGCAGTTGACAATGGGGCCCAGGATAACGGTACGGAGGACAACAAGTGATTGACTGGTTTGGATTTGTCACAGTAGGCCTGACAACCCTTGTTGGTGCCGGATTTGTGGTCACCATGTATTCCTTGGGTGTCCGGTTCACGGCAGTCAGCGGCGATGACGACGGACGCAACAACCATGCAGCCAAGTGGGGCTCCTACATTTGCTTTGGCTTCTGCGTGCTGGCTGTTCTGGCCGGGATCGTCTTGATCGTGCCGGCTCTGAGCGAGATCGCGGAAACCATTATCGGCAACATTTTCTAGGTTTTTTGCCTTCGTCAACGCACGACGCCGGGCACTCACCTTTTCGCTTCAGCGGAAGGTAAGTGCCCGGCGTCGGACGTTTAAGGACGGGCTAGGACGCCAGAATCATGTTGGTGATCCGGCAGGTTGAGAGGCGTTGGCCGGCCTCATTAGTCATGACTACCTCGTGAGTTGTCAGGGTACGGCCCAGATGGATCGGAGTGGCTGTGCCGGTGACCAGCCCGCTGGAAGCGCCCCGGTGGTGTGTGGCATTGATCTCAATGCCTACTACGCTGGAGTTTGGTCCGGCGTGAAAAAATGCGGCAAAGGAGCCTAGCGTTTCGGCTAAAACCACGTGTGCGCCACCGTGGAGTAGGCCCGTCACCTGGGTGTTTCCTTCCACTGGCATGGTGGCCACCATGGAATCGGCCCCCATGTGGGTGAAGACGATCCCCATCTTTGTGACCAGCGCCCCTACGCCATGTTCTCCTAACGAAGCGTGAAATTCTGGGGGGATACCTGCGGCGAGGAGTTCTTCGGTCATGGGGTGCGGCGTGAATTTATTGCTCATGATGACTAGGCTGACACTTGTGAGTGAATCTGCCAAAACGGCCCCCCTGTCCACTGTTGCACCGAAATCGGCCTTAGCGCCCGCCGCCGGCCTCCCTGGCGCTGAAACGCCGCGCCTTCTGGTCATTGATGGCCACTCCATGGCCTTCCGCGCTTTTTATGCTCTGCCGCCGGAAAATTTTGCCACCGACACCGGCCAGCACACCAATGCCGTGCACGGATTCACCTCCATGCTGCTGACCATGATTCGTCAGCAAAAGCCCACGCACGTCGTGGTTGCCTTCGACTTGGACACACCCACGTTCCGTTCACTGGAATACACCGAGTACAAGGGCGGCCGGAACAAGACGCCGGAGGAGTTCTACGGGCAGATCGATCTGATCATCAAGGTCATGGCGGCCATGCGCATCCCCACCATTTCGGTGGATGGTTTCGAAGCCGATGACATCATCGCGACTCTGTCTACGCAGGGCGAGGAGGCTGGCTGGGACGTTCTAGTGGTCTCCGGTGACCGTGACGCGTTCCAGCTCATCACCGAAAAGGTGCTAGTCCTCTACCCGAAGAAGGGCATCTCAGACATTCCACCCATGGATGCGGATGCCGTTGAGGCCAAATACTTGGTGCCGCCCAACCGCTACTCCGATCTTGCTGCCCTCGTGGGAGAATCGGCTGACAACTTGCCCGGCGTTCCCGGTGTGGGCCCCAAGACGGCGGCCAAGTGGCTCAAGCTCTACGGAGATCTCGATGGCGTCCTTGAAAACGTAGACGCCATTGGCGGCAAGGTGGGGGAGTCGCTGCGCGCCCACGTTGAGGATGTCAAGCGCAACCGCCGCCTGAACCACCTGCTGCGGGACATGGAACTGCCGGTCGCCATCACCGATACCGTGCTTCAGGCCCCGGACCGCGAAGCTGTCGAGGAGCTCTTTGACGCGCTGCAGTTCAACACTCTGCGCAAGCGTCTCTTTGACATGTTTGGCGAAGAAGAAACGGTCGACGCCGGAGAAGCTCACCAAGTCCCTGCCCACCAAGTGCTCACCGAAGCCGCTGAGCTCAAGACGTGGCTCGCTGCTGCTGGCGGTTCGGCTATGGCCGTTGAGGTGCTCAGCGAAAAAGTTGGACTAGCCCACGAAGCTGTCGGGGTGGCGCTGGTACGTGCCGAATCCGCCGTCGTGGTTGATTTGGCTGCTGCTGATGCGGCGCTGGAATCTGAGCTGGCTGCATGGTTGGCTTCGGATGCACCGAAGATAATTCACGAGTACAAGGAAGCGTTCAAAGCACTCTCGCTGCGCGGACTTGCTGTGGCTGGCGTGGTCGATGACACCTCCCTCTCGGGCTACCTCATCCAGCCGGACCGCCGCAGCTACGAGTTGGCTGAGCTGAGCCAGGTGCACCTGAAAGTTTCCTTCGACGCAGCTGCGACCGAGTCCGGGCAACTGGATTTGGGGCTGGAAGGGGATTCCACCTTCGCCGATGCCGTCCAGCGTGGCTACGTGGCACTGCTTCTGAGCGAGCATTTTGCGCCCCTGCTGGTGGAGCGTGGCGCCGAACGCTTGTTGCACGAGTTGGAACTGCCGCTGGCAGGAATCTTGGCCACCATGGAATTGACCGGCATTGATATCTCCCAGGAACGTCTGGCCACACTGCTCGCAGACTTCACCGCGGCCATGAATGCCGCTCAAGAGGCCGCCTTCGCCGCCATTGGGCATGAGGTTAATCTGGGCTCGCCCAAACAGCTACAGCAGGTGCTCTTTGAGGAGTTGGGTCTGCCCAAGACGAAGAAGATCAAGACCGGATACACCACCGATGCTGCTTCTTTGAAGATGTTGTTGGAAAAGACCGGCCATGAGTTCTTAGCCCAGCTGATGGCCCACCGCGAAGCATCGAAGCTGAAGCAGATGGTGGAAACCCTCAAGAAATCTGTTGCACAGGATGGCCGCATTCACACCACGTATGCCCAGAATGTTGCCGCGACGGGCCGTTTGTCCTCCATCAACCCCAACCTGCAGAACATTCCGATCCGCACCGAAGAGGGCCGCCGGGTTCGTGACATCTTCGTGGTCAGCGAAGGCTACGAATGCCTACTGGCGGCGGATTACTCGCAAATTGAAATGCGGATCATGGCGCACCTTTCCGAAGATGCCGGCCTGATTGAGGCCTATGCCCTTGGTGAAGACCTGCACCGTTACGTGGGTTCACATGTGTTTGGTGTGGCCCCGGAAGAGGTCACCTCAGCCATGCGTTCCAAGGTCAAGGCCATGTCTTATGGTTTGGCTTATGGGCTCACCAGCTTTGGCCTGTCCAAGCAGCTGGAAATTTCGGTGGATGAGGCCCGTACTTTGGTCAAGGACTACTTTGACCGCTTTGGTGGGGTTCGCGACTACCTGCGTGGTGTGGTGGAACAGGCTCGCATTGACGGCTACACCTCCACCATTGAGGGCCGCCGCCGCTACCTGCCGGACCTAGCTAGCACCGACCGTCAGCTGCGTGAACTCGCTGAGCGTGTGGCGCTGAACTCACCCATTCAGGGTTCGGCAGCTGACATCATCAAGGCCGCCATGCTCGGTGTAGATGCTGCCTTGCGGAAGCAGGAGCTGAAATCACGGATGCTGCTGCAGGTCCACGATGAATTGATCCTTGAAATTTGGCCGGGGGAGCTTGAGGTGGTCAAGGCTCTGGTCATCGAACAGATGGGTGCCGCGGCAGAACTGAAGGTGCCCCTGGAAGTCCAGGTAGGCGTGGGCGCCAGCTGGAACGACGCCGGGCACTAACCATCCCAGCCCCACCCACCACTGACACCTCAGCCATCCGCACAACTTTTCCACCAGGAGCCACCATGAGCACTGCCAGCGAGAAGTCCACCCGTCAACAGCGGTCCTTTCCCTATGAGCTGCGTTCGTTCCCGGTGCGTTTTGAGAACGGGGAAGTTCCCGCCGAAGTGGGCTATTGGATCGAAGCAGTGGCTTTGGGTTTCTATGGGGCACCCCCTGCCCCGGAGCTGAATGAGCAACTGGTGACGGCGGAGCAAGTGGACGGGCGCATGGTCATCGGCGCCTATTTGAGTGACTCTGTGGCGCCGGTAGGTGCGTGGGGTGTGCACTATCCGGTGGCAACGTACGCCTACCACCGTAAGACTCTCAACGTGGGTGCGGGGACGTTACTTCCGGTCCACCAGATTACTGCCGTGACGGTGCGCCCCAGCCACCGCCGTCGAGGGTTACTCCGGGCAATGATGAGCTCAGACCTCGCTCAGGCCAAAGCCGCGGGGATACCCATCGCAGCGCTGACGGCGTCGGAGGCCACCATCTATGGGCGGTTCGGGTTCGGGGTGGCCACGCATGAATGCTCGGTGGAAGTTGCTGTCAAGGGTGGCCTGGCATTCCACAACCCTGCCGCGGCACGGCAGGGCCGCGTGGAAGTGGCCGATCCCAAGGTCATCCTCGAGGTGCACAATGAGGTCTTCGCCAAGGTCCACGCATCAACGTACGGGTCCATTGGGCGCCAAGACATCTACCGATTCATGGCGGCGGGTCAGGGCAGCTACGAGTCCATGGAGCCGGTCAAGAAGATTCGGGCCGCCTTGCATTACAACTCCGCTGGTGAGGTGGATGGCTACGTCACGTACACCCCCAACGAGGGTAAGAGCCGCTCTACGGTGGAAATTGTTGACCTGCTGGCCGCCACCGAGGAGGCTTATCTGGCCCTGTGGAACTATTTAGGTTCCTTGGACTTGATCGATGCCATCACTTGGGACAGGGCGCCGCTGGTTGATCCGCTGGAATGGGCCATTGCCGCCCAGCGGGACTACCAGCGTTCCAAGACTGAAGATCTGCTGTGGCTGCGCATTCTCGACGTCCCAGCTGTTCTGGCAGCGCGGCACTACGAGCACGACGGACGCATCACCATCCATGTAGGTGACCAGTTGGGGCATGCCTCGGGGTTGTTCCGCATAGAGGTCGACGGCGGCCGGGCTACGGTGACGCGGTTGGCGGAGACGGTCACGGGAAGCGAGAGTCAGGTCCCCGCAGCTGGTCAAGCCGCTGTGGAGGAGTCAGTGGATGAGTCACCTGAGCTGAGTCTTGGCGTCGCTGAACTCTCGAGCTTGTATCTTGGCGGTGTTTCGGCTCGGACTCTCAGTGCCGCCGGGCGCCTCCAAGAGTACAAGGCTGGGGCTGTGGATCGCTTCGATGCCTTGTTCAGCCCAACGAGTACGCCGCACTGCCTGACTCACTTCTAAGATGGTCCGTCTACGATCATCTTGGCGCCTCGCTATGACAAGCACCACACAGCCAACTGGAGCCGCGCGTACACTCCAGCAAAAAGCATGTCCCACGGGGATCTACCCAGCGCAGAACGCCCCACAGCGGCGGCCCAAATCAGCATAACGGCAAGTAATATCTACGTATTCGGCCCCAAAATGAGAAGCGCCGAGTTCTCCATCCTTGACATTAAGGCAAGCAACCAGCGAACTTTTGCGCTCCCTGCTCCAACCAACTAGACTAAATAGGCATGTCATGCGTGAAGTAGGCCGGAGAACCCGGCATATTCCACCCGAGGCGTGCAATCACGATCCGCAGGAACCCCTGCAACCCTAATAATTTTCGGACCCGATCCGGCATGGACGCGATACCTCGCGGCCTAGCCCCGGGTTCGTCGAAACCAACTATCCACATCGGAGCCCCTACTACATGACCATCACGACCCCCGAGAAGACTAGTACTCCTGTTGTTGCTATCAACGACATTGGTACGGCTGAAGAATTCCTCGCCGCAGTAGATGCAACCATCAAGTACTTCAACGACGGCGACCTCGTCGAAGGTGTTGTTGTCAAGGTTGACCGCGACGAAGTTCTGCTCGACATCGGTTACAAGACCGAAGGTGTCATCCCCTCCCGCGAGCTGTCCATCAAGCACGACGTTGATCCCGGTGACGTTGTCGCCGTTGGCGATCAGGTCGAAGCCTTGGTCCTCACGAAGGAAGATAAAGAAGGCCGCCTGATTCTCTCCAAGAAGCGCGCTCAGTACGAGCGTGCCTGGGGCGACATCGAGAAGGTCAAGGAAGAAGATGGTGTCGTTACCGGTACCGTCATCGAGGTGGTCAAGGGTGGTCTTATCCTCGACATCGGCCTGCGCGGCTTCTTGCCCGCATCGCTGGTCGAGATGCGCCGTGTGCGCGACCTGGCTCCCTACATCGGTCAGCAGATCGAAGCCAAGATCATCGAGCTGGACAAGAACCGCAACAACGTTGTTCTGTCCCGCCGTGCCTGGCTCGAGCAGACCCAGTCCGAGGTTCGCTCCACGTTCCTCAACAAGCTGGAAAAGGGCCAGGTTCGTCCCGGTGTTGTTTCCTCCATCGTCAACTTCGGTGCATTCGTGGACCTTGGCGGCGTAGACGGCCTCGTTCACGTTTCCGAGCTGTCCTGGAAGCACATCGACCACCCGTCCGAGGTTGTCGAAGTTGGCCAGGAAGTCACCGTCGAGGTTCTCGAAGTGGATCTGGACCGCGAGCGTGTATCGCTGTCGCTCAAGGCTACGCAGGAAGACCCGTGGCAGACCTTCGCCCGCACCCACGCCCTCGGGCAGGTTGTACCGGGTAAGGTCACCAAGCTGGTTCCGTTCGGTGCGTTCGTTCGCGTTGAAGACGGCATCGAAGGCCTGGTTCACATCTCCGAGCTGGCAGTCCGCCACGTTGAGCTGGCCGAGCAGGTTGTCTCCGTTGGTGACGAACTGTTCGTCAAGGTCATCGACATCGACCTGGAACGCCGCCGCATCTCGCTGTCCCTTAAGCAGGCCAACGAAGGTGTCGACGTCGACTCCACCGAGTTCGATCCCGCACTCTACGGCATGGTTGCCGAGTACGACGAAGAGGGCAACTACAAGTACCCGGAGGGCTTCGATTCCGAGTCCAACGAGTGGCTTGAAGGCTACGAGTCCCAGCGCTCCGTCTGGGAGCAGCAGTACGCTGACGCTCAGGCTCGCTGGGAGTCACACAAGAAGCAGGTTGCCGAGCACGCCGCAGAAGATGCAGCTGCTGACAACGCCGGTGAAGGTGGCGAGTCCGCAGGGACTTCCTACTCCTCCGAGCCTGCTGCCGCCGAAACCGGTGCCGGTACCTTGGCATCGGATGAAGCACTTGCTGCTCTGCGCGAAAAGCTGACCGGAAACTAATTTCGGCTTCAGCTAGTACGCCCATGAAAATGTGGTGTTACTAATGTGAGTGAGGGTCCCCGCCATTGGCGGGGACCCTCGCCTGCTTAACGAATAATGCGTACCAAGTGGATGTGTCCTTTGCCATTCATTGGGCAACGGCTAGGCTGGTGGCGACATTGTCAGTGCCCACTGGATATGATCAATAGAACACACCATCATCCAGGGGAAGACAGTACATGACATCGAACTATCCGGGCGGGCCTGAACATAACCAGGCCCCCTATACTCCGCCGTCCACTGGACACGTCACCCCAGGTTATTTCAGTCCGGCTACTCCGCCGCCTTCCTTTGAAACGGTCCCGGTTCAAGAACCGGCGGCAGAATCGTTTCAGCAGCAAGGACAGCACCAGTACGCTCAAGGGTTCCTGTCCTCCCAGCGCGGGAACGTGACTGGACCTGTTGCAGCCCTCAAGAGCTATCTTGGACAGTACGCTGGCTTCAGCGGACGCTCCACTCGCAGCCAATTCTGGTGGGTTCAGCTGTTCCACGTCGTCTTATTCATGCTGGTCATGGGTCTGATCGTGGCAACGGATGATTCAGGAGCTTCTGCTCTCGCCGGATTCATCGCCGTGATTTACGCGCTCTTCGCTTTGGCGCTGGTGGTGCCGTCGCTGGCGTTGTCCGTCCGAAGGCTTCATGACGCCAATATGAGTGGCGGATTCCTAGCTCTAGGCCTGATTCCTTATGTGGGTGGAATGGTCCTCTGGATTCTGGCTTGCCTTCCCAGCAGCCCCCAAGGTGCCCGTTTCGACAAGATGGCGTATCAGCTCCCGTCCAGCCAGCCGCAGGGCAACTATCCGCAGCAAGGCCGCTAGCGGTCATCACCCCACAGCCATTTGGGTCCGTCACCTTGGGTGGCGGGCCCAAAGTGGTTAATGGTTAGCCCAGAATTGTGTCGACCCAGTCAGTTCCGGCTGCCGTCAGCACGCATCGGCCCGCGGTAAGCGCGGCGAGGCGTTCCACGGCGGCGGTGATGACCTGCTCGTCGTCGGCCATGGCCAGACCAAGATGAGTGTCGGCGCCGTCGTATGTGTTGCCGGTCATGAGGTAACCGGAGCTGCGCAGATCATTCTCCAGCCGCCCGGCCTGCGCATGCGGCACGGCGATGGTGAATAACTTCAGCCGCTCCCTGCGAACCAGCGGGACCATATCCATCGCCGTGCTGACCGATTCCGAATAGGCACGCACCAGCCCTCCAGCGCCGAGGAGAATGCCACCAAAATAACGTACGACGACGGCGCATACGTCACTGAGGTTGGCGGCGGCTGAGGTGTTGCTCCCGTTGCTGGACGGAGCGGGGAACTCCCGCTTGATGAGCGCGTCTAGCATGGGGATCCCCGCGGTGCCGGATGGTTCGCCGTCGTCGTTCGAGCGCTGGATGCCGCGGTCAGCGCCGATGACAAAGGCGGAGCAGTGGTGCCTGGCGTCGTAGAATTCCTTGCGTAATTCAGCAACCAACTCGCGGGCGGTAGATTCTTCCTCAACGCGCCGTAGAACCGTGATGAAGCGGGATCTTTTGATAGAAATTTCGTGCCGAAAGTCAGGGCCGGAGGCCAGCGTTGTGTAGCTGTTGGGGCCAGCTGAGGCTAGAGGAAGTGTCACTTGCCGATCCTATCCAACGGAGGAGGCAATGCTGGTGTCCGGCTGGCTTTGCCGGGGAAACCGTCTGGTGGCCTGCTCGATAGTATGGGGGAATGCTCTCACTAGGTCTCACCGGTGGTATCGCGGCCGGCAAATCTCTGCTCTCTACCCGTTTCCGCGAGTTGGGAGCCATTGTCATTGACGCCGACCAGCTTGCCCGCGACGTGGTGGCCCCCGGCACCGTTGGACTGGCCGCCGTCGTGGATCACTTTGGTGCGGAGGTTTTGCTGCCAGACGGCTCGCTGAATCGAGCCGCTCTTGGGGTCCGAGTTTTCTCCAATAAGGCGGAGCTCGCTGCGCTCAATGCCATCACCCACCCGCTGGTGCGTGCGGCGGCTGCTGCGTTGCATGCCGACGCCGGTCCTGACGCCATTGTGGTTCAAGACATCCCGCTGCTGGTGGAGTCGGGGCAAGGACCTAACTTTCACCTCGTGGTGGTGGCGCAGGCTCCCTCGGAATTGCGAATTGAGCGGATGATCCGGGACCGCGGAATGTCCCGAGAGGATGCTCTGGCCCGTATGGCCGCTCAGGCTACCGACGAAGAGCGTGCGGCCGTGGCGGATGTGGTGATTGTCAATGACGGGAGCCGGGATGAGGTCATCGCCGTTCTGGATGGATTGTGGCATGAACGGCTATTGCCCTTTGCGTTGAATTTGGCGGCGGGGCGGGCTCACGGGGGAACCTCTGATGATGACGCGGCAGGGACGGCCAGGCTTTTGGCTCGTTTGAAGCATGCGGTGGGGGAGTCTGCTGTCATCCTCGCCTTGCGTCCCGACGCTGCTGGTCCGGCATTCCGCGTGGAGGCCGCGGACGGGGTTTCCCCCGGCACGGTTCTTGAGGCGTTGGCTGGGGCCGGATACTTTCCCGTGGCAGATGCCATTGGTGACGCAACGATATTGGCCTCCGCCGATCCCGGGCAGCCTGCCAGGATTTCCTTCGAGGCCTAGAGTTGCTCAAAGATCAGGGTTGTCTGGGTACTGACAGAGGCTTGGTTGCTGCCAAGGTTGAGGGCAACGAAGTCACGCAGGTGCGCTGTGCTGGCGCAGGCAAGCTGTAGAAGGAGATCGCACTCGCCACCCAGCACAAACACACTGATAGTCTACGGAAAATCACCGTTCGTTCGGGCAAGCTCCAGCATGGTCTTTCGGGCGAGAGCATGGACGTTAATGGAGATCATGGCCCCGACGTCTAGGCCTAGGCTGCTGAGATTGATGCCGGCATGGAATCCGTGAATGATGCCCGCAACGCACAAGGCCCGGACCCTGTTGAGGCAGGTAGAGGGAGCTAAGACGGCCCGCTGTGCAAGCAGAATGGCCAATCTCTCTTGTTCTGAGTAGGTGATTATTCTACGGTGTGGGGAGTTGGTGCGGCACCCAGATTGCCGACCGAATCCACAGGAACACAGAATCCAAGGGAGCCCAGATGACTTTGCATGGTACCGCCGCCCGTACCGAACGTAGTGATTGCGTCGCCGCGGATGCGAGGGATTCTCTGGCCGCTTTCAGGGAGCGGTTTATCCTGCCCCAAGGTGTCATCTATCTGGACGGCAATTCCTTGGGGCCGCGTCCGGTAGGAGCTCTGGAACGAGTCCAAGAAGTGGTCACACAAGAATGGGGCGTTGGCCTGATCCGCAGCTGGAACACCGCCGGATGGTTTGATCTTCCGCGGCGCCTAGGTGATAAATTTGCCCGACTTGTGGGTGGTGGCCAAGGGCAGACGGTAGTAACTGATACAACGAGTTATCGTGACCGAGCGCGACAATTTTCCCTCTGACGTCTAGATTGCCGAAGGGATTGCCGACTTCCTGAACTCCATGAGTCATGAAGCCGGTGTGCGCTACGAGGTACGGCTGATTGACGATGAGTTTCCGCTAAGCGAGGCCCTCGATGAGTCGACGGCCGTCCTTGCGCTTTCGCACGTTAGTTACAGGACCGGGGCCATGCGGGACATGGCAGAGGTGACTGCCCAAGCTCACGCCGTTGGTGCCCTGGCTGTTTGGGATCTGGCGCATGCCGCCGGAGCTGTTCCGCTGGACCTTGTTGGAGCTGATGCAGACTAAGCGGTGGGGTGTACCTATAAGTACCTCAATGGTGGGCCGGGGTCTCCGGCATTCATTTGGGTCAACTCGCGGCATCAAAATCGTTTCTGGCAGCCATTGGCTGGCTGGTGGTCGCACGCGAATCCCTTCGCGATGGCAGATTCCTATTCGCCGGCTCAGGACATCAATCGATTTCTCTGTGGCACTCAGCCAATCTCAGCGATGGCCATGGCTGAAACGGGGCTGGACATCATGCTCGACGTCGATGCGGCCGCACTCCGGGCGAAATCTCTTGCAATGACAGTTTTGTTCATCACGCTCGTTGAACAGCGTTGCAGAGGACATCCGCTAGAACTCATCACGCCCGGTGATCACACGCAGAGGGGGAGTCACGTCAGCTTCCGTCACCCAGAAGGCTACGCAGTGATGAGCGCATTAATTGCCCGCGGTGTCATTGGAGACTACCGGGCGCCAGAGGTGTTGCGCTTCGGTATCACTCCGCTATACCTCGGCTTCGCAGGGATTTGGGACGCGGTGGGAATTCTCCGAGAGATTCTGGATACGCGCTCGTGGGATGTCCCGGAATCTAAATAGCGCAAGGCTGTCACCTGATCCAGAGAGAATCCACAGCAGTATGGCCCGCACCAATTGGTGCGGGCCATACTCATACTCGGCTATTTAGTAGCCAGAGAGCGACTGACTACTCACCTCTTAGAAAACGATTTAGGAGGCGGGGCAGGGAACAGGCTGACCGCTGATAGTGACAGTATCGGAACCGTCGGAGCAAAGTTCCACTATTTGCTGGCTAAGGTCAGTGAAGTAGGCGATGAGGGCGATGCCACCAATGATGGAGGCTACTAGGACTACGGCGCTGATGATGATGGCCACCAATGCCAAGGTGTTCTTGTGGCCTGCCTTCTTGGACTTCACCTTTGCGACGATTCCCAAGATCAAACCAACCAAGCTAAAGCCGACGAACGGCAGGATGATGGCGATGATCGCCATCGTCTTGCCGGGGTCAGTGGCTGGTGCGCCGTACTGGCCGGGCTGCTGACCCGGCTGCTGACTGGAGTATGCCGGTGGTTGCGAGGCGTACGGTGCGGACGGCTGCTGGCCGTACGGATTTTCGGGAGTGTTGGAAGACATGGTTTCCTCTCAAGGGAACATTGACGCGTAAAAGTGATGATTTTCCATCTCATTTTTGCATGGATACCACTTAGTCCACCGAATGTTGCATGGTGAGTTGTGCCCATGGTGGAACTTCGATATTGTGCGGCTGGCACCCGGGAGGGGTAGTTTTAACATCATGAGTCTTGCCCAAGAGATCAACCGTGTTGTGGCCCCTTTCGAAGTGATCAGTGAGTTCAAACCTGCTGGCGATCAGCCGGCGGCTATTAAGGAACTGACCGAGCGCATCAACAATGGCGAGAAGGACGTGGTGCTTCTTGGCGCAACGGGAACGGGAAAGTCAGCCACCACGGCGTGGTTGATTGAACAGGTGCAGCGGCCCACCCTTGTACTGGTTCAGAATAAGACCCTTGCCGCCCAGCTCGCCAACGAGTTCCGGGAACTACTGCCCAATAACGCCGTCGAGTATTTCGTGTCCTACTACGATTACTACCAGCCTGAGGCTTACGTGCCTCAGTCGGACACCTTCATTGAGAAGGATTCCTCCGTCAATGAGGAAGTCGAGCGGCTCCGTCACTCAGCAACCAACGCCCTGTTGACCAGGCGAGACGTGATCGTGGTGGCCACGGTTTCCTGCATCTACGGTTTGGGCACGCCCGAAGAGTACGTTGCGGGCATGGTTACACTGACGCGCGGCGACCAAATGAACCGCGATGACCTACTGCGTAAGTTTGTCAGCATGCAGTACACCCGCAATGACATTGACTTCCACCGCGGTACTTTCCGCGTCCGTGGTGACACTGTGGAGATCATCCCCATGTATGAAGAGCAGGCCATTCGGGTTGAGTTCTTCGGTGACGAGATCGAAAATATTTACACGCTCCACCCACTGACGGGGGAGATTATCCGTGAAGAAAACGAAATGTACGTCTTCCCGGCGTCGCACTACGTTGCCGGTCCGGACCGGATGTCCCGTGCGGTAAAACAAATTGAGGACGAGCTCGCGTCCCGCACCAAAGAACTTGAAAGCCAAAACAAGCTCCTCGAAGCCCAGCGACTGCGCATGCGCACCACGTACGATCTGGAAATGATGGAGCAAATGGGCTTTTGCAATGGCATCGAAAACTACTCCAGGCATATTGACGGGCGTGACAAGGGCAGCGCCCCACACTGCCTCATCGACTATTTCCCGGACGATTTCCTGCTGGTCATTGACGAATCCCATGTGACCGTTCCGCAGATTGGCGCCATGTATGAGGGCGATATGTCCCGCAAGCGCACCCTCGTGGACCACGGCTTCCGTCTGCCCTCAGCCATGGACAACCGGCCGCTGAAGTGGGATGAGTTCCTCGAGCGCATCGGACAGACGGTGTACCTCTCGGCCACCCCGGGCAAATATGAGTTAGGCATGTCGGACGGCTATGTGCAGCAGATCATTCGTCCCACAGGGCTGATTGACCCTGAGATCATAGTTAAGCCTTCACAAGACCAGATCAACGATCTGCTCGGCGAGATCCGCAAGCGGACGGCCAAGAACGAACGTATTCTTGTCACCACCCTGACCAAACGGATGTCCGAGGACCTCACCGACTATCTACTCGGCAACGGCATTAAGGTCCAGTACCTGCATTCCGACGTCGATACTCTGCGGCGTGTGGAGTTATTGCGCGAACTTCGCATGGGTGTCTTCGACGTGTTGGTGGGAATCAACCTGCTCCGTGAGGGTCTCGACCTTCCGGAAGTGTCCTTGGTTAGCATCCTCGACGCCGACAAGGAAGGATTCCTGCGCTCCTCGACGTCGCTGATTCAGACCATCGGCCGAGCCGCACGAAACGTCTCAGGCGAGGTCCACATGTACGCGGACCGGATCACAGCTTCCATGCAGTTCGCGATTGACGAGACTAATCGGCGTCGAGAAATCCAGGTTAGTTACAACAAGAAGCACGGCATTGACCCGCAGCCGCTTCGCAAGAAGATTGCGGACATCACGGACCAGTTGGCTCGGGAAGACGCGGACACCGCAGCGCTCCTGGAAGAAGCGCGGCTCAAGCGGGAGACCGGCGGCAAGGCAGGGAAGAAGAAGGGCTCTGCAGTTACCTCCCGCCCTGCCAAGGAATTGGTGGAGCTAATCGAGGAACTCACTGCCCAGATGCACGGTGCTGCTGCCGATCTCCACTTCGAACTGGCCGCTCGGCTTCGCGATGAAGTGGGGGACCTGAAGAAGGAACTCCGCCAGATGCGAGAAGCCGGCCACGACTAAAGCGGAGACATTGGTTCGAATCTGATAGGCCTTCGCGTTTTGAAGGGCCAAGAGCCCAGATTTACTGGTTTCAAAGCAGTGGCGAGGCGGGTATCTGCCTCGCCACTGCGTGTTTAATGGCCAGTGTTTTTAGAAAGCGGGGGTCATGGGTTCGAATCCCATAGGAGGCCCATTGGTGGTCGGTAGTTGTCTACACTGCTCATAGTGAGGTGTGTCAAGGATCTGGGACAGTTGGTTAGTTTCTTTTGGGTTAGGCAGCGAGGGGTTGTTGCTGGTTTTGGGTGGTGAAGTTGGCCATGGCTGTTGCCGGCGGTAGACCGTCATTGTGGGTGTGCGGTCTCCACCGGTTGTAGAAGACCTCGATGTATCGCATGGTGGCCCGTCTGGCGTCTTGGCGGGTGTCAAAGCTGTAGTGGTGGTAGAACTCGTTCTTCAGGGACGAGAAAACTGACTCGGCCACGGCATTATCCCAACACACGCCCTTGGCTCCCATGGATTGGCGGATGCTGTTGCCAGCGCACCAGGATCCAAGTTCTCGAGAGGTGTATTGCACCCCGTGATCGCTGTGAAAAATTGCTCCGGTTCGTAGATGTCCGCGGTCTCTGGCCATCGTCAGCGCGCTGACACAGAGCGAAGCACGCATGTGATCGGCCATTGCCCAGCCAACGATCATGCGGGTGCATAGATCGATGACGGTGGCCAGGTACAGCCACCCCTCGCCGGTGCGTAAGTAGGTAATATCTCCGACGAGGCGGGTGCCTGGGGTTGCAGCGGTGAAGTCTCGGCCGATCAAATCCTTGAAGACTTTCTCTGGGTCTGAGGGGATGGTGGTGCGCTTGAAAGCCCGCATTCGTCTGGCTGCCCAGCCATTCTCCGCCATGATCGAGGCCACCGTTCCTGGGGTTAGCCTGAATTAGTGGACACCCGAGTTAGCGGGATTATTGATCCTGCTGAGAGGATGTCAGTGATGTCAGAGAAGAAGAGTCAACGTCGTAGTTTTACGGATGA
>NZ_JBTNDB010000062.1:0-1076 GCF_054511175.1 Arthrobacter sp. Sr24 | reverse complement strand
GAAGTAAAGACCATCCGCCGCAAGATCAACCAACTTGCCCAAAGGAGCAAAGCTGGTGAGTTGATTGCCGCCATGGCAAAAAACCATCTAGCCGGCACTGGTCCTGGTGGTGAGGACCTGGCCGCGATCCTCTATGTTGACGGGCACGTGCGCGCTTACCAGGGCACGAAGAAGATCGGCAAGCTCTACTCCACAAGGTTGAAGTTCCCGGTCCCGGCGACCGAGGAAACCTGGGTCACCGACGCTCACGGCGCACCCGTGTTCCTCGTCATGGCCAAACCCGGTGCTTCCCTGGCCGCGGAGCTGCGCGACCTCCTGCCAGAGCTACGCACAGCTATAGGGGATGACCGGCGAGTACTGGTTGGCTTTGATCGCGGCGGCTGGTCACCAGCACTGTTTAAACACATGGATACTAACAGCTTTGATGTGTTGACGTGGCGCAAAGGCACAACCCAAGACATTGAAGAAAAGTTGTTCACCGAGGTCTCTTACACCGATGAGCACGGGGAAGGCAGGACTTGGTCGGTGGCTGACACGGTCGTTGACTTGCCCTTGAACACCACGAAGAAAACGGGGGAAGTCTTCAGTATCCGCCAGATCAGCCGGATCGTGAGCGCTACCGGTGGTGGCACCCGGCAAATCCACATCCTCACCACCGATCGTGACCTTCCAGCCGGTGAAGCCGTGTATCGAATGGGGAATAGGTGGCGCCAAGAAAATCAATTCCGCTACGCCCGTATGCATTTTGACCTGGACTCCCACGATTCCTACGCCAGCACCGATGACGATGAGGATCGTATAGTGCCCAACCCGGCCAAGGCTAAGGCGTATCAAAAAGTCGTGGCCGCCCGGAACACCCATGCAGAGGCTGCTGCCACCGCCGATACAAACCTGATGGCGCTGAAAACCCCGGCAGTTGGCTCCAAGGAACTTTCCGTAACAGTCACCAGTACCATGCACAACCAGGCCATGGCACCCTTATGGGAAGCCGAAAACGCGTTAATCGCCGCGGAGAAAGCCCACAAGAAAATCCCCGCGAAGCTCCGCCTCGGTGATCTGAACCCGGGCCAGCAAGT
>NZ_JBTNDB010000061.1:0-1298 GCF_054511175.1 Arthrobacter sp. Sr24 | reverse complement strand
CAGGGCGGCTGCAAAGTCTTTTGCGAGGGGATGGCGTCTTAATATGTGAGACGAACGGGGTTGTGGCTGTTTAAAGGTGAGAACTCCTGTTAAGCCAGATGGTGTCTAAGCCGCTGGATTGCCAGGAGTTCTCGTATGTCATCTTCTCACTTTGCTTTGTTCATTGACGAATTCACTCCACCGGATGTGGTTCAGGTTGATCCGGGTAAGGTCCTTGCGGCTCTGTGTGAACTCCCGGATCCTCGGAAGAAACGTGGGGTCAGGCACCGTTTCCCGCACTTGCTGGTGATCATGGTCTGCTCAGTGTTGGCAGGGGCAACGACGCTGGTGGAGATGGCTGAATGGGCCGCTGACACGGCGCGGGACCAGCTGGCCGCATTGGGGATCGGCTCGCCACACGCCACCACGTTGGGGAGGGTATTCGAACGTCTTGATGCTGACATGCTGGACCGCTTGGCCGGGGCATGGGCCCAGGGTGCAACGTCTCTGGCCGCGGTCGCTCTCGATGGCAAGGAAGTACGTGGTGCCAAGAATGGCGGCGGTACGAGGGTCCATCTGATGGCGGCTATTGATCACGGAACTGGCGCCGTGTTGGGGCAGGTATCGGTAGCCGAGAAATCGAACGAGATCCCCTATTTCTCAACACTATTGGACGGCATCACGGACCTTACCGGGGTGGTCGTGTCGGCGGATGCCCTCCATACCCAGCGTAAGCATGCCGAGTATCTTCATGGCCGGGGCGCCTTCTACGTGCTCACGGTGAAGGGAAACCAGCCTGGTCTGCACAAGCAATGCTCCGACCTGCCTTGGAAACGAGTCAGGGCAGGGAACAAGACCGTGGAGAGAGCTAACGGCCGGGACATTGAGCGGACCGTGAAGTGCGTGAGCATTGCTGAGGGCATCAACTTTCCCCACGCAGCCCAAGCCGCTCAGATCATCCGAAAGTCACGGCCAATGGGAACCCGGAAGTGGCACACAGAGACGGTGTACGTCGTCACGTCACTGACACCGTCACAGGGGAAACCATCAGAGATAGGGGCATGGATCCGCGGTCATTGGGCCATCGAAAACGGTCTTCACTACCGCCGCGATGTTCTTTTTCGGGAAGACCATAGCCAAGTACGCAACGGTGAAGCACCCCGCGTGATGGCATCTCTAAGAAACATCGCCATAACGATTCTCCGGCTGCAAGGAGAAACTAACCTTGCCAAAGCCACCCGTGGTGCCCGCAACTACCCGGATCGCGCCCTCAAACTAGCCGGCATCACTACCAGCTAAACGACTTTGCAGCCGCCCTG
>NZ_JBTNDB010000060.1:0-1342 GCF_054511175.1 Arthrobacter sp. Sr24 | reverse complement strand
CTGGGGTTAGCCTGAATTAGTGGACACCCGAGTTAGCGGGATTATTGATCCTGCTGAGAGGATGTCAGTGATGTCAGAGAAGAAGAGTCAACGTCGTAGTTTTACGGATGATTACAAGAGGGAAGCTGCCGGCTTGGTCATTGATACCGGTCGGCCTGTTGCAAAGGTTGCCGGCGAGCTGAGTATCGGCGAGCAAACCTTGGGCCGATGGGTACGGGTGGAGAAAGACCGCCGTGGCCTCAATGGTGAGTCAACAGGGGCCCTTGCGGAGGAAGAACGGGCTGAGTTGGTTCGCCTGCGCAAGGAAGTGTTTGAGCTACGTGAGGACAACCGCTTTCTGGGAAAAGCCGCGTCCTTCTTCGCATCGAAGCAACATCGTCCGAACGGTTCGAGTTGATGCACGCGGAGAAGGACAACTTCTCGATCCTGCGGATGGCCAGAGTACTGAAGGTCTCCGCTTCCGGCTATCACAGCTGGCACCGGCGCCGCCTGGACGGGCCCGGCCCACGGGCGGTGGCCCGGCGGGAACGCGACAAGCGGGTCGCTACGGTCTTCGAGGAGTCTCAACAGACCTACGGGGCGCCGCGTGTAGCGGCCCAGCTGGCACGAGAAGGCTCGCCAGCAAACCCGAAGACGGTCGCTGACTCCATGCGTCGGCAAGGCATTGAAGGGATTAGCCCGAGGATGTTCCGGCCGGTCACCACGATCCCTGGCACGAACACCCACCACCTGCCGGATTTGGTCAGCCGCCGGTGGGACAGGGGACGGTTGGATGCAGTGTGGATTTCCGATATCACCTACCTGAGGACCCGGGAAGGCTGGCTGTATTTATGTGCGGTCCGGGACGGCTGCTCTCGGCGTGTATTGGGCTGGGCTATGGATTCGGTGCAGAACACCGATCTGGTGGAACGGGCGTTACGAATGGCCCACACGCTCCGTGGCGAGCTGCCTGCAGACGTTGTGTTCCATGCCGATCGCGGCGCGCAATTCACCTCGACACAGCTATGGGAAGCCTCAAAGGAATTGGGGATCCTGCAGTCTGTCGGGCGCACGGGCGTGTGCTGGGATAACGCGATGCAGGAGTCATTCTGGTCCACGTTGAAAACCGAATTCTATGACCGTCGAACTTGGCTGACTCGGACTGAGGCGAAGACCGCAGTCGCGTGCTGGATCGAAGAGTTCTACAACCGTCAACGCCTTCACTCGAAGCTTGGAATGGTCCCGCCGGTCGAGCATGAACTGAGCCTACGCACTCAAAAAGAGCCGGCCGCAATGAAAGAAGAAGTACTCACGCAAGCCGCGTGATGCAGAACACGTGTCTACAACTTGCGGGGAACCCCAA
>NZ_JBTNDB010000006.1:0-172840 GCF_054511175.1 Arthrobacter sp. Sr24 | reverse complement strand
GGGGACAGAAACGGTGGTGTTGCCCGAAGACCTTGGGGGGGGCCGTATGGTCTCCCCCAGGCCAGTCACTCTCCTACAGTTCAAACACGGTTTCCCGGCTCGGACTCAGCGACATCCCGCGCTACGGTTGCAGCGCTGTGATGAGCAATGACCGGATGGGCGCCTGTGTAACCGTCACGGCTGGCCGCGATCGCATTGATTCGTCCGCGTGAGCAGTACCAGCCAATGATCAAGGCAGGCACAATGACCACGATCGAGCCGATGGTCCAGGTGCCTACGGGGCTATCGAATGCCATCAGCACCAGCACGGCCAGCAGGAAGGCCAGCGTCAGGTACCCCGTGTAGGGTGCACCGATCATGCGGAATGAGGGCCTAATGGCCAGCCCCTTTTGTGTCAGCCGGTACAGCGCCAGCTGGCACAGCACGATCATTGCCCAAGAAGCGATGATACCCAAGGCCGCCATGTTCAGGACGATCTCGAAGGCCTGGGCAGGCACCACAGCATTGAGAATAACGCCGAGGACAGCTACTCCGGCCGTAAGCAAAATGCCACCGTACGGGACACCGCGGCTGTTCAGTTTCGCAGTGAACTTCGGAGCTGAGCCGGACATCGCCATGGAGCGCAGGATCCGTCCCGTGGAGTACAAGCCAGCGTTGAGCGAGGACATGGCTGCGGTAAGAACCACTAGGTTCATGATTGAATCCACGCCCTCGACTCCAATGGAACCGAAGAAGGTGACGAACGGGCTCTCCCCCGCTTTATAGGCCGTGTAGGGCAGCAGCAGTGACAGCAGCACCAGCGAACCAACGTAGAAGACTGCAATACGGATAATGACTGTGTTGATGGCCTTGGGCATGATCTTTTCCGGGTTCTCCGTCTCCCCCGCGGCGGTACCAATGAGCTCAATGGATGCGTACGCAAACACCACGCCCTGCATCACCACCACCACGGGAAGTAGCCCATTGGGGAAGAATCCGCCGTTGTCGGCAATGAGCGAGAAGCCAACTTGATGCCCCTCGACGGGAGTCCCAAAGATGACGAAGTAGGTGCCCACCAACAAAAACGCCACCAAGGCAACGACCTTGATCAGAGCGAACCAGAACTCCATCTCACCGAAGACCTTCACGGAGACCAGATTCAGTCCCAGCACCAGCATGAGCGCGGCGAGTGCCCAGACCCACTGCGGAACGGAGTCAATCCAGGGCAGGTATTTGCCGAAGAAGTGCATGTAAAGGGCGACGGCGGTGATGTCCACAATCGCTGTCATCGCCCAGTTGAGCCAGTACAACCAGCCTGAGACGAACGCTGCCTTTTCGCCGAAGAACTCCCGCGCATAGGAAACAAATGAGCCCGAGGACGGGCGGTGAATGACCAACTCACCCAGGGCACGCAAAATCAAGAACGCGAAGAACCCACAGATCGCGTAGCTGAACATGAGCGCCGGGCCAGCCCCGGCCAAGCGGCCGCCAGCGCCCATGAACAGCCCGGTGCCGATGGCCCCGCCAATGGCGATCATTTGAATCTGGCGGGATTTCAGACCCTTGTGCAACCCAGCATCTTCCGCAGTCAACGCGGAGCTGGGCTGATCTTGAACTAAATCAGAGGTGCCTGTTTGTTCCATTTGACGCATGGTGAGTCCTTTATTCGGCTGTGGCACGCGCCGTTGCGTGCCACAGGGTTTTCACTGGAAGGAAAATTGCTGAAAACTGAAGAAATCAGGAGCTGGTAGGTAGCTCGCTGAGATTGGCAAGGTATTCCGGCCGTAGTAGTTCGTTGAGCTGTTCTTCTGTGAGGAGTTTTCGTTCCAGCACCAGCTCGGCCACGCCGCGGCCGCTGGCCAGTGCTTCCAGTGCAATGGCGGTGGAAGTGGCGTAGCCGAGGCGCGGGTTGAGCGCTGTTACCAAGCCAATGGAGTGCTCCACTTGTGCGCGCAGCTTGTCTTCGTGGGCGGTGATGCCGCGGATGCACTTATCGGCCAAGGTAATGCAGGCCGCTTCCAGGTGGCGCATGCTCTTGGTCAAGCTGTACACAATGACGGGTTCAAAGGCGTTGAGCTGCAACTGCCCGCCCTCGGCAGCCATGGTGATGGTGACGTCGTTGCCCACCACCTCGTAGGCCACCTGGTTCACCATTTCCGGGATGACAGGGTTGACCTTGCCCGGCATGATGGAGGATCCAGCCTGCACAGCAGGCAGCGTGATTTCGCCGAATCCGGCGCGCGGGCCGGAGGACAACAGTCGCAGATCGTTGCAGATCTTGGAGAGTTTCACGGCCACGCGCTTGAGCACACCGGAGAGGTGCACAAAAGCACCGACGTCCTGGGTGGCCTCAATCAGGTCAACTGAAACTGTCAGCGGCAGCCCGGAAATCTCGACTAGGTGGCTGCAGGCCAGTTCTGAATAGCCCCGCGGAGCGTTCAGCCCGGTGCCGATCGCCGTGGCACCGAGGTTGATTTCATGGACCAGCATCGTGGATTCGGCCAACCTTGCCCGGTCCTCGCCCATCGTCACCGCGTAGGTGTTGAACTCCTGGCCGAGCGTCATGGGGACCGCATCCTGCAACTGCGTGCGGCCCATTTTTACCACGGTTCTAAATTCCAGCGCCTTGGCAGCGAAGGCGTCGCACAGGTATTCCATGGCCAAGACCAGTGATTTCGCCGCGAAGATGGTGGCCACATTGACAGCCGTCGGGTACACATCGTTGGTGGACTGGCTCAAGTTGACGTGGTCATTCGGGTGCAGGTGCTGGTAATCACCCTTGCTGTGACCCATGATTTCCAGAGCGCGGTTGGCGATGACTTCGTTGGCGTTCATGTTCGAGGACGTCCCGGCACCTCCTTGGATAACGTCCACCACGAACTGCTCGTGCAGCTTCCCAGCAATGATTTCTTGGCACGCTTGGATGATGGCTGCGGCCCGGACGCCGTCGAGCAATCCGAGTTCATGGTTGGCCTGCGCTGCAGCCTGCTTGACCATGGCCAAGCCGTTGACCAGGTGAGTGTTGTTACTCAGCGGGATGCCTGTGATGGGGAAATTCTCCACGGCACGCAGCGTGTGCACACCCCAGTAGACGTCCGCGGGGATGTCACGATCACCGATCAGATCATGTTCACTGCGGTATTCAACGGGGTCGAATATGGGCGTGATGGACATGGTTTCAGTCATGGCTCTCCTCAAGAAGGCGCATCATTGCGCCACAAAATTGCACACACGGGTGCGGATAGACGTTCGAATCAATAGCTTTTTTAGGGGTGCTGCCCGATGGAGACTAAGGGAGAACTGGTAGCCCCAAAAGTTCGCCCACGCGTTCTCCGCCGCCATAGACGGGGAGGCGATTGAAAGCAGTCAGGTGATGAGGGTCCACTCCTAAAGCAATGAGTGCCGGAGTTGCCGCCGGCATCCGAGCGCGGTCGCCGCCGTCGGAAATTTTCAGTGCCACGGCGCTGCCATCTGCGAGGGCAATCACTTGGATGCCTTCAAAACCGTCCTTGGCCAGCAGCCCGGGAACTGCCCGCATCAGCGCGGTGACATCGCGGCCGCGGCCGGCCAGCATCTCGGGGTGCGCGCGCATGGCGTCTGCAACACGGCGTTCCGGGGTTCCCTGCTCTGCCGTGACCATGCGGGCGAAGGCGCGGGCCATGCCTGTCAGTGACAACGCAAATACCTCGGTGCCGCAGCCGTCGGTGCTGACGATGGTGATGGCCTCCCCGGTGAGATCTTCTACCGTGGCCCGGATGAGTGCCGCGAGCGGGTGATCTGCGTGCAAGTAGTCCTGCGCCGACCAGCCGTTATGCACGCAGGTGGCCAGCAACGCGGCATGCTTCCCGGAGCAGTTTTGGGCTAAGTGCGTGGGCCCATTTCCGGAGGCCAACCACTGCGCCCGTTCTTGGATACCGTAGGGCAGATCGGTGGAGTTTCCCAGATCAGCGGGGGTGAGGCCAGCTCCTGCAAGAATGGCTGCCGCGGTGCTCTGGTGTTCGGTGGAACCGGAATGGCTAGCCGCGGCCAGCGCTAATTGCTCATCGGAAAGTTCCAGACCGGCACGCAGCATGGCCACGGCCATGAGCGGCTTGAGGGCGGAGCGGGGGTACATGCGGGCGGTGGGCTCTCCTAGCGAAAGGACGCTCCCGCCGTCGGACGTCAGAGCAACGAGCGAGCCGTAATGGACGCTCTCAATGAGCTCGCCGCGCGTCTGCACGGCGAGCGGTGCGTGGGCCGCAAAATTGCTGAGGTTCATGCTTGGGTGGCTCCCATGATGTGGCTTAGGGCGGTGTCGACGGCGGAGAGGTGCGTGGCCATGGCGAGGCCCGCGTCCTTGGTGTTGCCGCGTTGGATCGCGTCGAGGATGACGAGGTGTTCGGCGTCGGATTGGCGCGTGCGGCCGGTGATGAGGTTGATGGTTTCGGACTGGTTCACCATGGCGCCGCGGATGTCTTCGAGGACGCGTTGGAATACGCCGTTGCCGCTGGCGCGGGCAATCGCGGCGTGGAAGCTGGCGTCGAGGCTGACCCAGATTTCGGGGTCGTCCTCACCGGCCATCTCGAGCAGGATGGCACGCATTTCCTCGAGTTGCTCTTCGCTGCGGCGGGTGGCTGCGAATTCGGCGGCGGGCACTTCGATGTGCGGGCGTGCTTCCATGAGGCTGCGGGCCGAGAATTGACCTAGGACCAGATCGTTGGAGGCGCGGTTGGCGAGCACGAAGGTGCCTTTGCCGGTGTGGGTTTCGGTCAGTCCCAGCGCGTTGCAGGAGCGCAGTGCTTCGCGGATCACGGAGCGGCTCACGCCGTACTGGGCTGCGAGCGCAGTTTCCGAGCTGAGTTTGGTGCCCACTTTGAGGGCGCCGTTCTCAATTGCGGTGCGAATGGCTTTGAAAACAGCTTCGGCGGCGCTGACTCGAAGAATTGGCCCCTGTCCTGCTGTCCAGCTGTCTGACAAGTTCATAATGAAGACTATGACACGGCTCACAGCGCGTGTCAATCCGAAGTCCGCATCCTGCGCTCCCTGCGCTCCTTCCCGGACGCTAGCGCAGCAATGGCTGCTTTCTCTAGGACGCTAGTGCAGCAATGGCTGGTTTCGCCGGGACGCTAGTGCAGTGCTAGCTCCCAATTCCGAGCCAATCTGCTCGAGATGGCCGCAACCTATGAATCCCGTAGAACTTGGGACGCATCTCAATGGCACTACGATTCTTGGGTATCCACGTATACCTTCATTGCTTCGGGCGCGCTGGCAGAACCGAGCACCTCCGCCGAGGAACTTACGGGACGCAAGCCGCAATTCCTCGCCTAATTTCTAGCCGCCCAGGCGGAATGACGTTCGGACTCCGACGCTCAGGCCCGGTGCGTTCAAAGCGCAGCGCCCGGGGTCCCGGGCACCCAGGTCCCGGGACCCCGGCAAGTCACTTCATGGTGAACTGGTACTCCGCTGGAATATCCTGCCCTGGGCAGACCTGAGTCCACAGATCTGAAATTGAGTTGACGCCTTCACGAAGATCGGCCACTTCAATTCCGGCCGTGAGAATCGAGGCGGCGGCAGCATCCTCGCCCAGTGCAGCCAGTGCCGTGGCTTCCAGGAAACGGACTCTGCCCAGGGATGCCAGAGATTCCGGCGCCCGACTGAGCACATCCAACGCCACTGCAGGGGCGCCATTGTCCAGGGACATGGTCATGGCCTCGATCAATAATTCCCGGCACGAAGGATCCTCGGCGCAAGCTGTCTCCAACGCGGCCAAACCGGCGGCCGCATCACCGGAGGCATCCCCGCTGGCAAGTAGCGCTAGACCCAAACCGCGGTGCGCCAATGAACGGCTTCGCGAACTCAACGGCGCACCGGCAACGAAATTCCCCTCCAGTGCCGTTCGGTACAACGACGCAACCACACGCTGGTCCCCTGCAGAAGTGGACGCCCGCGCATGCACCATAACGGCATGGTGAAAAGCGGCCTCGGCACTGGAATTGCGGCCAGCGGTAAGCAGATCTTCCCAGTCCAGCCCCCGCACAAAGGAAGTAGCTCCGCCAAACGGCTGGCTCGGCGCCTCCCCCGCCGACGCCTCGAAGGGCTTCTCCACAATTCCTTCGTTGGCGTTGAGTAACTCCAGCCAGGGCGCCTGATCTGCAGTCAGTGTCTCAACCCCAAAGGGCGTGCCAGTCTCATCGATCCAGTCAGTGGTGGAATGTTGGCGACGAGTCCGCTCTAAAGCACCCCAACCATTGCCAGCCACCACCATTTCCGAGGGCGGCAGATCAGCCCAGCGTCCAGCGTCGGACAGGGCCTTTGCAATGGTCTGCTCCGAGATCAAAGCCTCCACACGTTGCGCGCCATGAGCCACGGCAGCGTCCCACTCCCCCGCGGCGAGCGCCGGGTCAAGGGTAGCGTTGCCGTACGCCTCGACCCACTGCCAGCTGGCACCGGCGGGCATGGGCACGTGCTCAAACTGGGTCTGGGCCAAGCCCGCCTGGATTTCCGCATAGTGCCGGGGCTCGGTCGAATCCGACGGCGTCAGCCACTCCTGCCAGCGGTGCCCACCGGTACCTTCGCCCCAAACAAACAGCTTCCGACCGCGCAATTGCGCCGAGGAAATCAGGGCCAGCCCGTCCCCATCAGAGTCGGCAGCCACTTCCCAGCGCCGTTCATCAGGGGCAATATCGAAGAAGAAATCAGCCGCCTGGAAGTTCCGAACGGGCCAAGTGGCATCCTTGCCATGGAAATTGGTGGTGTCCACGCGGGTCATAGAACCGTCGTAATCGGTGGCATAAGACTGCCGCGCCGGGGCAATCACGCGCGTGTCCGGCGACTGCGGAACGGCCGCATTGCTCCACCAATACATGGGCACGGTTTTCTCATTGGGATTGCGAATGCGTACGGCCACCAGTACCACTTTGGAGTCCGTCGGCAGCCATGCATCGATCTGAAAAACCACTTCGCGAAGCCGATCGAACTCCCACATCCGCAGGATTTCTTGTCCGTCCGTCGTGCGCACCATGGCAGTGTGGAGCGGCACGCAGGTGGTGGGCGAATGCCCGCGCGTGCCAATGTTGTACTCAATCCCGCCGGCGAACCAGGCATTGCGCAGAGCCAGATTCGCGAACTGAATCCGCTCCTGCGTGTGCAGCAGTTCCTTGCCCGTGGCCTTGTCCGTGAGCTCCCACAGCCGCCCGCCCAGTTGCGGCAAGAAGGTGGCCTTCACATGATCATTTTCAAGCACGACGGCGGTCAGTTCCGTCGCCCGGGTCTGCCGCGAGTAGCTTTCCTGGAGGGGGTACGGGTAAATGTTGCTGACTTTTCCCCAGCGGGTCCCGGCCGCAATCTCCTCGGGAATGCCCTCCCCCACCGTGTAAGGCGGTTCCAGCAAAGGCTGCACCGAGGGCAACGGAGAATCGCTACCCAGATCCGCCACCTCAAGGGTCCGCGAGGTGATCTTCAAGGTGGAGACGGTCGGCATAGGAAGGTCCAATCACAGTGGGAGGTCACTGCCAGCGGTCACTGACGAAGGCATTGCTCTATGGCTGTGAGCCTAGCGGATTCCGCTTCGCTACGAGCGTGATGACACCGGCTCGGCCAATTGCGGCGCTCAGCACTCGGCCCAATGTTACTCAGATTCCAAACTGCAGCTGACGCGATATTTCTGGCTAAAAAACCGCATCACATGCTGTTTGGAATGGGGCAGAGCCGTCTTGTTTTGCGCCTACGGGGTTTCGCCACCTACCTCATTGCCGGTAGCTAACCCAGAACTCCAGAACCACTCCTGCAGTGAACACAAATGCTCAGTGCTCCGTGCCCAGTACATTGAGGGCTCAGTGCTCAAATCCGATCAGCCAATGCAATCCGTGGCGGTCAATGACCTGCCCATCTGAAGCTCCCCAAGGTTTCTCGGCCAAGGGATCCATGACCGTTCCGCCCACTGCCAACTTGCCGAACCACTCGCTGAGGACGTGGGCTTCTGCGGTTCCGAGCAAGGACAGCATGACGCCTTCGGTTTTCACCGGTTCTTGCCCCTCTGCAGCGTCCGATCCTGCCAACGAGACCGGACCAGTGAGCATTCCATGAGCTATGGCATGGCCCGGACCATCACTTCTACTGAACTCCTCGTAGGTGTGCAAGGACAGTTCGCCACCAAAGATGTCCGCGTAGAAACTCAGCGCTTCTCGCGCGGTTCCAGGGAAGCTGACATAGATCACTGGTGCTGGTGTGCTGTGAGTCATAGCGCAATCGTAATCAGATGACCGTGACTCGCGCCAGCATCAGCTGACCGTGACTCGCGCCAGCATCAGCCACCACGGGAGGGCCACAGCGTTTCGACAACCGAACCCCACCTAGGTACGTTGGTTAGCACAATCAATTACCGAATTAGTTGCTATGGGGGACAGTTTGACTGTGCATTCACGCCAAAAGGATACTCGTCAAGGGAAGACGCGGGCCGTGCCACTACTGATCGTCACTCCGTCCGGTGCCCTAATTTTTACCGTGGCCCTTTACGCAATTCTCAGTCCACAGATCCCCAGCCACATCGCCAGACATGTTGGTCCAGACGGAGTGGGATACAGCCCCACAGTGGTCGTCATGAGTATTATTTTTGCCGCATCCGCCGTGGTTTTCACCATCGGAGGGTTCCTGGCTCGAGGATTCTTCCGTGATGGACACTGGTTTTCAATTCAGAAAGCCGTCGCTGCCGGTACAGTTGCCCTCGGCTACGGAATCCTAGGAATTGCTTTGGCAACCACACTGAGCTCGGCAGGTGTGAAAGCCGATGATGTATCCGGCAATTCAGTAGCTATGGGGATGCTGGGATTCTTACTCATGTTCACAGCCGCTGTTACCACCTACGCGGCACTGCTCCCCCGCGCACAGCCGGAACCACTCGTCTAGAACCAACAATATCTGCGCAAAAGCGCCCACCCAGTGGTTCCGCCAGTCGAAACTGCAGATGGTGCGATTCGTCTGCTCTGTTACGTCCGTTCAACCCTCCGCGCCTCCGTTCAACCCTCCGCGAATCCTCAGATGTGGCCCCTTCCGAGGCTTGGAAGGGGCCAGATCTGAGGTCTCGAATTCGGCAACGCGGGAAATCAGGGACGTAACTGTGAAACCTCAGACAATAATCGCCGCGGCAACCACTACGGGTTCTTCCTGACCATCCCATCGGGCGGTGAGCGTGGGCCCAGCCTGCTGAGTCCCGGTGATGTCCAGCTCTCGCATGACGGCAAAGTTGACTGGACCAGCCGGAATAGTGGTGACTCCTGCGGCAGTCTGCGGAGCCTCGAAGCGCAACTCCGGCAGCGTTTCGCCAGAGATTCCGGAGCTGGTCACAGCAACAGTCAGGGGAAGCGCCTCGAAGGAATCGCCCACCACCAACCGCTCAGGCGCCTGAGGCTTCCCCGCGAGGACTGCGGCAGCTAGTTCGTGGAGGTAGACCGGATCGCCAGTGGCGTCATAGACCCACCGCTTGCCAAGAACCGAGTGCTCCATGGTGGTGACCAAGAACGATTCCGCACCTTCCAACGGTGCGCCTCGGTACGTCAACGGAACCTGATATGTCACCCCGTCAACCGCGAGGACGTGGGTTTCGATGCCCACTTCACCGGCTGGATCGTCAAAGCGGAACGCGCCAAGCCGCACCACGGTGGACGCGTCACCACGGAACCATGTCTGCGAGGGCAGCCACTGGGCAAGGAGTTCGGACTTGGATGGGCTCAATTGCGCATCATAGATTACGGCCATGCGCCCCAGTCTAGGCGTCGTGGCGAAGCGCTTGGTGACGCAGCGAGATGGCGGGGCGCGAGCGTCGCGCAAGCGTCGCGCAAGCGTCGCGCAAGCGTCGCGGCGATCTACGCAACCGTCGTGGCGAGACAAGAGCCCAGGGATACCGAGGCCAGCTTTCGAAACAATCCCACAAACCCCTTGACGCAAACCAGTTTGTAATACAAACTGGTTTTAGTTTACAAACCCGGCCAGCTACTCAGGAGAATCGTCATGACGCAGCAAACACCAGCCTTCGATACCGGCGCAGCACTCTCGTCACTGCGCGAAAGCGAGGCGAGCACCCGCCGGGCCACCAGCCCGAACCCGCCGGTCCTGTTTCTGCTCTGGGGCGCTGTTTACACCCTCGGCTACCTAACGCTGCATGCGGCACTCTTCAGCTGGCTTCCAGTCAGCTTGTCACTAGCGCTCACAATATTCGCAGCATTGACGGTGCTCGGAGCTGCTGTATCGGCGCTACTGGGCATCCGCGCTGGCAAAGAAGTGCGCGGCGTATCCAGCCGTCGAGGCTTGTTTTACGGCATCAGTTGGGCCGCTGGCATGGTGAGCGTCGGCTTCATGGTGGTCGCATTACTTCGCCTCGGACTGGACTCGGCGACGACGGTCTGGCTCAGCAGCGCGTTGGCAACCCTTTTGATCGGTATCCTTTTCGCGGCCGGTGGCGCCGTGTTCCTTGACCGGCCCATGTTTTGGCAAGGCATCGCCCTACTTGCGGCAAATCTGTTGGCCGTACTGATCGGCCCCGGTCCACTGGTCCTCATCGGCTGGTTGGCGGCCTGCACTGTACTTCTGGCCGGTGCCGTCATCCAGGCTCGCCGCTCCTCGAACGGAACAGTCCGATGAGCACCCCGGGACTAGATCCGGTCATCCATGCCGACGCCCGATTACGCGTCATGACGGCCTTGAACACGATTGGCGAAGGCGATTCCATCACCTTTCCCAAGCTCCGCACCATCTTGAGCATGACCGCAGGAAACCTCTCGGTGCATCTGCGAAAGCTCGAAGACGCCGGCTACATCACCCAAGAAAAGACCATCCAGGGCCGCACCACGGTCACCTACCTCGGCATCACGGCGCGCGGCCGGGCAGCATTTTTGGAATACCGGCAAACCTTGCTTGAGCTCCTCTCCCAATAACCCTTTAAGTACGACGGCGGGAGGTCACCTTTTTGATAAAAGGTGACCTCCCGCCGTCGTACTTAGGGGGATAGCGTTTGGAAAAAACGCACCAAAGGTGGGATAGCGTCGATCGTGGAGACAGTGGCGATCGTGGAGATCGTGGGGATGAGAGGCTGCCGGGTGTTAGATGTCCAGGTGGGTGGGGCCGAACATCTTCAGGAGCACGTCGACCACCACCACGTTGGGACCGTCGCCCGCGAAGGCAGCCTTGAGAGCTTCGCCCACATCCTCAGCTTTGACCCGCTGCGCCGGCACCCCGAAAGCCTCTGCCAGCTTCACGAAATCTGGGCGGGCCAGCTCGGTGTGTGTGGCTTTGCCGAAGGTGTCGATCATGTATTCGCGCAGGATGCCGTAGCCGCCGTCGTCCACGATCAGCCAGGTAACGGGCGCGTTGTGCTGGCGGGCCGTGGCCAATTCTGAGATGGAGTACATGGAGGAACCGTCGCCGGCCACCGCCAATACACGCGGTGATTTACCTTGACTCTGCAGGCCCAGGGCTGCGCCGAGTGCCGCCGGGAAGCCATACCCCAAGCCTCCTGCACCTTGGGCCGAATGGAACTCACCGTCCTTGGAATCCCAGCAGCTCCACCCCCAGTAGGCGGAGATGGTCATGTCCCAAAAGGTCTGCATATCGGCCGGGACGGCATCTCGAATATCGGCCATGAACTTGCGTTCCATGCCTAGGTCCTGACCATCGAGGCGGGCCTGCACCTTCGCCAGCGTTTCCGCCACCACAGCCTGTGGCGTGGCACCATGCCAGTTCGCATCGTCCCGCAAGGAAGCGTCGAGGGCTTCATCGAGAGCGCTCAAGGCTTGCCCGGCGTCGGCCCGGATGCCGAGAGCGGGGCGGTTGGATTCCAGAACACGAGGTTCGGCGTCGATCTGGATGATGCGCCCGCGCGGCTCCATGGTGAAGTAATTACTGGACACCTCCCCCAGTGACGAGCCGACTACTACCAGCACGTCAGCGTCTTCGAGGACTTCGGTGACGTAGCGGTCTTCCATCCAGGACTGCAGCGAAAGCTCATGGTTCCAGGGGAACGCCCCGTTGCCGCCGGGTGTGCAGACTACCGGAGCGTTGAGCTTCTCGGCGATAGACAGCAACTGCTTTTCGGCGTGACCACGTCGGGTGCCACCACCGGCCACGATCGCAGGACGCTTAGCAGCTGTCAACCACTTCACGGCTTCCCGGACCAGCTCAACGCGCGGCGGGTTGTCGAATGGTTCGGCCAACGCATCCTCGACGGCGGGCACAAAGATGGGATCCAGCAGCACGTTTTGTGGCACTTCAATCCACACCGGACCCTGCGGAGAAGAGACCGCTTCGGTCCAGGCGTCCTGAATGGCTGACGGAATTCCGGAGGCGTGCTGGATGAGCCGCTGGCTCTTGGTGACGTTGGCGGCAGATGCTTTCTGATCATCGAGCTGGTGCAACATGCCCTTGCGGCGGGCGCCAAGACCTTCCAATGGAATCTGGCTCGCCACCACAATCATGGGTACGCCAGTTGCATACGCTTCCTGCAATCCAGCCAACGCTGTCAACGCACCGGGGCCTGTGGAGAGGAACAGCACTCCCACTTCACCCGTGGCGCGGGAGTAGCCGTCGGCGGCAAAGGCCGAATTGTTCTCCACTCTGGAGGAGATAAAGTGCAGGGACGATCGGCTCAGCGCGTCGAAGAGGCCCAAGGCGTGCTGGCCCGGAATGCCAAAAACGGTCTTGGCCCCCAACGCCGTGAGTGTTTCCACCACGAGGTCTCCGCCGTTGCGCTGGACAGGGGCTTCCGACAGCGAGGGGTCCCCGGCCGAGTTCGCGAGGTTGGGGAGCTGCTGGGGATTCATTTATTGCCGCCTTCGGTCTCAATAGTGGTCGGGACATTCTTTGCGGACGTGGGCGCGAATCCAGCCGGGCGTCGTCGAGCTTCAGCGTCAAGGGCTTGGGCGGCGTATCCGTTCGGGGTGCCAAAGCGGTCCCCTTCCACGTGATTGTCGGCCATCAAGGTGACGAGCTCGAAACCCACGTGACTGGCGGCGATGCCGGTAATTTCGGCGTGGTCATAGGCCGGAGCGACCTCCACAATATCGGCGCCGACCAGGTTCATGCCGCGGAATCCGCGAATGATCTCGATCAGCTCACGGCTGGTGATGCCGCCGGCCTCGGGAGTGCCGGTGCCGGGAGCATGGGCAGGGTCTAGGACATCAATATCCACGGAAATGTAGAGCGGGCGGTTGCCGATGCGGTCCCGAATTTTAGCCACAGTTTCCAGCACGCCCTGGTAGTAGACGTCTGCTGCGGTGACGATGCCAAAGCCGAAGCGGTGATCGTCGTCGAGGTCCTTTTTACCGTAGAGCGGGCCGCGAGTGCCGACATGGGAGATGGCCTCGGTGTCCAAGATCCCCTCTTCGACAGCTCGGCGGAACGGGGTACCGTGCGTGTATTCGGCGCCGAAGTAGGTGTCCCAGGTGTCCAGATGCGCGTCGAAGTGCAACATGGCCACGGGTTCACCAGCGCGTTCGGCAGCAGCGCGCAGCAGCGGCAATGAGATGGTGTGGTCGCCACCAATGGTCAGCAGTTTGGCGCCTTGCGCCGTGAGATCTAGGGCGTTCTGCTGGATGGTTTCAATGGCTTCATTGATATTGAAGGGGTTTACGGCCATGTCACCAGCATCGGCAACTTGGCAGTTTTCAAACGGAGAAACGTCCCACGCCGGATTGTAGGGACGCAGCAGACGCGATGCTTCACGGACGTGATTGGCGCCGAAGCGGGCGCCGGGCCGGTAGGAGACACCGCTGTCGAAGGGAACCCCAACAACTGCCACATCCGCCTTGGCAACTTGGTCAAGTCGCGGCAGGCGTGCGTATGTCGCAGCACCGGCATAGCGCGGAATTTGGGCGGAATCGATCGGGCCAAGATTCCCGTTAGCCTCGATGCGGAGCTCTTTCATGGACGTCCTCGTTTTCTTGTGACACTATTTCTACGCATCTTCGGCGATTGTAGATCCACGTCACATCCAGCAGTTGATCACCATCGTACAACTCATGTTGCCTAATGTGAACCAAACGTTTCACGTGGGACATATTTTGCCGTGGCCTGCAAGACTCGGCTGCAAACCTTACGTCCCGGCTGCGCAGCCGTCACCAGCGGTTGTGCACGTCCTCTGCCCAGCCGAGAATGCCAGCCACCGCGATGCGGTTCCCGTCACTGTCGGCGATCTCGCCGTCGTAGTGGCCAAAGCACTGGTGGGTATTGTTGCCCAGCACGCCCAAGTTGATCGCGGAGACTTTGTCGTAAAACGGGGTGAAGACCAGATCCGCTGTGGCGCCGTGAATATGCCACGGGGCTAGGAAATCGGTGGGGCTGTAGTCCCAGATCAGGTTTTCGCTGATCTTGTGCAGGCGCCCGTCCACTAGCAGCGAGTTCTCGGTGGCACCGGTGCCGTCTGTCCACTTAGAACCAAGCTGAATCCCAATGGTCCGCCCGTCTGTAACGCCAGAACCAGCGCCCCAATTCCAGTGCATCGAATAAGGCCAGCGGCCACGACCATGATCCAGCACGGCCCATGATTCACCCTCTTCCAAACTAACCACCACCCCATCCACCGAGAGCGTGCCACGGGCTGGCCGGGCCACATCTTTGACGGTGTACTGGAATTGGCGGTCGTTCCAGGGCACCACAACACCCAACGATTCGTGGCCCGCAGGCTTCAACGCCATGATGTCCAGACGCACCCGCGGCGTAGATGCACGTAGCCGCGTTCCGCCGGGAACCTCGGCAATATCGATCTGCAATGTGGCCGCCTTAGCCCGCGCGGAGCCATCCCCCAACGACGCCGGCAACGTGGCACTTCCGCTCAAAATACCCGTCACGTTCGCGCTGACAGCTTCGCCGGTGGCCCTATTCAGCACCCACACTTCATGCACGGCGGCATAGTCCAGCGAGGACACTGTCATGGCCACAATGTGCGTGGGTGAGGTGATGGCCCAATACTCCCAGCGCTTATTACGTCCCCACCGCTGACGTCCGCGACCAATCCCTGAGGTGTCATGCAACGGCGTGCGCGTCCACCCCACGGCGGCTGGATTGAGCCTGCCATTGGGCAGAGTCAGTGCGACCCGGGACGTAATTTCGTGTTCAACCAGCATGCCCGCGCTCATCGGAATCCTTCGCTTTATAGTCAGGTGAAAGTGGAATCAGAGGATGCTGCACCGGCAACGCTCTAGCTTGCCAACCCGCCAGCTACCGAGCCACCGAGCTACCGAGCTACCGAGCTAGCCGCTACCGGATCCGGAAGCGGCCGGAACGAGAATCCACAGCGCCTCTACCGGATATGGTGTGCGGTTTTCCCAACTGTGCGGCTCACGGCCAGGAAAGGAGAGGGTGTCTCCCGCTTTCAGGTCGTAGGAATCCTGCGTCATGATGAGCGTCAATTCTCCGCTGATGATGTGCAGTACATCCACATCACAGTCCACGGCGTACAGCTCAGATTCTCCTCGACCAAAGGGTTCAATGCTGGCACCGAGGACCTGCAGCCGACGCTCCGAACGCGAGGTCAGGAGCCGCTCCACAATCCCTTCGCCACCCAAGGAGATGCGCGGACCCTCACCTTTAAGCGTCAAATGCGTTTCAGGGGCAGCAAATAAATCACCGATCGAGATTGAGAGCACCTGGCACATGGTGACTAGGGAAGCAACACTGGGAGACGTGAGGTCTCGTTCAACCCGACTCAAGAAGCCCTTCGTTAAGCCTGTAGCCTCAGCGACTTGCTCAATGGTTAGGCGCTGATCCTGGCGGGCCGCACGGATGCGCGAGCCAATAGCAACCGGCCCAAAACTGGGCTCTAGGGCTAACGCTTTCATGATGGCTCCTTACATAGCGATCCAAAGAATTCTAGCGGTACTTTGACTGTAACCACGATCACAGTTTATTCTAATAGACAACAAATGTTGCTCAACAGGCAATACCCGCTAGTGGGACCTTAGCTACGTAGCCTCTCGACTACTCTGTAGTCGCACGGAGTAGCCCAAATGCCACGGGCAGCACGGCTAGATCCCCAACTTTCGCACACTGGAGCCCTTCATGGACTTAAACATTGCCATAGTCGTCTTATATTTGGTGGCCATGCTGGCCTTTGGCTGGTGGGGTAAATCGCGAACCAAGAATAATAGCGACTATCTCGTTGCCGGAAGGCGCCTGGGCCCCTTCCTTTACACCGGCACCATGGCCGCGGTGGTCCTCGGCGGCGCTTCCACCGTTGGTGGGGTGGGGCTGGGCTATAAGTTCGGCATCTCCGGCATGTGGCTGGTGGTCGCGATCGGCGTCGGCGTACTGCTGCTGAGCCTGCTCTTCGCCCCAACATTGCAGAAATTGAAGATCTACACGGTCTCGCAAATGTTGAGCCTGCGCTACGGCGCCGAAGCAACCAAGATGTCCGGCATTGTCATGCTGGCGTACACCATCATGATCTCGGCAACCTCCACCGGCGCCTACGCCACCATCTTCATGGTGCTGTTCGGCCTAGACCGCTGGCTCGCCATTGCCATCGGCGGTGTGATCGTGCTGATTTACTCAACCATTGGCGGCATGTGGTCCATCACGCTGGCCGATCAGGTCCAGTTCGTCATTAAAACCGTGGGTATCTTCTTGCTCATGCTGCCCTTCACGTGGAACGCAGCTGGCGGACTCTCCGGCATCAAGGAACGCGTTGACGCCAGCTTCTTCCAGTGGGATGGCATCGGCGTGCAGACCATCATCACTTACTTTGTGGTCTACACCTTGGGCCTATTGATTGGCCAAGACATTTGGCAGCGCGTCTTCACAGCCCGCGATCCCCAGGTGGCTCGTTGGGGCGGCGCCACCGCTGGCATCTACTGCATCTTGTACGGCGTTGCCGGTGCCATGATCGGTATGGCCGCTTTTGTGGCGCTGCCTAACATCGATGTTGCAGGGCTGGGCAAGGACGTTGTCTACGCCGAGGTCGCCACTAACCTGCTGCCCATGGGGATCGGCGGCATTGTCATGGCAGCCGCCGTGGCCGCCATGATGTCCACTGCATCCGGTGCCCTTATTGCCGCCGCCACAGTAGCCCGCAAGGACGTTGTCCCTTTCGTGGCCAGCTGGTTCGGCAAGACCATCGACGCTTCCGACACCTCAAACCCCGAGCACGATGTCCGCGCCAACCGCTGGTACGTATTGATCTTGGGCGTCATGGTCATCGTGATCTCGATCGTGGTCAACGATGTGGTGTTCGCCCTGACCATCGCCTACGACATCCTGGTAGGCGGCCTCCTCGTCGCCATCATCGGCGGCCTGGTGTGGAAGCGCGGCACCGGCCTGGGCGCCGCTTGGTCCATGGCCGTGGGTTGCGCGCTGACCCTGGTCATGCTGGTCCTGTACGCCACGGGAACCATCCCCAGCGCCGACGGCATCTACGCCAACGAACCCATCTACGTCGGCCTCATCGCCTCGCTGCTGGTCTACGTTGTTGTCTCCCTACTGACCCCGGTCACCCCTGCGCACATCCGCAAGGGGTGGGATGACCGCCTCGCCGCGGCAGCCACGGACTCCAACCCGGATGAGGAAACCGCCACCTTGGCGAAGTAACCTTCTCAGAAGTACGACGGCGAGTGGTGACGTAATTTATTACGTCACCACCCGCCGTCGTACTTTAAAACAGTAGTATTGGGACAGCTTCAAGAGATGCGGCGCCAAGCTCCGACTGGCCGCACGCCAACCCCATGCTTCACGGGTGGTTCGGATGAGGAAGCGGCCCCCGGAAACCTCCGCGGGCAAGAGCAAGCAAAGGTCATCGCCATGTCTTCGAGCACCCCTGTCACGTCCCGTCAGCGTCAAAACGCGGGGAATCAACCTGCGAAATCCGCCGGAATCCCGGTACTGCCTGCAGTGGATGTGAACCGTGGTGCGGTCTCGTTTCAGACCCCCAACGGCTTCCACGACTACCAGACGCAGGAGCCGGAACAGCTCGCCACGGCCTTGACCCAGGCAGTGCGCCCGGCACGCTGGATTCCGGAACTGGGCACCTTGGTCATCACGGTGGCTCAGAATGGTGTGCGGGCCGGACGCAACGTGGGCTTCCGGCTCTCCACGTTCTGAGCTGGGGCGGGCGGCTCAGTTCGGGAGGAGTTGGGTGGGCCCACAACTCCCAGGGACCCGCACTAAGACGCGCCAGCGGCTCAGTTCGGGAGGAGTTGGGTGGGCCCACAACTCCCAGGGACCCGCACTAAGACGCGCCAGCGGCTCAGTTCGGGAGGAGTTGGGGACTATTCGATCGCGGCGATCACCGCACCCTGAGCCACCTCGTCCCCTTCGTCAACCCGGAGCTTGACGGTACCGGGAACGGGCGCGTAAATCTCGGCGTCGACCTTGTGAATCGAGACCTCGGCGATCAGCTGCTTTTCTGTGACCTGATCACCATCTTGGACATACCAAGTAGAGACAACGCCGGGCTCGCTAGCGTCCCCTGTCATCTTTGGGAAGAGCATTTCAGTCATGCGGCAACCGCCTTTCGGACAGCGGCCACAGTGCTTGCGGCCGTTGGCAACACAGCCTATTCCAGTTCCTCAGCGGACGGAATGGGCCCATAGGGCCGGGATCACCGGTTTCAGTGCTGACTCAGGTCCGAACCGGGTTGGGATCGTGCTCGGTGACGGCCGCATCGGGCTCCCTGGAGAGGCCTCAACTCTTAGGGCTAACCCATCACCTCAATCTGATTCTGCATTAGCAGCCTCCTGGCGGTGTTTTTGGCGGTCATTTCTCCCTTCTGATTTTCTTGACGCGACTTGTCTGTGGTCTTGATCTGACTGCCGATCAGTACTTTCTATGACCTCGTTCATAGTTACGATATTTTGCGGGCTACCTAAACTTTTTTCCGAGGACTACCGACCAAAAAACCGCGTGATTCCGCGCTACAGTGGTTGCTGACTTAGAGGAGTAAGACTGTGGCAGAGACTGCGCCGGACCGCGTGCCCACACCTGTAGAAATCAGGCGGTGGCGCCAATACTTGGCTGATGAGCGGGCCGAAGCGGCCGTGTACCGTGACCTTGCCAAGCGTCGAGAAGGCGAAGAGCAAGCAATTCTGCTGGCCCTGGCTGAGGCCGAGGGGCGCCATGAACGGCATTGGCTGGATCTCTTGGGTGAGCACGCAGGCGCTCCAGCCCGTCCCTCACTGCACAATCAGTTTTTGGGACTGCTGGCCCGGAGCTTTGGTTCTGTTTTTGTTTTGGCGCTGGCTCAACGTTCCGAGTCCCGGTCACCCTATGCCACCGATGTCGATGCAACCGACGCCATGGCAGCCGATGAATCCATCCATGAAGAAGTGGTCCGCGGCCTGGCTACGCGGGGCCGTATCCGCCTCTCCGGTTCCTTCCGCGCCGCAGTATTTGGTGCCAATGATGGCTTAGTGAGCAACCTTTCCCTAGTGGTGGGCATGGCCGCCACAGGAGTTTCCAGCCAAGTGGTGTTGTTTAGCGGTATCGCAGGGCTCCTAGCTGGGGCCTTGTCCATGGGTGCCGGTGAGTTTGTTTCCGTCCGCTCTCAACGCGAACTCCTTGATGCTTCACAACCAACGCAGGTCACTCTGACGGCCGCTCAGTCATTGGATCTGGAAAACAACGAACTAGTACTCGTGTATCTGGCTCGCGGTATGACCCGTGAAGCCGCAGAACACCGTGCGGCTGAGCGCATGGGACAGTTCAGCTGCGACTGCGATCCCAGCCTGTCCTTGCAACCGGAGAACTTTGAATCCCCGGACGAACACGAAACACTGGGCACCGCTTGGGGCGCCGCCGGCGCCAGCTTCTGCTTCTTCGCCTCCGGTGCCATCATTCCGATCTTGCCGTTCCTTTTCGGCATGACGGGCCTGAGTTCGCTGTTGCTCTCTTGCTTCCTTGTGGGAATTGCACTCATGGGGACAGGCGCCATTGTTGGCCTGCTCTCAGGGGCATCACCACTATGGCGAGGACTCCGCCAATTGGCCATCGGTATGGGAGCCGCCGCGGCCACCTACTTGCTGGGCTTAGCGTTCGGCGGCGTGATCGTCTAAGGCGCGAGCCCGTGGCGATGACAACTACAGGCAACACCGCCAGCACCGGCGTTTACCCGGCTAAAACCTCGCAGGCTTCTTCCACGGTGTCCACCACATGGACGAAGTCAGCCATACTCCTCCCCTGGGCGAGTGCCTGCAGCAACGGGATAACAGGCATCTCTTCCTCCCAGTATTTGCGTCCCACCAGCACCATCGGAGCGACGGCGCCCTCCGCGGCGTAGTAGTTTTCACAAGCATTTTGGAAAACTTCTTGCACTGTCCCTGCCGCACCGGGCAAAAAGACAATCCCGCCTCGGCAGCGGTCCAGCAAGATCGCTTCGCGCAGCGCATTGGTGAAATATTTTGCGATGGCACTTGCAAACACATTGGCCGGTTCGTGACCGTAATACCAGGTAGGAATCCCTAAGCTGGGGGCTCCGTCAGGAAAACGTTCAACCACCGTCATCGCCGCCCGCGCCCATTCGGTGACCGAGGGGTGGAAGCCGGGGACTGCGGCCAAGGTGAGGAGGGCACTTTCTAAGGTCCCGGCTTCGTACGTAGAGAGGTAGGCGCCTAAGTTTGCAGCCTCCATGGCACCGGGACCGCCACCGGTGGCCACGAGAAATCCTGCGCGCGTCAGGGCCCGCCCTAGCTGCGCCGCCTGCGCGTACACAGCAGTCCCGCGAGCGGCAGCATGCCCACCCATGACGCCCACCATCGGGGCTGATTGGTCTGCCAGGAAATCGTCGAGGGCGTCGGTGATGGCGTGATCGTGCATGGCGGTGGCGAGCGTGGAATGCAGCTCCGGACTCGGTTGCAGGCTCCACTGATAGATGCGCGCGTCAGGCACCTGCTCATATTCCACTGTAGAAATACCGGCGAACAGCTCGGCGCCCGTGTACAGGTGGCCGCGGTAAGCGTTAAAGGGCAGGTCTGGAAGCGCGGGAAAAATCAGGGCACCGCGCCCGCGCAACAAATCCTCCACGCCGCGATCAAAAGAGCAGCCCATGAAAACGGCACCCGAAGCCTGCAACGTCACCAAGGCGACAGACCTCTCGCGCAGGTCAAGCGACTGAAAGTGCCAGCCGCGCATGGACCTAGCGCCGCAATCGATCAGCTCATCAAATTTCTCCAGCCGTTCAATCTCAACGGTGCGGGCCTGAGGCGCGAGAGGTGCATTCACGCATCCAGCCTAACCGCGCCGCCCACCAATTCCCGTCTAGGCTGGGAGGACGTCATTCATGCGCGGCGTCTGCCCAGGCACCACGCCCACCCAATACTCAGGAGACCTCATGCAAGAAATCACCCCAGCTGACATTCTGGCTGCAGATCCCGATGTCCAGATCATCGACGTCCGCGAAACCGCCGAACTGACCACGGGCATGGTCGAGGACGCTGTCCACATTCCTTCAGGCTCCGTGGTTGAACGCGCCGGGGAACTTGATATGAACCGCCGCGTCATCGCTGTCTGCCACGGTGGCGGTCGCAGCGGACGGGTTGCTGCAGCCTTGACCGAACTGGGCTTCAACGCCGATACCTTGACTGGCGGCATGAGCGGCTGGGAGGCAGAAGGCCTGCCCATGGTGCCGCCGGACGCATAAGGCTGCATCCAAGAGCAGGCTGCCTCAGTCCCACCAGAAATCCCAGACCGGAGCGTTGACGAGTCGCCGCGCATAATCTTCGGGGCTGAGGGGCGGTCTGAAGTCTTGGGGATAGAAATTGTCGGTGCACAGCAGATAGTGCTCTTCCATGATTATTCTGGCTTCCGCTAAGGTGGCAGGCGGACGGGCAACTCGCAGAGTCAGGGTTGTTCCGCCGAGCTGATAGAGCACCGCCCCATATCTCTCTTCCCAGGACCCGAGCACCGCGGAGGTGTCATGTCCGTCGATAAAATAGTTGCACGCTCCGCTCCACCCTACGAGCCGTGGCACCTGCGCCGGTTGGCTGGCCGGGACCAGTAGGATGCCGGCTTCAACTCCTGCGTACCCGGCACCCCAATGCTCACCTCTTTCATCCGTCAGCCATTCTATGAAATCCTCAGGCGGCGCCCCGGCAGGGACTCCTGGAAACAGTGGTCTCCTTTCCGGTAAGGGTTCGCCAGTCTCACGGTTAACGAATCGCATGCCGTCCCAACAGCGCTGCAGCGCATTGGCTGCCTCGTTTCCATGGTCTCGGCTGGGCGGTTCTTGAGAGGTATAGGGGCCCATACTGCCGCATCGCTCACCCCCGCCAACCACTGGCCACAGTCCTGTCCGCGTGAACGCTCTGGCTAAATCCCACCAGAGTTCATTGGTAGTTCCCCGGCCCGTCGGCGTGTACCAGCCTATGGGCGCCAGCAACTCGCTGAGTTTCTCGTTGCCGTCCGCGTCCACATGCTGTCTTCTTTCGGGGGTGACTGTGATGCCAGCGGGCACATTCACACCGCCAACGCAGCTATCCCCATCTGCCGGCAAATCGCCAGGGAGCTTTGCTCTGATGCCGATGCCAGTTCTCTTCATATTGCTCCGCGCTCCCCGAGGAGCGACGTTCCATGGGTCCTCTTCAAAAGTGTTCATGCCTCGATCGTGGCCCCGAAGCAAGGTAGGCACCATCCCCTGAACCGCTAATGTGGACAACCTCATGGCGAACCGAATCTGTGGAGGAGCTGCGGAGGAATCGTCATCCAAAGACAGCCACAACGGCAGGCACGGACACCAGCGCAAGGCGGTGGCCGGCGTCGTGCGTTCGGGCAAAACAAAAGCGGGGGGGGTGGTGGCGGGGGTGAGAAAAAAAAAAACGCAACACCACCCAACAAAAAGGGGGGAGTACCCCCGCTTTTCAGTACAGCTAATCTGTCAGCGCTTAGGCGCCTAAGGAATTACAGTGCTGCGTAAACTTCGCGCAGCAGGGTTGCGGTCTCGGAAGGCGTCTTGCCAACCTTGACACCGGCAGCCTCGAGGGCTTCCTTCTTGGCCTGAGCCGTACCTGCGGAGCCGGAAACGATGGCGCCAGCGTGGCCCATGGTCTTGCCCTCAGGAGCGGTGAAGCCTGCAACGTAGCCAACAACAGGCTTGGTGACGTGAGCCTTGATGTACTCGGCTGCGCGCTCTTCAGCGTCGCCACCAATTTCACCAATCATGACGATGGCCTTGGTCTCCGGGTCCGCCTCGAACGCAGCGAGTGCGTCGATGTGGGTGGTGCCGATGACGGGGTCGCCACCGATGCCAATCGCGGTGGAGAAGCCCAGGTCGCGCAGCTCGAACATCATCTGGTAGGTCAGGGTACCGGACTTGGAGACCAAGCCGATGGGGCCCTTCTGGGTGATGTTGTTCGGGGTGATGCCAACCAGTGCTTCGCCGGGGGTGATGATGCCGGGGCAGTTCGGGCCGATGATGCGGGTGATCTGCTCACCGTTAGCGTCAACCTTGGACTGAGCCAAGGCCCAGAACTCGGCAGCGTCCTGAACGGGCACGCCTTCGGTGATGACAACTACCAGCGGGACGCCAGCTTCGATGGCTTCAACAACAGCATCCTTGGTGAATGCCGGGGGGACGAAGACGATGGAGACGTCGGCGCCGGTTGCGGCAACAGCTTCTGCAACGGCACCGTAAACGGGCAGTTCAACGTCGCCGTGAACAACAGTGGTGCCGGCCTTGCGTGCGTTCACGCCGCCAACAACCTGGGTCCCAGCCTTGAGCATCAGAGCGGTGTGCTTGGTGCCTTCGCCGCCGGTGATGCCCTGGACGATGACCTTTGAGTCTTTATTCAAGAAGATAGACATAAGTTTTTACAAACCTCTACTTTGCTGCGTGGGCGAGTTCGGCAGCCTTGTCGGCGCCCTCGTCCATGGTTGCGGCCAGGGTGACCAACGGGTGGTTGGCTTCGTTGAGAATGCGGCGACCTTCTTCAACGTTGTTGCCGTCCAAGCGGACAACCAGCGGCTTGTTGGCAGCTGAGCCGAGCTCGGCCAGTGCACCAACAATGCCCTTGGCAACTGCGTCACATGCGGTGATGCCACCGAAGACGTTCACGAAAACGCTCTTGACCTGAGGGTCGTTGAGGATGACGTCCAAACCAGCGGCCATGACCTCTGCGGATGCTCCACCACCGATGTCCAGGAAGTTGGCGGGCTTGACGCCGCCGTGGTTTTCGCCAGCATAGGCGACAACATCCAGCGTGGACATAACCAGGCCAGCACCGTTACCGATAACGCCAACTTCGCCGTCGAGCTTGACGTAGTTCAAGTCCGCAGCCTTAGCCTTGGCCTCCAACGGGTCAGCCGCAGCGGCGTCTTCGAGTTCCAGGTGGTGCGGGTGGCGGAAGTCGGCGTTCTCATCGAGTGAGACCTTGCCATCCAGTGCCACGATCTCGCCAGCGCCGGTGAGAACCAGCGGGTTGACCTCAACCAGGGTTGCGTCTTCCTTGATGAAGACGTCCCACAGCTTGATGATGGCGGCAGCAATCTTCGGAGCCAGCTCAGCGCTGAAACCTGCGGTGGCTACAATCTCGTCAGCCTTAGCTGCATCGATGCCCACGGCCGGGTCAACAGCAACGCGGGCCAGAGCTTCGGGACGCTCAACGGCGAGTTCCTCGATCTCCATGCCGCCTTCTACCGAGCACATGGCCAAGTAGTTGCGGTTGGCGCGGTCCAGCAGTACGGAGAAGTAGAACTCCTGCGCAATGTCTGCACCCTGCGCGATCATGACCGTGTTAACGGTATGACCCTTGATGTCCATGCCGAGAATGTCAGAGGCATAACCGAACGCTTCTTCAGCGTTCTTGGCTACCTTGACGCCGCCAGCCTTACCGCGGCCACCGACCTTCACCTGTGCTTTGACGACGGTGACGCCGCCAATCTTCTCGGCTGCTGCCTTTGCTTCTTCAGGGGTGTGCGCCACGATGCCGGCCAACACGGGAACGCCGTGAGCCTCAAACATGTCGCGCGCCTGGTATTCAAACAGGTCCACGGATTAGTGTCCTTCTGCGTCGAAGTAGTGATCTTGAGGGCGTTAACCCCTTTTCACACATTACCGCTTCATACCGCAAGCACATATTTGGCCAATAAACCACAGTATTAAAGCGAATATTCAGTAATTCGGCTCACAGTAGCCCTCTTTAAACGCACGACGGCGTGACCTTCCTCGCGCTTCAGCCCCACCATGCGCGCTTCCGCAGCTAGGAAGTGAGCGCTTCCGGACCTAAGAAGTGGGCGCTGCAAACGCCTTCGCCTCGGGCCCGAAGAGTTCGTACTTCTTGGCTGCACTGAAGAATCCGGTCTCATCGGCTAAGTTGGCGCAGGTCACTCCGTCATCCAGCGGCTCGCAGCGATAGCCTTGCGCCTCCATGGCATTCCTGGTGGCAGCACGGCGATGCTGTTCATGTCTTGGCCATCCATGTTCTGGCTAGCCGATCCGCTGAACCAAAAAATCCCTTCAACGGGAGTCACTCCCGCCCGGCAGCCACCATACTCGGCACGATCTGGGTAGAGCAGTGCGGTGCCGCCGAGGTAGCGCTATTGCCGTAATTGTTGGGCTCCCACGGCAGGTTCAAGTTTCCGGTCTGTGACGTGGTGAAGATACAGGCGATATTGCGTGAATCAGTCACAAACTGCGGCAGTTCCGAGCTGGAGAGATTATCCGTGGGCCTTACCACCAGTGTCGCTTTCAACCGCTCCACATACGTAGGCGGATCAGTAGCGGCTTGGCTGCTGGCGGGTGCTGGTGTCGGATCCTGGACGGTGATGCAGCCGGACAGCTAAAGGCAACACAACAGCATCCCCGCCAGCAACGCTGCGGATCTGCGCAACGCAACGGAGCGCCCAGCGACTCCCGCCGGCTAGCCTTCCTCTTTCACAAGTGGCGCGTAGCGCAACAGCAAACGCTTCTCGCCAATCTCAAAGCGCACCTTGGCCACTGTCTTATCCCCGGCGCCGCTAATTTCCAACACAACGCCGTTGCCAAAGCTGGTGTGATTGACCTTGTCCCCCACACTGACGGAAATGACTTCCTTCTGCGGTTCCACGCGCCCGGCTGCGGTGCGGGCCGAGATGCTCGGCGGCAGCGCCCCGGAGTCACGTCCACCCACGGCTGTTCCTGCTCCCCATGAGGAACCGGAGTAGCGGCTGGTGCCAAAGTTTCCTGCCACCGGCGCCACCCGAGCGGTGCCTTCACGCTTCCATTCAATAAGTTCAGCGGGAATCTCATCAATGAACTGGCTGGCCGGGTTGTACTGGCTCTGCCCCCACAAGCTGCGAACTTCCGAACGTGTGATGTACAGCCGTTTCCGGGCACGGGTGAGTCCCACATACGCCAGTCGGCGTTCCTCCGCGAGTTCCTTGGGGTCCGTTGCGGAGCGCGAATGCGGGAACAACCCGTGTTCCAGCCCCGTCAAGAACACCACCGGGAACTCCAGTCCCTTGGCAGTATGCAAGGTCATTAAGGTGACCACACCCAGCCGTTTGGCTTCCGCGACGGCAGCCGCAGCTTCAGCCTCGGAGCCACCGGGCGCATCAGGTATCTGGTCAGCGTCTGCCACGAGTGAGACTTGCTCCAGGAATTCCCCGAGTGTTCCCTCAGGATTTTCCTGCCCAAATTCGCGCACGACGGCGACCAACTCAGCTAAGTTTTCCACCCGCGATTCGTCCTGCGGATCTGTGCTGGTTCGCAGCCCTTCGAGGTAGCCGCTCTGTTCCAAAACAGCTTCCAGCGCTGTGGCCGGAGTGGATGTTGCCGCAATTTCGGCCAGATCAGCCATCATCTTGGCAAAGGTGTTGACAGCGTTTAGCGAACGCGAGGCAATTCCGGGAGCCTCGTCGGCACGGGCCATGGCCGCTGAGAAAGAAATCCGCTCGCGTTCGGCCAACGCCGCCACGGCGCCTTCTGCACGGTCGCCAATCCCGCGCTTGGGTTCGTTGAGAATCCTGCGCAAGTTGACGTCGTCGTCCGGGTTGACCAGAGCACGCAGGTAGGCGAGGGCGTCCTTGATTTCCTTGCGCTCATAAAAACGGGTACCACCCACCACGCGATAAGGCAGGCCAACGCGGACCAGGATGTCCTCAATGGCGCGCGATTGGGCGTTGGTGCGGTAGAAAATTGCCACGTCGCCAGGGCGCAGATCGGACTCGTCTTGGAGCTTGTCAATCTCCTTGGCGATGAAACGGGCTTCCTCGTGCTCGGATTCGGCAACGTAGCCCACGATCTTTTCACCGTCGCCCTCGGCAGTCCACAAACGCTTATCCCGGCGGTTGGGGTTGCGCGAAATGACAGCATTGGCGGCGCTGAGGATATTCTGCGTGGAGCGGTAATTCTGTTCCAACTTGATGGTGGCCGCATTGGCGTAGTCCTGTTCGAACTCCACAATGTTGCGGATGTCCGCGCCACGGAACGCGTAAATGGACTGATCGGAGTCGCCCACCACGGTCAGCTCAGCGGGTTCAATCCCGGTGCCTAGGCCCCCGTTGCTCGAGCTGGCCTCGGTGCCCACTATTTCCTTCACCAGCGCGTATTGGGCGTGGTTGGTGTCCTGGTATTCGTCCACCAAAACATGCCGAAAACGGCGCCGGTAGTACTCGGCAACGCCAGGGAAGGCACGGAACATGTACACCGTTTGGGCAATGAGATCATCGAAATCCATGGCGTTGGCCTGGCGCAGGCGCTGGGCATAGCCCTTGTAAACCTCAGCCACGGCCGCGGCGAAGGGGTCACTGAAATTGGTGTTCATGGCGTTTTCATCGTCGTCGATGAGTTCGTTTTTCAGCGCTGAAATCTTATGCATGATTTGCTTCGGGGCGAACTTCTTCGGGTCCAGATCCAGCCCTTTGGACACCAAGGTGATCAGGCGTAGCGAATCGGCCGAATCGTAAATGGAGAAGTTGGAGTTGAGCCCAATGGTCTTGGCTTCCCGGCGCAAAATCCTTACGCACGATGAGTGGAACGTGGAAATCCACATGCTCTTCGCCGCGTCCCCAATGAGTGCCTCAATGCGTTCGCGCATTTCCGCGGCAGCCTTGTTCGTGAAGGTAATGGCCAGAATCTGCCCCGGATGCGCCTGCCCCGTGGCCAACAAATACGCAATGCGGTGGCTGAGGACTCGGGTTTTTCCCGACCCGGCACCAGCCACAATGAGCAGCGGTGAGCCCGTGTGGACTACGGCTTCTTCCTGCTGCGGATTCATGCCCTCGAGCAGGCTCTCCGGATCGGGCCAGCGACTCTGGGCGGGCTCCTGCATCGGCGCGCGCTGCTCCCAAGCAGGGGCCTCACCGCCGAATTCCGGCATATCGGCGCCGGGGTCCTCTTGTTCAAAGGGTTGCCACGAGGGCAGTCCGGCACCTGCACTCAGCGTTGGCTTGGGCTTCTGGGGGTAAGGGTCAAACAACATATCCATGGTTCAATCCAGTGTAGTTCGCCCTACTGACATTCCCATTTCCGCCCCCACTTCAACCGCGCGCAACTACCCCGGCATCTCGCCGCTGCGAAGCGCTGCGGCAATTTCATCCACAGCTCCGTGAGGACCGGCCACACACCAATCCAATCCATTGACCCGAACGACGGCGGTGTTCCCACCGGCCGCTTCAACGATCCCCTTGCCGGGCAGCCAGTCCCAGGACGGGACGCTGTGCTGGAACCACACTCCCAGCTCGCCTTGGGCCACTCGGGCCAGATCGCAGGATCCGGATCCGAGCATGCGCAACGTGGCGGGCAGTTCGGCAGCCTTAAGCCACGGCAACGCAGCTCTGGGTTGGGCCAGCCATCCCGGGTGGATATAGGTGGCTGCGGAGAGCTCCCCCACCAACTGTTTGCCCATCGGATACACAGCCGCACCTAGCTGGAGAGGTTCGCCATTGAGCGTTGAAGGAACCGTGGTGCCGCCCAGCCACAGTTTGTCTTCTTCGGGCTGGAACACAGCCCCCAGCAGTACCTCCGCGGTGGCGAGCGGATCCGGCGTCGAACGTTGATCGGTGAGGTGATCGGCGGGGAGATCGGTCAGTTGATCGGGGGAAGCCACTTCGGCGCGGAATTCATCAGCACGGACCAGAGCCAGTGCCGAGCACCAATAGGAGGAGCCGCTGGTGAAGTTGTAGGTGCCATCGACGGGGTCGATAATCCAGGTCCGCCCGGAGGAGCCCTCATGTCCGGCGCCTTCCTCGCCCAGGATGGAGTCCTCCGGGCGGGCAGCGCGCAGAGCGTTGAAGAAATGGGCTTCGGCAGCGAGGTCCGCGGCGGTGGCAAAGTCGGCCGCGTTGGCCTTGATGTGGCGCCCAGCGTGCAGTGCAGCCAGGCCCTCCGCACGGATCGATAAGGCTAAGGCTCCGGCTTCCCGCAGGAGTTTCGCCGCCAATTCACTGTCGCTGGGCGCTGGATTCACAAGGTATGCCATGGGCTAAGCCTAATCTGGGCGATAATGGAGTCATGGCTAAAACTCCCGCTCAGCGTGCTGCCCTGCATGGCAAGGCTGCAACACCGCCCAGCACTCCCGTCGTTAACACGAGCACCGTGCGGACGCCGCAGAAGGCTCAGGGCAACGCGAACCTGATCCTGATCGCCGGCTCCGTGGCCAGCATGTTCTTGTTTTTCTACTTCCACCTGCTGACGCTAAACCAGATGAAGGACATCTCCGGTGGATTGGCCATGCCGCAGTCGTTCGTTTTGGGCTTTAGTACGGCCCATGTTGAGGCGCTGCGTCTGGCCATGGATGCTGACGCCCTGGGCCAGTTGAACTATGTAGGCAAGACAGCCGGGACCCTTTTCGCCCTGATTTTCGCCATCACAGCACTGACCCTGATCGCCTCAAATGTGTCCAAAAAGTCGCTCCGCTGGACTCTCTGGGTACTCCCTCTGGCCTTTGCCGCGATTTCACTGTGGTCCAATGCTTCCGTCGATTCCATGCTTGGAGCCGAAACTCTTGATTCCGGAGCCGTCTCGCTGACCTCGGGACTCGTCACTGCCTCGTGGATGTTGTTGATTGCCTCACTGCTGGCGATCGGCTTGGCCCTATTCCTCGGCGGCAAGAAGAAAGCCATGTCACAGCCAGCCTGAACCTAGTTTTTTGCTTGCCTGCCTGTTCCGCTAGGCTAGGTGACGCGCCTCTGTAGTCCAATGGATAAGACAGCCCTCTCCTAAAGGGCAGATCCGGGTTCGATCCCCGGCGGGGGCACTTTTCATGCCCGCATATATCGCGGCCACGCCTGCATTTTCGCCCGTTCTGGAGAAAGTGAGCATGTCCATGACTCTCACTTCTCCCAGTTCCTCTTCTCACGCCGGGCGCGGCGTTGCCACTTCCCTCATTGCCTCGGTCCTTTTCGCTGTCATCTTCCTGATCGCAGGGCTCCTGCCGGGGTGGGGTGCGGAGGAGATTTTTGGCTGGCGTGTGGTTTTGACCCTGGCTACTCTGGGCGTGATTTTGCCGTTCCTCTCCGGGTCACGTGCTGAGATTATCTCCCTTGCAGCACGCGTTCGACGCCGGCCAATCCTCCTTCTGCCCGGGGTACTTGCCGCGGGGATCGTTGGCGTACAGCTGTGGCTTTTCATGTGGGCGCCGTTGAACAATATGGCGCTCTCGGTGTCCTTTGGCTACTTCCTCCTCCCGTTAACCATGGTGTTGGCAGGACGTGTTTTCTTCGCTGACAAGCTCAGCACCTTAAGTAAAGTGGCGGTTGCCGCCGCGGCTGTGGGTGTGGGGCACGAGGCGGTTTCTTTGAGCGGACTGGCTTGGCCCACCTTGGTGGTGTGTTTGGGATACCCCATCTATTTTGTGTTGCGGCGCAAGATTGGCTTCGACAACCTGCCAGCCTTTGCTGCCGAGCTTTTGCTATTGCTTCCCGTGGGTGTCTTTTTCATTCTGACTGGCCCGCACGGAGTGGCCTCCTGCTCAGACATGGCAACTGCAGGACTCGGTGCAGCCATCTCGATCGGCGTTCTGGGCGGCATTGCGATGGCCCTCTATTTGCTCGCCAGCAAATGGTTGCCACTGTCCCTGTTCGGACTACTCAGCTACGTGGAGCCCGTCCTCTTAGTGGGCGTCTCACTGTTTTTGGGTGAGACTTTAGGGTGGACCGCCATGTTCACCTACGGGCCCATCGTGTTGGCATTGCTTTTCCTGGCGGTGGATGGCCGGCGCCGGACGCAGCTCTAACGCTCTTGGCCGGCGCTATCCTTACCCGATCCCTCGCTCAGGCCCGCGGCTCTCCCCCACCGCAGCACGACCCGATCAGGCTCTCACCCTCGCCCCGCCCCGCTCAGACTCTCACCCTCGCCGAGTGTGCAGATGATGTACGCTAGGCAGCCATTTCGACCCCGAAACGTACCTTATCTGTACACTCGGCGAGCCAAGGTCCATCCCCGGCAACGTCAGAGACACGTTATGGGAGAAACAATGCGAGAAGATGAGTCATGAGCATTGTAAAAACCGTCATCATCTTCGCCTTCGCCGCCGTAGCTGAAATTGGCGGAGCATGGCTGATCTGGCAGGCCGTGCGCGAGGACAAGGCCTGGTGGTGGGCAGCCCTGGGCATCATGGCATTGGGCGCCTACGGCTTCATTGCCGCGATGCAGTCCGATGCCAACTTCGGCCGAGTTCTGGCCGCCTACGGCGGGGTATTCATTGCAGGTTCGCTGATCTGGGGCATGATCTTCGACAAGTTCGCCCCCGACCGCTGGGACGTCATCGGCGCCACCGTGGCCCTGGTTGGCGTCAGCATCATCATGTTCGCACCTCGGGCTGCGTAGCCGGGCTGCGTGGCCGGATGTTTTGCAGGACGCCCAGCACCCACTCCCCAACACTTATTATCAAATTGACATTAAACAGCAATGCACCCTAGACTCTTAGTTATTATCAACTTGATAATAACTAAGGAAAGGACAATCTCATGGCCACCATCAAGCGCTACCCTTGGATCAGCCACTTTCTCGGCAGCCCCACAGGCTATGTGGTTCACCTGCAGAAAGGTGCCGTCCAGCACCAGGGTGTGGGCCAGGCATTCTGGTTCCGCCCATCCGCTTCGGTCCTGAGCGAAGTCCCGGTGAATGACCAGGAACTGCCTACACTGTTCCACGCCACCACCCGCGATCACCAAGACGTCACGGTCCAGGCGAACGTCACCTACCGTTTCAATGATCCAGTCTCGGTGGCCAGCCGTTTGGACTTCGCTCTCCAGCCGGGCGGCGCCTCAACCACTGCCGGCCGCGAACAGGTTGCCACCATCATTGGTCAGTTGTGCCAGAGCCACGCTATCGATCAGATTGCGGCCACCACCTTGGCGCAGTCCATGGAGCGCGGGGTCAGTGAACTACGCACCCTGTTGACCGGGGCGCTGCAGGCCGACGCCCGCTTGCAGTCAACAGGCATTGAGGTCTTGGGTGTCCAGGTCCTGGCCGTCAAGCCGGAGTCCGATGTTGAACGGGCCCTGCAGACACCGGTCCGCGAACACCTCCAGGCTGAAGCGGACAAGGCGGTCTACGAACGCCGAGCCGTGGCCGTGGAACGCGAGCGGACCATTTCGGAGAACGAGATGGCCAGCAAAATTGAGCTTGCCGCCCGGCGCGAACACTTAGTCACGCAGGAAGGTGCCAATGCCCGCCGCGAAGCGCAGGAACAGTCGGCTGCGAGCTTAATCCGCGCCCAAGCCGAGGCCGAACGTCAAGGCATCGGCGCCACAGCCGAAGCCAATCAGCTGATGCTGGTCGGCGAGGCGACAGCAGCCCGCGAAGCGGCCACGATGGCCGTGTACAAAGACATGGACCAGGCCACTTTGCTGGCCCTGGCGTTCCGCGAAGCGGCCGCCTCGCTGCCCAATATCAACAATCTGACCATCACCCCGGATCTGCTCAGCGGCGTTCTGGCTGGACTCTTCCAAGCCCCCGGCAACACTCCCGAGCAGGCCACCCTGCCCACTGGAAGGTAAGCATCATGGCAACTCCCCGCCTTGTCATCGTCCACCGGCGCACCGAATTTCAGGAGCTGATTGAACGCCACGCCACCCCGGGGCAGGCCGAGTTCTTCCTCCGCACCCGCGGCCGCAGCCTGCACCAGGCCCAGCAACGCCACGATGTCATCACCGCCGCGCTGGATCAGGTCCGTGCGGCCGTACCGGCAGAGTGGCGCCATGCCGAGGTGGAACGCACCGACCTAAGCCGCTTCATGTTCACCCACGATGACCTGATCGCCGTCGTCGGACAAGATGGGCTCGTTGCCAACACGGCCAAATACCTCAATGGCCAACCGGTGTTGGGCATCGACCCCGAGCCGGGCGTCAACGCCGGCGTCTTGGTCCGATACTCCCCCAAATCCGCCGCCGCGCTGCTAGCCAAAATGGCTGCCGCGGGCTCCGCCGGAGTACCTTGCCAAGAACTGGCCATGGTGACCGCGAGGCTCGACGACGGTCAAGAACTTTCCGCACTGAACGAGATTTTCATTGGGCATTCCTCCCACCAATCAGCCCGTTATCAAATTACGACGCCGGATGGCCGGGTTGAGAGCCAATCGTCCTCCGGGCTGATTATTTCCACCGGGACGGGCGCCACTGGTTGGTGCGCCTCGATTGCGCGCGAGCGCGGCGGCCGCGCACTACCCGCACCTACGGAGCCGCTATTGGCGTGGTTTGTCCGCGAGGCTTGGCCCTCGCCTGCCACGGGCGCCGAACTGACAGAAGGGCGGCTAGGGGCTGGGGAGCCGCTGCGGATTTCAACAGCATCGGATCAGCTGGTCGTGTTCGGGGACGGCATGGAAGGGGATCGCCTGACCGCCTCGTGGGGTCAGGAAATCACAGTGCAATTGGGCACCCGCCCGCTGCGGTTGATGTAGCTTCCGCACATCCGATTCACCCCGGCAAGGCAACTGCCCAATAGGACTCCGGGCGTTAGGATCGAAGACGTGAAAAACGTCCTGAAAGTGTCCGCAGTGTGCATCTACGATCATGACGGGCGCCTGCTGACCGTCCGTAAACAGGGCACCACCAAATTCATGCATCCCGGCGGCAAACCGGAACCGGGCGAGAGCGCGGCAGAAGCTGGTTCACGGGAATTGGCCGAGGAAGTGGGCCTGCACATTGGCGCTACGGAACTGGAACTGATGGGCGTGTGGATTGGCTCTGCAGCCAATGAGAACAACACTGACATTGAGGCCACCGTATTCATGGCGCCGGGGCGCTGGGCCGCGGAATCAGTGGTGGCCGCTGCCGAGATCGCCGAGCTGCGCTGGATGGACGTCGCGGAAGCGGCAGACTTCACGGATCTGGCCCCTCTACTGACGGACTATGTTCTCCCCCGTCTTAACAACTAACCATTGACCCGCACACCATCGCTGCCGAACGCTTTCCGGGACGGCGCGGGTAAGCACCGTCCGTAGCTGGGCCATTGGCCAGTTTCGATCCTCAACCCAAGTGATACCACTAGTAGTACTATTCATGGATGGACAAAGCGGAACTTCGCACAGAGTCTACGCAACCCCGTGGGTCCGTGATCCACGCGTGAATATCCAGAACAAGAACGGCGAAGCCAAGCCGTACCAAGTGAAACAAGTACTCGAAGCAGTCAAAAAAATCGAGGTCATGAAAGCCGAAGAAACGGAATCTGATGAAACGGATTCCAAGGAGGAGGAGTCATGAATACTGCAGAGCACTACAGCTACCGCGTAACCTGGTCGGCCGAAGACCAAGAGTTCGTCGGTACAGTCTTGGAGCTGCCGTCCCTGTCATGGCTAGAACCTGAGTCAGCAGCAGCCTTCGCCGGTATCCGTAAGCTGGCTGCCGATGTCGTGAGCGATTTGGAATGCAATGGAGAGCCCGTTCCTGAACCACTATCGGAGCGGAACTACTCCGGCAAATTCATGGTCCGAATCCCCCCGCAGTCCCACCGTCGGCTGGCGGAAGAGGCAGCCGAACAGAATGTCTCCCTCAACCGGCTTGCTTCCTTGAAGCTCTCCGCTTAGGAACGCACAAGGCCCTGCCCAAGCCACTACCAAAAAATCCCTGCAGCCCTTGCCACAAGGCCGTGGAGTACCGCCTCGCTAAAGAGAAATCAGCCCTCCTGCGGGCCCAGATGACTGAACGCAAGCTGGGCCAGCGCGGCGGCTTGGTCTCCGAGAACGGCGTCGTCAAAGAGCACTCGCGGCGAGTGGTTGAACTCGGCTGTGGCTAGGTCAATCCCCTCCGGCGAGCAGTGCAGGAAGACGAACGTGCCCGGTACCTGTTGCAGGACCAGGGAGAAATCTTCCGACCCCATCATCTCGTTGGGCAGCGGGTAGATCCGGTCTTCGCCAAAGTGGGCGCCCAAGGTGGTGAGAGTAGCTGCGGTTGATACCGGATCGTTCACTGTTACGGGGTAGCTGACAATAAACTCCACCGATGCGGTGCAGCCGTGGGCGGCAGCGATACCATCAGCCAGCGTTTTGGCCTCTGTTGCGAGCTTCTCAGTGGACGCCACGGACAGCGTGCGCACGGTAGCGCCTAACGATGCCGATTCAGGGATAACGTTCAGTGCCTCCCCCGCGGAGAGCTGAGTGATGCTGATGACCACCGGGTCGAAGGCATCGAACTTTCGTGTGGCCATAGTCTGCAGGGCGGAGGCGATCTCCACCAGAGGCGGTACTGGATCTTTGCTCTGATGCGGTTGTGAGCCGTGCCCGCCCACCCCGTTCACGGTGATGTGTAGTTCGTTCGCACCAGCCATGATAGAGCCGGGTTTGGTAGTGAATACGCCCCTCGGGCCGGGTCCTACATGGATGGCGTAGGCGGCAATGGGTATATCCCCACTGGCCTCCAGCAGGCCCTCACCAATCACGACGCCAGCACCGTTGTACCCTTCTTCGCCGGGCTGGAACATGAAGATGACGTTGCCGGCCAGCTCCTCCCGCCGGGCGGCGAGCAGCCTGGCGGCACCTACCAGACCGGCCGTATGCAGATCATGCCCGCACGCGTGCATAGTGCCGTTGGTGGAGGCGTATTCGAGCCCGGTCAATTCCTTGATCGGCAACGCGTCCATGTCTCCGCGCAGCAGCACGGTGGGCCCGGGAGCTCCGCCGCGCAGCACGGCAACAACGGAGGTAATTTCCTTCCCCAGCGTCACCTCCAGGCCCAAAGAATCAATCGCTTCCAGGACCTTCGCCTGCGTCCGCGGCAGCTCCAGCCCGATCTCCGGAAACATGTGAAAGTCGCGCCGAAAAGCCACCAAGTCCTCGATAATTTCAGCTCCGGCAACAAGGAATGACAGTGAATACCTTTCGTAAGGTTGAGCAACACTGCTTGTCTCACCGAAGATACCGTGTCACAACCACTTTTGACTGAAAAGACCGGTCTGTTTAACTCTGCTCGGGAACGGCCGCATCTGTAACTGCAGCCACAGCCTGAGCGAACTGGGTGTCATGCAGCTCGGCGTAGCGGCCACCAGCACCAATGAGCTCATCATGCGTGCCGCGCTCCACAATGCGTCCCGCTTCCAGCACCAAAATCATGTCAGCAGAGCGAATGGTGGAGAGCCGGTGCGCAATGACCAACGCGGTCCGGCCTTCCAAAGCCTCGCCCAAAGCGGCCTGCACGGCGGCCTCGTTCGTGGAATCCAGAGCCGCAGTGGCCTCATCCAAAATCACCACAGCGGGCTGTACCAAGAGCAAGCGTGCAATGGTCAGGCGCTGACGTTCGCCACCGGAAAGCCGGTACCCGCGCTCCCCCACCACAGTGTCCAGACCGTCGGGCAGCGCCTTCGCGAAATCCTCTAGGCGGGCGCGGTGGAGCACATCCCAAATCTCGGCATCAGTGGCCGTGGGCTTGGCCAGCCGCAGGTTGGAGCGAATTGATTCGTGGAACAGGTGCCCGTCCTGAGTGACCATGCCAACGCCAGCACGGAGGCCGTCGAAGGACAGATCGCGCACGTCCACGCCGCCCAAGCGCACGGTGCCGGAATCGACGTCGTACAGGCGAGAGAGCAACTGGGCAATAGTTGATTTTCCGGCTCCCGAGGAGCCCACCAGCGCAATGGTCTGGCCGGGCTCGGCACGGAAGGAAATCCCGTGGAGCACGTCTTCGCCGCCGCGCGTATCGAGCACCGCAACGTCCTCCAGCGAGGCGAGCGAGACCTTGTCCGCCGACGGATAAGCGAAGCGGACATCGCTGAATTCCACAGCGATCGGCCCCGAAGGCAGCGCAACCGGAGAGGGCTTCTGCGCAATCAGGGGCTTCAAATCGAGGATTTCAAACACGCGATCAAAGCTGACCAAAGCGCTCATGATGTCCACCCGCGCATTCGCCAGGGCGGTGAGCGGGGCGTAGAGACGGGTCAACAGCAGTGCCAGCACGACGACGTCGCCCGCGTTAAGCGTGCCACCGATAGCGAGGGCGCCACCTAAGCCATACACGAGCGCCAGGGCCAAGGAGGAGACCAGCATGAGTGCCGTGAAGAAGACGAACTGCAAGATGGCTGTGCGCACGCCAATATCGCGGACGCGGTTGGCGCGGGAGGCGAATTCGCGCGATTCCTCAGCGGGGCGGCCAAAGAGCTTGACCAAGGTGGCGCCGGGGGCGGAGAAACGCTCGGTCATCTGAGTGCTCATATCAGCATTCAGGTCGGCGGCCTCGCGGCGCAGCCCAGCCAGTCGGCGGCCAAAACGGCGGGCAGGCATGAGGAAGATCGGCAACAGGATCAGGGCCAAAACCGTCACTTGCCACGAGGTGTTCAGCATGACGATGAGTGTCAAGACCAGCTGAACGGAGTTGGAAACAATGCCCGAGAGTGTGCCGGAAAACGCCTGTTGCGCGCCAATGACGTCGTTATTGAGCCGGCTCACCAGCGCACCCGTGCGGGTGCGGGTGAAGAAGGCGATCGGCATGCGCTGCACGTGATCGAACACGGAAGTGCGCAAATCCAAAATGACGCCCTCCCCCAGATTCGCCGAAATCCAGCGGATCACCAGCGAGAGCCCTGCGTCCAGAACCGCCACGAGGGCGATCAGGCCAGCAAGACGCGCCACCACATCAACAGCAGATTTCGCCACGATGGCATCCACTACTTGGCCAGCTAGGACCGGGGTGGCCACCGCCAGTGCCGCCGAGATCACCGATAGCACCACGAAGATCAACAATTTGCGGCTGTAGGGCTTGGCGAAAAGGACGGTGCGGCGCAGGGTGTCCTTCGAGATTGAGCCGTTGGACTTGTCCGAGCGCATGGTGCTCCAAAGTGAGCTCCAGGCCGCGCCTTCCATACTCATGCGTGTGTTCCTTAAATCGTTATCAGGCCAAGCTATAAGCCTAAACGCCCAGCCGAGCCTTGGGAATTCCCGGGGATCAGATTCCGCTGCCGGCCTGCCTACCAGCCTCTCTCAAGACCGAGATTCACATGACCGGCGTCTCAGTTGCTACTTCGAAGGAAATATTGCCGCCCCTTTTGGGGTTTCACAGTGGTAGCGTCCACTCATGGGCTCGCCGCGGCCCAACAACGTCGCGGTACCGCACAAAAAGTGCACAGTAAGCGTGTCCAGCAATCGTTCACAGTAAAGGAACACATCACCATGAATCGTCGCAGTTTCGGAGTCGTCGGATTACTTGCAGCAGCATCGCTTGTCCTGGCGGCATGCGGCGGCACCTCGGATACGGGGACCACCGCTGGCGGGGACACGTCCTTGAGCAGTGTGAAGGATGCTGGCGAGATTGTGTTCGCGACTGAGGGCACCTACAAGCCGTTCAGCTACCACGAGGGCGGAGCGGGAGAACTGACCGGTTACGACGTCGAGGTTGCCAAGGCTATTGCCGAGAAGCTGGGTGTGAAGGCCACGTTCGAAGAAACCCAGTGGGATTCCATTTTTGCCGGTCTGGAAGCCAAGCGCTTTGACGCCATCGCCAACCAGGTGACCGTCAGCCCTGAGCGCCAAGAGAAGTATGAGCTGTCCACGCCCTACACCGTCTCCCGTGGCGTCATCGTGACGCTGGAAGGGAACACGGACATCAAGTCCTTTGCCGACCTCAAGGACAAGACCACGGCTCAGTCGCTGACCAGTAACTGGTACAAGCTGGCCACCGAGAGCGGCGCCAAAGTCGAAGCCGTTGAAGGCTGGGCTCAAGCAGCAACTCTGCTCAAGGATGAGCGCGTTGACGCCAGCGTCAATGACAAGCTCACAGTGGTGGATTACCTGACGAACACTCCTGACTCGGGGTTGAAAATCGCCGCGACCACCGAGGAATCCTCGGATGCTTCCATCGCTTTCCGCAAGGGCTCCACTGCCCTCAAGGACGCCGTGGATGCCGCGTTGAAGGACCTCGAGGCAGATGGCACCTTGACCACGTTGAGCGAAAAGTACTTCGACGAAGACTTCAGCAAGTAAGCACCGGCGCCGAACCCGTTAGAGTTCAGCCATGGACTTTAATCTCTTCTGGAGTTCCTTAGGCCCCATGCTGTTGGGCGCCATTAAGGGCACCATTCCTCTGACACTGGCCTCGTTTGTGCTGGGCTTGCTGATCGCGTTGGTCATTGCGGTCATGCGTATCAGCTCGAACAAACTGGCCAGTGGCGTGGGCGGGGTCTATGTCTCGATCATTCGAGGCACTCCCCTGCTGGTGCAGCTGTTCGTGATTTTCTACGGGCTGCCCACCATTGGGGTGAAGCTCGATCCCTGGCCCAGCGCCATCATCGCGTTCTCACTGAATGTGGGCGGTTACGCTGCCGAGATCATTCGCGCCGCCATCCTCTCCGTGCCACGCGGTCAGTGGGAAGCTGGGCACATGATCGGAATGTCGCGCAATCAAACGCTGCTGCGCATCATCTTGCCGCAGGCCGCACGCGTCTCCGTGCCGCCGCTGTCCAACACCTTCATATCGCTGGTCAAGGACACCTCGCTAGCGTCGCTGATTCTGGTCACCGAACTGTTCCGTGTGGCCCAGCAGGTGGCTGCGTTCAGCCAGGAATTCATGCTGCTGTACCTGGAAGCTGCCCTGATCTACTGGGTCATTTGCCTCATTTTGTCGACTGCCCAGACCCGTGTGGAAAAGAGGTTGGACCGCTATGTCGCCCACTGATACGGATGCTAATTCTGTACTTCAGGTCCGTGGCCTGACCAAGGCGTTCGGCGCCAACACCGTGCTGCGCGGCATCGATCTCGATGTCCCGCGCGGCAAAGTGGTGGCGCTCATTGGTCCGTCGGGGTCCGGCAAGACCACTGTTCTGCGTTCCCTTAACGGCCTTGAAACGCCCGACGCCGGATCCGTCACCATGGGTGCCCGGGACGCGTCCGCTGAGCAAGCCCTCACCGTTGACTTCGCTGCTACCGCGGCCTCAAAAAAAGCTCGGGCTGCTGAGGTTGCCGCGCTGCGTGACCGTAGCGCCATGGTGTTCCAGCACTACAACCTCTTTCCGCATAAGACGGTGCTGCAGAACGTCATTGAGGGCCCAGTGCAGGTGCAAAAGCGCCCCCGAGCCGAGGTTGTGGCCGAGGCGGAAAAGCTGTTGGCGCGCGTCGGCTTGGCCGATAAGCGCGACGCCTACCCCTTTGAACTTTCCGGCGGACAGCAGCAGCGCGTGGGTATTGTGCGGGCTCTGGCTTTAAAGCCACAACTACTCCTTTTTGACGAGCCCACCTCAGCTCTAGACCCTGAGCTGGTGGATGACGTACTGGCCGTTATCAAGGAGCTGGCCGAAGAAGGCTGGACCATGGTGATCGTGACCCATGAACTCGCCTTTGCCCGGCAGACTGCCGATGAGGTGGTCTTCATGGACGGCGGCGTGGTGGTGGAGCGCGGGCCGGCTAGTCAGGTTTTACGCAACCCCAAAGAGGAACGCACCCAAGCGTTTGTGCGGCGCCTGCTTCACGAGATCTAGCTACTGATTCAGCCACTGATTCAGCAGAGAGCGTGAAAGGCCATCCGGCCGGGATCTACCCGACTGGATGGCCTCGAACCAACACATCACGTCATTGACTTGCTACCAGACGTCATTAAGTGTTCAGACTACGGCCGCAAACTACCTCCCACGAGTAGAGGCGTCGCGATAGTCGGTGTACATGTACGGGTTGTCGAGGATGCGAGCTTCCGGAATGTCAGGGTTCATCCCCTTGGTCCATTCGTCCGCACCCAGCGTTGACTGAAGATATTCAACAGAGGCGGCCACTTTTTCCTGGACAGCCTTCAAATCGACGCCGACGAGGCGGTGATCATGCTTGACTATGCGACCGTTGACCAGGACTGTATGAACGTCTCCACGCCCTGACTGTAGTGCCACGTGCCCATAGGGGTTCACGAGTGGAAACATCGAGGGTGAATAGTCATTCTTCAGAAGCACGATGTCTGCCTTTTTCCCAATTTCTATGCTGCCAACAGCATGCTCGAGCCCCAGAGCATGGGCACCGCCACGGGTCGCCCAACCCACTACCTGATCCGCGCGCAGGGAGGAGTGAGTGACTGTTTCGTTTTTTTCGTGCGCCCGAAGATGCTCATAGGAGCGGTCCGCGCCCAAGGTGGTCCGCATTGCTGTGAAGAGATCACTGCTGAACCACACACTGGTATCGATGGAGAGCGACATGGGTACGCCGTGCTGTCGAAGTATCCACGACGGCGGGTAGCCCTGACCGCAGCTCTGCTCGCTTTCGGTGGAAAGCGAGACTGTTCCTCCTGTGGCAGCAATTCGTTGGTAGGAATCACCATCGAGGGTGGCGGCGTGGACGTACACCGTCCCGGGGGTCATAAAGCCATGCTCGTGCATGAGCCGGATGCCGTTGTCGTTGGTGGCACCCCAGACCCCAGCGTGTGTTGTCACGGACAAGTCCATTTCACGGGCGGCCTCAAATGCCGCTTTTTCAGGGAAGCTTGGGTCACCTGTCACGTCGAAGGCCAGCTGAAACTTGAGCATGTCCGAGCGTGGGTTGCGTCGTTCCACAAAGGATTTGAACTCCGGGGTAGTGGACCATCCTTCAGGCCCGGCAAAGATGTTTCCTGGGGCGAATACAAACCGGCCACCGGTACCTTCGAGCGCATCGAGCGCGGCCTCTGCGTGGTCAAGTGTGCTGAGCCCGTGAGACCAGTCAACGCTGGTAGTCACCCCGGCGTCCAAGGCGTCAAGCGCCGAAAGCAGATTTCCCGCGGCAATGTCCTGGGGGCGGAATTTCATGCCGTGTTCCAAGTAGTACCAGACAAAATACTGGCTAAGGGTCCAGTCCGCACCGTAGCCACGCATTGCTGTCTGCCACATGTGCCGGTGTGTGTCGATCATGCCAGGCATGATGATGCCTCCGGCTGCATCAATTTCGAAGGTGCCCTCAGGCACGGCGAGCCGAGGTCCGACTTCTTTGATCGTTTCTCCGATAATCAAGACATCGCAGTTCACCAAGGTTCGGTGGCTTGCGTCCATAGTAAGAACTGTGCCGTTGCGGAAAACGATGGGCTGACCGTTTGCCGGTAATGAAGTGTGGTGGGACATTTTTCCTCCTGGGGTCGTTACCGGGCGTTCTGCTCGGTTGGGGCTTTTTTGGCTTGGCGTTGTTCTAGGCGCAGTCGGAGTGCAAATGGCACAGCGGAAATAACTGCAATGGCCGGGATCACGAAAACGTGGAACATAGAGGGGATTAGGAAGGCGGAGAGGCTTGGCCATTCAGCTACCAAAATTGTGTCAATGGAGTAGCTTCCCCCGCCAGCGATTCCAATGGCCACGGCAATCACGGCGAGGACGTACGGATACTCACCACCTCCGGCGGAATTCCACATGGTACGAGCGCTCATATGCATGGTGAGCCCCGCCACGAGCATGGTTCCAGCGCCTATGGTCGCAGCCAGAGGGACGGCAAGACCCAATGCAAACAATGCAGCAGCTGCCACTTCCATCGTGACAGCCATCGACACCATGACTCGCCCTGGCCGAAGTCCGAGTGATTCAAAGATCGACGCCTGCTTTTTGAGACCGTTTCCTCCGAACCAGCCGAAAAGCTTCTGGGAGGCGTGGGCCAAGAGGATTAGGGCCAGTAGTAATCGAAGAATGAGGATCGAGGTGTCCAGCATGGCGATGGTCCTGTCTCGGGCTTCAGGTCAGGACGCGACCGAAGGATAGTTTTTTCCGGACCAATGTGAGAGGTTCTTTGCCCACTCTTTCTGATAAGAAAGTGGCCCTTTCGCTTGGGTGTAATCGTCCTCGAACAATCCGATGAAGAGGGTGAGGTACAAGAAGAAGTGGGCGCCATATTCAAAAAGCCATACGTAGTCATAGCTCGCCAAAGCACGTCGTTCTTCATCAGTGAATGACAGCCACGTCGTCTTCTCAGTGCTGTTGAGCCAGCCGCCAATTTCCTTTTCCCACTGTTCGATCGTCGCGACCGGGTCTTCCTTGTACCGAGCCACCCAGTCCGGGTCACGGTCAACAGTGAATAGGAATTTGTTCACGTAGTACTTGCTCACGCTGTCACTCCTAACTTGGTGGCGTACACCGGACCGGTCGTGGCGCCGGCCACCACGGCAGAACGAGCCGCTGCCTCAGCCATTTTCTCGTTCTTGTTCGGATACCAGGTCATGAACATTTCTCTGGTGTGGTAGAGATCTAGTTGGTCCACGTAGTCAGCATTTTCTGGACCGGCAATGCCCATCATGAGGATCAGATCCATGAAACCGTGGGTAGCATTTCCGGCACCTGCCATGGACTCATGTGTAACGTTTTCCAGAATGGCGTTAATGTTGCCTGTGGAGAGCCACTCAATGGCCTGAGCATCAAATTCAGGGTCAGGGCCGTGGTCACCAAACATGCGAGGGCCTCCCAACTCTAGGGACAAATGTCCGGTCCCAATGGCTGCAATCTTCTTATCTGACGGGTAAGCGTCAATTACTTTTCGGATGGCTCGTCCGAGGTCCCAGAATCGTTTGGGTGAAGGCAACGGAGGGGCGAAAATATTCGTGTAGATCGGCACGATGGGCAGGTCCGCATCCGGACGAACCGTAATTATCGGACAGATAAGGGAGTGATCGATTTTAAGTTCCTGGCTGAAGGAGAAATCAAACCCTTGGTCCATCAGGCCTTGGTGCATGAAATTTGAAAAATCAACATCCCCATCTAGGACGTACTTGGGAATGCCGAATTCGCGCTCTTCGTTGTAGAACGTTGCATCGTATTTTTCCTGCTTGCCGATCAGGAAAGTCGGGTAGTTGTCGAGGAAGAACTGGTGGAAATGGTCTGCACCAACCATGACCAAGATGTCAGGTTCAGCGGCCGTGAGTGTTTCCCTGTACGCCTCTACCTTGTTTTTCCATTCATCTGCCTGGAGCATACGCTGATCCGATTCATCAGTTGTCGCCTTGAGATAGAAGGGGTGGTGGGTGCTGGCCAGCACCGCAGTGAGCTCTGCCATGATTTCTCCTACTGATCCTTTTCGGGGGCCAAGTAGACCGAGTTCCGGTCAACAGCCATATAGATGTCGTTCGCGATGGGATTGCGCTGTTCTTCGGCGATCTGGCCCAGCAGTCCGGCGGCACGTGCCAACAGGGAGAAACCTCGCAACAGTTCTGGGGGGAGGCCCAGATCGGCGAGTGCGGCACCACAAACGCCAGCACCGTTCAGCGGAAGTTTTCGGCCCAGCGCTTTCTCGCTCATCCTTCCAATAGCCTCAAATAGGCGCAGATGCGGGCCACGGAGGCCCTCTTCCTCTGCGATGCCGATCAACACCGGAGTGCGCGGGTCCCCGTCTTTGTGATTCGGGTGCCCCAGACCGGGGACAAACTTCCCGGCAACACGCTGAGCAGCAATAGCCGACAGCGCCAACTCGTCCCATTCGCCGTCCGTGGAGGGCAGCTCTCCTTCGGGTTGGGCAAGCGTTGAGGCCAAGAATTGCGCACAGTCCTCGGTAACTCCCAGAAAGCGGGAACCGCCACCGAGCAAGCCGGCGGCCATGGCTCCTTGAATGGATTCCGGAGCGCTGAGGTAGGTCAGTCGGGCTGCGATGGCTGTGGGTGTGAAACCATGGTCAGCCAGCGCCACTAGTACTGACTCGAATACACGAAGCTCGCCCGCACTTGGACGGCGCATTGCCACCAACCAAAATGCGAGTTCTCCGAAGCCGACCTTGCCCATAAGATCTTGGGCCAGATCTTGCCCGAGCAGGCGAATCTCGGTGGCAGAGGAGGTGCCAAGTGATGTGGGGAATGAGAGATGCTGTGTTTCCGGGATGATACTCATACCTGTTCCTTTGCTGTGATGCTTGTTGATACCGAGAGCCAAGCACGGATTTCATCGGAGTGCTCACCCAACGATGGAGGTGCCAGCTCGTACCGTGCGGGAGTAGTGGAGAACGTGATCGGGTTCCGAACGCCGGGGACCGTCTGGGTGTCCGGACCGACTTGGACGATGGGCTCCAGTCCAAGCCGTTGCGCGTATTCCACCCCTTGGGCAATGCTATTGATTGGTCCGTTCGGGACGCCGACCTCGTTGAGTTTGTTGAACCAGTACCCAGCTGACTGCGTTCTTAGACGTTCAACCAAGAGCGGGCGCAGCAGTTCCCGGTTTGCGGTCCTGTCGCCGTTTTCAGCGAACCGCGGATCATCCGCCACCTCGGGTATACCCAAAGCACCACACAGTTTTCGAAACTGCGCAGTGTTTCCGGCCGCGATAATCAAATCGTCATCTGCCGTCGGTAGCGGTTCGTAGGGAAATAGGCTCGGGTGGGCGTTTCCCATTCGGTGGGGTGTCACCCCGCCAGCGACGTAGGCAGAAGTCTGATTGACCAGCCCGCTCATGGCGGAGGCCATGAGCGAAGTTTCGATGTTCTGTCCTTCACCAGTGTTGTCACGATGGCGCAGTGCAGCCAAGATTCCGATGGTCGAGTGCAGTCCGGCCATGACATCAAAAACGCTGATCCCTGCCCGGAAGGGCTGGTCGTGGGGGTCACCAGTCAAACTCATCAGGCCGCTCATGGCTTGAACAATAAGGTCATATCCGGGCAGTGCCGCTCCTTGGGCAGTACCAAAGCCGCTGATGGAGCAGTAAATAATGGACTCATTGCTCTCTTTCACAGAGTGAAAATCAAGCCCAAAGCGCTTCAGACCTCCAGGTTTGAAGTTCTCAATGACCACATCTGCGCGGGCTGCCAGCGCTTGCGCAACCGCAAGATCGTCATCTTCTTTAAAGTCCAGAACGATTGACTTCTTATTCCGGTTGATCGCCGCATAGTAAGTTGAGACACCATCGGGACGCACCGGAGGAATCCACGAACGCGTGTCATCTCCTGCCGGGCTCTCGACCTTGATGACCTCGGCTCCCATATCGGCAAGTAGCATCGTCGCATAAGGGCCGGCTAGCACACGGGAAAAATCGGCGATGACAATACCATCGAGCGGACGCTTACCGTGGTTTGGTGTTGCACCGAGTCCTGGCTGGCTGATCACTATGGGTCCTTTCACACTACTGACAACAAAATGCAAGATGTCCGCCAGGCGGACAGTCGTCCGCTTTGATGGAATGACTATAGAATTGCACTCTGGCCCGAATGTGTCAAGGGCCACATTCACCTATCAAAGGAGAACGATGTCCAACCGAGGCCAAGGGCCCGACTTCATCGAGGCGCTGGCCCGCGGTCTCGATGTCCTACGGTGTTTTTCAGCACAAAACCCTTGCATGAGCCTGAGTCAAGTAGCTCAGGCTACAGATCTAGCCCGTCCCACGGCGCGCCGAGTTCTTTTGACTTTGGAGGAGCTCGGTTACGTCAGGATCAAGGACGGGCTCCATATGCTGACCCCGAAAGTCCTAGATTTGGGCATGGCCTACATCGGCGCACTCGGTTTGTGGGAGATAGCGCGTCCGCATTTAGAGTGGCTTGTAGCCCAGACAGGGCAGTCTTCTTCCATGGCTCAATTGGACGGTTCGGACATTGTCTACGTGGCAAGAGTCGCCGTTCCCAAGCTCATCACTCTGAATGTGGATATCGGCACCCGGTTTCCTGCGATGCTCACCTCACAAGGGAAAATGCTGTTGGCAGCCCTGCCTTTTGAGTCGGCGCTTAAGAGACTGTCGGAGCCTTCCCGGTCTGGCCTGCCGGCAAGGGAGCCCTTGCCTGAGAGTCAAGTGATCGAAATCCTCAGCGAAGCCAAACAACAGGGGTGGGCGCTGGCCGACGAAGAGCTTGCTCCTGGTATACGGTCTGTCTCTGTAGGCGTGGCCGACGGCGAAGGCGAGGTTCGCGCTTCGATGAATGTGACCGTTCATTCACAGGAGACAAGTGTGGACAAACTTGTCACAGAATATTTGCCGCTCTTACAAACGGCTGCCGAAGCGACCACTTTGGACTGGTCAAGGTGGCAGGCTCGTCCAGTTGGGAAACTCAAATAGCCGGACAGCGTTTGCTCAAGCGTGGACACTGCTGTGTGAATCTATCGGCGTCACTTTGGGCCCACCGGTAGAATCCACAAACAGTGCCGCACCTTTAGTGGAGGAGGCCGCTGCGGCTAGCTGCACGTGTCTGGGCAGGGATGCGACTGTGGCCTCAGCCTACGCGCCCCGGGTGCGTGTACACGTTCAGGGTGCTGCCACGACTAAAGCCCACTAGGGTGATCCCTGCTGTGTGGGCCAGTTCTACAGCCAAGGACGACGGCGCACTCACGGCAGCGAGCATCGGCACCCCTGCCATCGCTGCCTTTTGAACGAGCTCAAAGGAAGCTCTTCCCGATACCTGCAAAATGGTGTTGTCCAAGGGGAGCTGCTGTTCCCTAAAGGCGGCACCCACAACTTTGTCCACGGCGTTGTGCCGGCCCACGTCTTCGCGCAGTGAGAGCAGCTCCCCGTCCGGAGCAAAGAGCCCCGCCGCGTGAACGCCACCGGTCTTCTCAAACAACTTCTGCTGTTCTCGGAGTGTGTCAGGCAGTGCGGCCAGCACCGGCGCGGAAATGAGTATCTCATCAACAGGTGCCGCGACCCTAAAGTGCGATGACTTATGGACCGCGTCAATGGAGGCCGTCCCACAAATTCCGCATGCGCTGGAGGTAGTCACATGACGCTGGGCGGCCGGCAGTGGCATGGCCACATCGGGACGCAGTTGCGCTTCCACCACGTTGAAGGTCTGCTGCCCGTTTTCGTCCTCGCCAGCGCAGAACCGAAGTGAAATCAGCTGCTCTGGTTCAAAGATGATCCCTTCCGAGACCAAGAAACCTGCCACAAGATCGAAATCGTCCCCTGGTGTGCGCATGGTGACCGAGAAGGACTCGTGCCCTAAACGGATTTCCAGGGGCTCCTCTACGGCGAGAGCCTCCTCGCGGACCACCCTGCGGTTATCAGCGATGCTGACCTTGGTGGCCTTGACCCTGCGAATGAGCCGTCCCATAACAATCCTCCAAAAAAACTTAAGCGTCTAAGATCAACAGTAGATGCTCCGCGATGAAGGGAATCATCATGGCTGGCAAGGCGCCGCAGGAAAATATTGACGAACAGCAACTTATCGTGAGTGACGTGCACAAGAAGGCCGTGGGTATTCCTGGCGTTCTGCACTCCATGGAGGTTTCGCTCAAACAGATGGGGCCGGTGCGCTCGCTGCAAACCTTGGTCCAGGTTAATCAAAAAGACGGTTTTGATTGCATGGGCTGTGCCTGGCCCGAGTCAGACAAACGGCACAAGGCAGAATTCTGCGAAAACGGTGCCAAAGCTGTCGCCGAGGAAGCAACCAAAAGGCGCGTGCCGCCGTCGTTCTTTGCAGAGCACAGCGTCAGTGAACTGCGTGAATGGGACGATTACCGGCTGGGACAGCAAGGCCGCCTGACCGATCCCATGTACCTTGCCGAGGGCAGCGATCACTACGTGCCTGTTTCGTGGGAGCGCGCGCTGGGGATTTTGGCAGATGAGCTCAAATCACTCAAGGACCCCAATGAGGCCATCTTTTACACCTCCGGGCGCACGTCCAACGAGGCCGCGTTCCTGTACCAATTGATGGTGCGCGGGATGGGCACGAACAATCTGCCGGACTGCTCCAATATGTGCCACGAATCCAGCGGCTCGGCCTTGACGGAGACCATTGGTATTGGCAAAGGCTCGGTGTCGCTGGAGGACATTTACGAGTCGGAGCTGATCCTGATTGCGGGCCAAAACCCCGGCACCAACCACCCGCGCATGCTCACGGCATTGGAAAGGGCGAAGAAAAACGGCGCCATCATTATCGCCATCAACCCGCTGCCCGAGGCCGGACTGATGAACTTCAAAAACCCCCAATCACTCAAGGGTCTCGTGGGCGGCGGCACGGATCTGGCCGATGATTTCCTGCAGATCAAGCTCGGCGGGGACCAAGCGTTATTCCAGGGACTGGGAAAATTCCTGCTCGAGGAGCAGCGCCGTCCGGGCACCCCGCACGCCGGCCGGGTCTTTGACACCGCCTTCATTGAATCCCACACCACCGGTTTGGGAGAGTATTTGGAACAGCTGGAACACGTCAGCTGGGCCGAAATTGTCACGGCCACCGGGCTCACCGAGGCGCAAATTCGCGCTACCGGCGCCAGGTTGTTGGCTTCCAAGGCCACGGTGGTTTGCTGGGCCATGGGCCTGACGCAGCACAAACACTCGGTGGCTATGCTTCGCGATGTGGTCAATGTCCTGCTGCTCCAGGGCAACATCGGCAAGCCCGGTGCCGGCGTGTGCCCGGTTAGGGGCCACTCTAACGTCCAGGGCGATCGGACCATGGGCATCTTTGAGCGCATGCCGGATTCTTTCCACGATGCCCTCGATGCCGAGTTCTCCTTCACGTCCCCGCGCCCCCACGGCTTCGACACGGTGGCCGCGATCGAGGCCATGCGCGATGGTTTAGCCGGGGTTTTCCTTGGCATGGGGGGAAACTTTGTCCGCGCTACTCCCGACTCCGATGTCACCGAGGCCGCCCTTGGCCGTTTGTCGTTGACGGCGCAGATCTCGACGAAGCTGAACAAATCGCATCTGATCACGGGCCGCTCGGCGCTGATCCTGCCCACGCTGGGCCGCACCGAGCGCGACGCTCAGGCCAGTGGCGATCAACGCGTCACAGTGGAGGATTCCATGAGCGCGGTGCACGCATCGCGCGGGCGGCTGGCGCCGGCGTCGGATAATTTGCTCTCAGAGGTTGCCATCGTTTGCGAGCTTGCCAAGCTGCTGTTTTCCACGGACGACGGCGGCACCAAGCCAGGCGCCCCTATCGCCGACTGGGATGCCTTGATGGGCGATTACAGCCTGATCCGCGCCCACATTGCGGCTATTGTCCCCGGTTTCGAAGACTTTGAAACGAAGATCACTGTCCCCGGCGGCTTCATCCTGCCGCACGGTCCCCGCGATTCGCGCTCGTTTTCCACCGACTCCGGATTGGCCCACTTTACGGCCAATGAGTTGGAGTACCCGCGCGTGCCTGAGGGCCGACTGCTGTTGCAAACCCTGCGTTCACACGATCAATACAACACCACCATCTATGGCAAGGATGACCGTTACCGCGGCATAAAGAACGGGCGCCGCGTGGTGTTCGTCAGCCAACAGGACTTGGATTCCTTCGGCATCGCTGATGGCACCATGGTGGATCTGGTCTCCGAATGGAAGGACGGCGTGGACCGCCGCGCCCCCAACTTCCGTGTGGTTGCCTACTCCACGCCCGTAGGTTGCGCGGCTGCGTACTACCCAGAAACGAATGTGCTGGTGCCGCTCGATTCCAAGGCGGACGTCAGTGGAACTCCCACGTCCAAGTCGGTCGTCATCCGCTTGGAGCCCGTGGCCTGATCCGTGGTGGCCGGGGCCTGACCCGTGGGTCGGGGTCGGGGCCTGATTCGTGGGTCGGGGCCGGGGCCTGATTCGTGGGTCGGGGCCGGGGCCTGACCCGTGGTGGCCGTGGCCTGATTCGTGGGTCAGGGCCGTGGCCTGATCCGTGGGTCGGGGTCGGGGGACGGCGCAGTCGGTCAGGACCGGGGACGGCGCAGTCGCATGTCCCGATAAGCCACCAGCCACCAGCAGTTTCAATCCCCTTTCATTGATCCGTGAGAAATGGTCGCTTTGCCCAGTCAAAGCGACCTTTTCTCACGGATCAACTTCCTCAAGCGACCTTTTCTCACGGATCAAGGTTCTCAATCGACCTTTTCTCACGGATGGTTGCAACAGCTCCGACCTGCCAACCCAGCGATTTCCTCCACAGTCGCATCTCCAGGCAGTTACACCCACAAATGCACAAGGCGCTGTGGAATGGGTTCTGGAAATGTCCGTCAATGGACACATGAGAACTCCAAAACCGCTTCCATCGCACTTGGTCGGCAGACCCTTTACACTCGCTCAAGCACTGCAAGCTGGTGTGAGTCGGGGCAGAACCCGGGCATCAGATTTATGGACGCCATGCCACGACGTCCGTTTACCGCTGAACGTGGATGTCAGTCTGATTGACAGCTGCAGGGCAATTACTTCCGTGACACCCGGAAGTCTCATCAGCCATATAACTGCAGCGAAGCTCCATGAGTTTCGACTCCCCGCACGGTTCATTAATACGCAGGACATTCACTTGTCCAAATCTCTGGGTCAAGGCAGGCCACAGCGCACCCGAGTCTTTGGCCACGAATTGTCCTTAGCTGACACTGACTACGACGTAGTTCAAGGAATTCCCGTCACATCCGTTCAACGAACGCTCTTGGATATTGCACAGGAACTCTCAATGGATGAACTCGTCGCTATTGCCGACCAGATTGTGTGCGCCCACAACCGCAGTTTTGGCCCATCAAAGCTTCCGTTGGTGGAAATCACTGAGCTGAAATCATATGTTTCCCTGCACCGCAGACAACGAGGAATACGAAAGTTACAGGCAGCGATGGAGCTCGTCCAAGTCGGCGTCGATTCAGCACCGGAGACCCAGCTACGGCTGTGTATCAGCCGCTGGGCACTGCCTAAATTCATTTGCAACTTTGAAATCGAGGACGCTGCAGGGAACCCCAAGGTCGCTCCGGATTTGTCCTGCCCTCGTTACCGCACCTGTGCCGAGTATGATGGCGCGCATCATCTGGATCCCAAACAACAATCCAAGGACCATGACCGGAACTTCCTGACTGCTTCTCTGGGCTGGCATCAAGCAATAATCAACAAGAACGACATGGGGAACGACGGACTAGTGGCCATCACCAAGATAGCGCGAATGCTGGTTCTTGGAGGGTGGGATGATCCGAAGAACCTGGCCCGACAGTCGCTTGAAGGTCAGTTGCATGTTCGCAAGGACGTGGTGTGAATCCAGATCGGCCACAACTACGCACCAAGCCTTCATTCACCCGTGAGAAATGGTTGTTTTCGCCCGGGAAAGCGACCATTTCTCACGGGTCAATTTATCAAAGCCACCTTTTCTCACGGTTCAATTTATCAAAGCCACCTTTTCTCACGGATCAGGTTTCCGGGGCGGCGCAAACTCAAGTTTCCGGGGCGGTGCAAACCTAGGTTTCCGGGCGGCGCAAGCCCAACTTCGCGAGGCGGTTCAGAGTCCGGTTAAGCTGTCCAGTGTCCATAGCGCAGCCAGGCAAGGGTTTGCTCCCAAAACGTATCCCTGTAGCGGCTGTGGAACAGCGCGAAGTGGCCCAAGGAGCTCTCCCCGTAATCTGCAGGAAGCAGATGGATCACGCGGGAGGTGCTATTAGGAGTGTAAGAAACGGCCCGATTCATGGCCGGGATGGTGGCGTAGGCATCGTCAGTGGGCGCCAGCGCCAAAATGGGCGCCGTCACGGCGGCCTGGTGGGATCGGAGAGATTCGCGCTCGGATCCGGAGGCTGCCTTTGTAAAATCCTTGCGGGAACGAGCCCAGTCCAAGGCAACACCGGTTGGTAGGTCCTCCATGAGGCCTAGTCTCTTGGCCGGAAAGTACCCCATGACGGAAACTAGCGGAAGCATCACCGCGGCGCGTACCCAGTGCCCGGCTCTGTGACGCGGTGCGAGATCACGCCAATAGGCATGCTGGGCACCCACGGTCAGGATGCGGGAAAGACCGGCGGCGTGCTCTGCCAATCCCACGCCGTAACCACCGAAGCTGTGGCCCACAAAGTTCACGGGCAGCCCTCTCGCATGTTCCATGGCCCATGCCAAAACGGTGTCAATATCTTGGCTCCCCCAGTGGAACCAACGAATCCTCTGACCACGCAGGGAGCCGCCACGGGAATTGCCAATCCCTCTGTAGTCGAAGGTGACGGCGCTAAAACCATTAGCTGCCAAGAACGCAGCATAGCGGTGGTAGTAACTAGCCTTTACGGCCGTCGCGCAGGCGATGACGACCGTGCCCAACAGTTCCACGCCTTCGGGCACGTCAAAGAGAGTACCGTGCAATTTCCGTCCATCAGGGCAACCAAAAATCAGCTCCGAAGCGGCGCTCATTTCCACGGCAGAATCATCGCAGGCAACGACTCCCCCATTTTGGCACCGTGCGGCGGAACTGCCATGACGCCGTCGGCCGCTGCTAGCCCACGCATCATGGCAGAGTCCGTATGTGCGCACGGCGAGGCCAAACCATACACCAGCCGGTACGGCATGAGCCGGGTGGGCCCGTGGTATGCCTTGATAGGTGAGCCGCAGGGTACCTCGGTGAGCGCCGGCATCGGCAGGCTTCCGAGGCGTGCCAGCAGCGGTGCACCCAAAGTCATGAGCCCAACCATGGCGGCCAACGGGTTGCCGGGCAAGCCGACAATGAACCGCCCGTCGGGAAGTTCTGCCAGCAAAGTGGGGTGGCCCGGGCGGATGGCAATGTGCGCAATGAGGACCTTGCCACCCATGGATTCGATGGCGGCACGTAGGAAGTCAGCGCTGGAATTCCCGGTAGCACCGGTGGTAATGACGACGTCGGCCGGATCGTCTTCGTCGTCTGCCAGGGCTTCCAGCATGGAGGCAAGGTTGTCGGCAGCGCGTTGGAGTCCAACCACCGTGCCTCCGAGCATCTCCACCACGGACCCTAGCTGCGGAGAGAAAGCATCCCTGACAAATCCTGGTTCAGGCAGGCCCGCGGTCACCACCTCATCGCCTGTGAGAACGATCTTGACGGCAGGGCGGCCCAACACCGAAAGTTCGTCGAGACCACCGAGTGCCGCGAGGGATACATGAGCCGGATTCAAGGTAACACCGGCGCCGATCAGCAGTTCACCCTCGGCAGCTTCCTGACCCGCGGGTCGAATATGCTGGGCGTTCTTCGGCTCTCCGGGACGGGCCCCGGCGCTGCGTACTAGAACTGGCAGGCCCTCGTCATCCTTGGCAAGTTCGCCCGATTCGCTGCGCAGGACAGCTTTAGCACCAGTAGGAATCAGCCCCCCAGTGACAATAGGGACAGCCTGGCCAGGGGCCAATCTGCGGCCAGGCTCTGCCAGAATCCAAGGAGGGCTCCCCGCAGTCGCCCAGCCATCCATGGCCGAGGAAGCATAATGTGGCATGGCATGACCGGAGAAAACATCCGCGGCAAGTATTCGGCCCACTGCCATGCGCAGTGGGACAGAATGTGCCACCAGCGGCTCCGCCGCATTCCAAGCAGCTTCGCGAGCTTCTTGGAATGTATGGGGCAAAACTTTGCTCTGTGTGCTCTGGTCTGGAGCCTCCCCAGCCGGTAAGTCCTCACGTGCCAAGTCCCCGGCCGCAAACTCCCCGGTCGCCACCTTGGCCTGAACCACCGCGTCACCAGATGACTCAACAGGTGACTCAGCAGGTGAAACTGCAGCGGCTGATTCCCCGGTTTCAGCGGTCGGTTTAGTAGCAGCGGTCGGTTTAGTGGCAGCGTCCGCGTCCTGAATCATGACGGCACTAGTTTCCCGGAGACTTTTCGCCGACTGCTAGAGCGTCTGCAGCCGGAACATCCACAGCCGGTGCTTGCGCCGCGGCCAGCTTCTTCGCAAGCCCCAACGCAGCCTTCATAGCTACGGGTTCAGGCGCTTGGCCCGATCCCGCCGCTAATCCTGCCGCCAGTCCAGCCACAAAAGTCGTCAGAGGTGCTGCCGGACGCACGATCGAGTGCGCCGCAACCCCGGCCACATTCAGGACAGACTGAATGTCCACATCGAGGTCACCAATTTCAAAGGCCTCCAGTAGCTTCTGGGTCCACTCTTGCAACAACTCATCATGATTTTCCAACAGTCATCCTTCCGCACCGGCTGCTCGCGCCGCGATCCCCTGCGCACGAGCATCCGCCCAAGTATCAATGTCCGCCGTCAGCTCTGCTGGGACGGCGAGGTCCCTCATGAACACATTAGCAACCAGTGCGAAAACCGAGGCATTATCTAGGCGGTGCGCCTCCCGTGCCCTATCAGTCGCAGCCTGTAATTCCAGCAAAGGATAAATGGCGGCCAGGGGCTGCTTCTTCCCCGCAGCCACCGCCATCACACCCTGTCCAGGAGGACAGCCATCCAGCGCATCGACCAAAAGTTGAGCCACCGCCCCAGCCCGCGGCATATCGCAGGCCAGAATCAACACGTGGCCACGTTCGGAGTTCAGGGCCCCGATACCGGCAGCGATCCCCGCAGCAGGGCCCGAAAAGGGTGGGTTTTCCTGGACTGTCATCACTTTTGAGCGGGCTTGAGCACCTTCCAGCCAATCTGAAATTTGCTCTACAGGACCTACGACGGCGATCCCGCCATCCGCTGGACCTGTCCGATCCGCCAGGGCAGGGTCGCGCGAAGCAGTGGGTGCAAGAAACTGTAGGGAGTCGAGAGGGAAAGTCTGCTGAAGCCCTACGGTCCGATTGGCGAGGATCCCAACGACGGCATCGAGCGTTCGCGCTAGGAGTGTCTGACCCCCAATCAGCAATCCTGCTTTGGCCACGCCACCTAGCCGACTTGATCGGCCGCCAGCCAGAATCAGGGCATGAAGGGGGCCAGGCGCCGTGTCAGTCATGTACCCATGCTATAGATCAACCTTGCTGGGTTTAAACGCTAAAGCCCCGTCGAAAGACGGGGCTTTGAGCAAAAAGCGGGTGATACTTAGTGGCCCACTGCAATGAAGACAGGAGCGGAGGCACCATAAATGGAAGCACCGGCGATCTTGGTGGTTCCCTGGTAGCCACCGTGAACGGCTTGGCCATTGCCAATGTAAACAGCGATGTGGGCCAGACCCACACCACCATCTGCATAGTAGATCAAGTCGCCGGGCTGAGCTTCGCCCTGAGAGACCAAGCGGCCCTTGTTCAGGTAGTCGCCAGGCCAGCCAACCCAGGAAATGCCAGCTGCAGAGAGAGCGTTGCGAACCAGCGCAGTGCAGTCCTGACCAATGCCAAGCTGAGACAAGGCAGCGCTGGCAATGATTGCGCCAACTCCGCTTGCAGCCTGCTGAGGTGCGACAGGCTCCGGCTCGGTGACGCTTACGGCCGGCGCTGCTGCTGCTGCAGCAGGAGTCGCAGGAGCTGCTGGAGCTGCGGCGGTTGCTGCTTCAGCAACCGGTGCTGCAACTGCAACTTCGCTGGACTGTGCCTCTACAACTACCGGCGCTTCAACAACAGGAGCCGGGGTGGAGGTGATGGTGGGGGTGGCGAAGGAAATCTTCACCGTTGAAGCTGCCGTGATAGCGGAAGCGAGTTCCGTGTTCAAGTTCAGCGTAGTGGCACCGTCCGAAGCGCGCTCCACGGTGGGAGTTGCGGCGTTTGCGGCGATACCGGATGTCAGTACAAGTCCTGAAGCTGCTGCGATGACAGCAGCCTGACGACCAACCCCGCCGACATTGAAACTGACGGCTTTCGTGAGGGTGGAGATCGGACTGGTCTTAACAACCTCGGCGCGGTGGCGCCCGAGGGCAGTGTTTGAAGCCAAGAAGGATTCCTCTCCCAAAGCCTGCGAGGTAAGCTGTCGGATTCGGATGGGAGTCACCCGGCCGCTCCACGTTGATCCACTCAAGGAATTTCTCCCTTGCCAGTGACTAAACGCTTCGCGGCTTCACCCCTAGGGTTTCGCAAGCATTCTACGAATCCCGATTATTGGTTCCCCCGCCCCTGCCAGACGATTGATACGAACGGACCATAAGCAGTGGCAGAGCTAGGCAATCGGCTTATGGGCGCCCACTTGATTCGAAGTTGGCGCGATTACGACGGTACAACAGTTTTTTCCCAATGTCACGTTAAGGTCACGGTCGTGTGACTAAGTCGTAACTATAGAGCCCCTGTGGGGGAATTAAAGCCAGCCCTTAGGATCGACAACTTCGTCGTCGATGATGACCTCGAAATGCAGGTGGGGGCCGGTAGAAGCGCCTGTGGAGCCGCTGAGGCCCACTACGTCGCCGCGTTCAACCTTCTGGCCAACCTGCACTAGGTTGCTGCTCATGTGGTTGTACGAGGTTGAGAGGCCGTTACCGTGGTCTACAACCACGCGGTTGCCTCCACCGTAGCTGTGCCAGCCTGAGAAGGTTACGGTTCCACCGGCGGCGGAGAGCACTTCAGTGCCGCTCGCGACAGCGTAGTCCTGACCGGTGTGGCGTTCATCGATCTGGCCGGTAATGGGGCTGATGCGGTTACCGAACGGTGAACTTTCCACCAAGGTCACTAGGGGCGCCGAGAGGGTTCCCTTGGAGGCCTGGAGGGTCACGTTGGAGGCGTTGACCTTGAGGGTTTGCTTGAGCTGTCCATCTGGGTTCAAAGCACTGCCGATTTCCGGAGTAGCGAAGGTGATGGGGATCTGCGCACCTGCTGTGACCTGCGTTTCCGCGGAAACAGCTACTGCAGTATCCATGTGGAGGTCTTCAGAAACCTGCGTGGAAGGAAGCGTAACAGCCAGGACTAGACCCGTGGCTGCCATGGCTACGCCCATTTTTTGTCCGGCGCCGCTGGCGGCTCCGGCACGCAGCATCTGGGCTACTGCACTGCTGGTGGGGGCAGTTGCCCGTTCTGCAGCAATTGCTTCCCGGCGACTACCGGGCACTGACAACAGCTCATGTGTTGCCAACGACGACGCACGACGGCGTCCCCGCACTTTGACCTCTGACACTAAAAACCTCTCTATATAAAGCACCTGCGAAGTTAGCTGTCGGATTCGGATCAGAGAGTGTAACTTTTGATCCGGCCCACGCTCTTTGGACACAGGCATAGCCAAGGCGCAGTCAGCGTTAGGGCTGCGTCATAGGTAGTGCCAGTGTTGCGTTTCGAGTGTGAGCTTCACCCCAAGACGGACCATTGGCCCGTCGAAAGTGGTTCCCCCGCCCTTGCCTAAATGATTACTGTCCATGCTGCGAAGGCAAGGTTCGGTGTCGCAGTACGGTAACGCTTTGATTACGGCGTCAGATATTTACTATACGGCACAAGCGGTAAACGTAATAATTCCGTTACCTTATTCATCAATAGTGGAGTGTCAAAAAGACGGTCAGCTCATGGACACGAAAACGTGCGATGCGACCTCGGGCGGGAGTTCCAAGGCACCCTCAATTCCAGGCACCCGCACGGAGATGTACTCCCCCACTTGTTCCAAGGAAATCCGGGCCCCTGGGCGTAATCCACCCTCGTCCAATTGGAGCAGAAGTTCGGGCTCCACTTGTATCCTTTCGGACAGTCTGTGAATAATGACTTCCTGGCCCGCCGAGTAGCTAGTCATAGCCTCTACTAATGTGACCAAGCCCGCAGCAAAAACGGGAGCTACCTCACCTCCCAGCTCTTCCAAGCCCGGGATGGGGTTTCCGTACGGTGATTCATTAGGGCGTCCCAGCAGATCAAAAAGACGCTGCTCCACCCTCTCGCTCATGACATGTTCCCAACGGCAGGCTTCTTCGTGCACAAAAGCCCAGTCCAGCCCAATCACATCTGAGAGCAACCGCTCCGCGAGGCGATGCTTGCGCATGACCCGCGTTGCTTTGTCGCGGCCTTCAGCTGTCAGTTCAAGGTGCCGATCACCGGAGACGATGACTAGGCCATCGCGTTCCATGCGTCCAATGGTCTGCGAAACGGTAGGGCCCGAGTGGTGCAGACGCTCGGCAATACGCGCCCGCAAGGCAACAATGTTCTCTTCTTCCAACTCCAGGATGGTACGCAAGTACATTTCAGTTGTGTCGATCAGATCTGCCACGGCAACGACCTCCTGTTATTGGGCAAGGATTAAGACATAAAGCATCCTCTCTACGTTAGCCTGCTTGCGCCCCTGCGGGGAAACTGTCCCGGCGGCACCAAACATGAACAGCGGGCCGAAACGGACGGTGGGATCGGGGCAGAGATAGTGCAGTTGTATTAAAACCCATATTGCGGAACTGTTGGCTCTATTTTTCTTCTGCGCGCACTTCTACGGCAGAATTGGCAACAGCCCTTGGCTCAAAACACCACTTCCATCGCTTAATTTTGGAGCAACTCGTGAGCGAATCCACGCCCCTCACCATCCCTGCACACCTGCGCCCGGCCGATGGCCGCTTCGGCGCCGGGCCCTCCAAGGTTCGCCCCGAGCAGGTAGCGGCACTCTCCGTGGCCGGCGCATCCTTGCTTGGCACCTCCCATCGCCAAGCCCCGGTCAAGAATCTCGTAGGCGATGTCCGCAGCGGTTTGAAGCAGTTCTTCAACGCACCCGACGGTTACGAAGTAATCCTCGGCGTTGGCGGCTCGACAGCTTTCTGGGACGTGGCAACCTTTGGCCTCGTAGAGAACAAGGCCCAGCACCTTTCCTTCGGCGAGTTCGGCTCCAAGTTTGCCGCGGCCACCGATAAGGCTCCGTTCCTGGCTGCTTCCTCCATCATCAAGGCTGAGCCCGGGACCCGCCCGGTGGCCGTAGCTGAAGCCGGGGTGGACGCCTACGCCTGGCCCCAGAATGAAACCTCCACCGGAGTTGCAGCCCCTGTAAAGCGTGTTGCTGGGGCCGACGAGGGCTCGCTGGTCCTCATCGATGCGACGTCCGCAGCAGGAGGCTTGGCCGTGGATGTGAGCGAAAGCGATGTCTACTACTTTGCACCGCAAAAGAACTTCGCGTCCGACGGCGGCATTTGGCTCGGCCTGTTCTCCCCCGCAGCGCTCGAGCGTGCCGCACGCATTGCCGCTTCCGACCGCTGGGTTCCGGACTTCTTGAACCTCAAGACCGCCATTGACAATTCACTGCTGAACCAGACGTACAACACCCCTGCACTCTCCACTCTTGTCACTCTAAACAACCAGGTTCAGTGGCTCAACAGCAACGGTGGGATTGATTTCGCTTCGGCACGCACCGCTGATTCCGCAGGCCGCTTGTACACCTGGGCCGAAGAATCCGCCGTGGCCACCCCGTACGTGGTGAACCCGGCAGACCGCTCCAACGTCATCGTCACCATTGACTTCGACGAGTCTGTGGACGCGGCCGCCGTGGCCAAGGTGCTGCGCGCCAACGGCATCGTGGACACCGAGCCCTACCGCAAGCTGGGCCGCAACCAGCTGCGCATCGCCACCTTCGTGGCCATTGATCCCGATGACATCACCGCACTGACCAAGTGCATTGACTACGTCATTGAGAACATCTAGTTCCAAAGAACCACAAGATAAGGCCGCTACCCATCTCGGGAAGCGGCCTTATCTTTTACCTACAATTTTTGACTACCGTTTCCTGACCACTGTCTTCGGGCTACCGTCTTCAGGCACCCCGAGCACACTCACGCCAAGACGTGTTTTAGTGAGTCTCGGCTTCGTCGTGACTCTCGTCCGCGTCGTCCGCGTCCTCACCGTCAGCATCAGCACCGTCGGCGTCAGCCTCAAAGCCTTCGTCGCTATCAGTAGCCCCGGCATCGTCTCCGTGGTCATCGGTGGCGGCGTCAGCTTCGGCGTCGTCCGCTTCTGAATGAGTCTCAACAGCGGCGGGCTCATCATCTTGCTGGTCCTCTGGCCGGACACGCTCTGCCCACGGCACCCAGGCGGGCGCCAGCACGGAGTCCTCGGTAGGCAACATGCCCACCTCGTTCACCGTGGATTCCTTGCTGCGCGATACCCGGCTCAGCGAGGCGAACCAGACCCAACCGGAATAGCCGGGCTGACGGGACTCAAAGAGGTGAGTCACGCACCGAACGCCTTCGCTGCGTGCGCCGAGGTGCTTACCGATAGCCCAGTCACTGGCGATGCTCGCCACCGCTGCACGCGCCGTGTCCACGTCAGCGGCCAAGAAAGCGTCAGGTTTGCCCACCCGCCACACCGGAACACCGGGAAGTGCTGTGGGATCGGTTGGCGCTTGCTCGTCTGAGGTACTGGAAATTTCGGTCATGGTGGGCACCGTTACGCGTCGAAGTTGTCGGCAACCTTGCGCAGCGCAGCAGCAATCTTGCTTGCGTCACCGTCAGGATATTTGCCGTTGTTGAGGGAGCCAATGGAGTGCTCAAGCAGCGAGACCAGGTCCTGAACAATTGGGGCCAGGTCACGGGCGGGCATGCGCTTAGCCTTGGCCACGGAGGCGCTGCGGTCAAGAATCTTCGCGGCCATGGCCTGGGCGCCCTTGCGTCCGTCGGCCACACCAAATTCCATGCGCATGCCGGGCTTGATGTCGCCGGCGTCGGCGGGCAGGGCGTTGGCTCGCAGGAAAACTTCACGACCGTCGTCGGCCGCGATGATGCCAAAACCCTTTTCGTTGTCGTACCACTTCACTTTGCCGATAGGCACTTGCTTACCCCTTATAAGTTGAATGTCGCGAACTGCTTGCCATGCTGTGCGGTTGCTCTACGCCGTTCCCGATCCCGGGAATCTGGCGGGCGGTGCCTGCAACAGCAGGTTACGCAGTTCTACTGGGTACTAGGTTACCGTGTCGGGGAAACACGCGTGGCTTTGTGCCTCACCTGTCCGCTGTTAGCGTTATGTTCATGAGCCCCCATTTTTCCGCCCCACAACGCCTTAATCGCGGTTGGCAGCTGTTCAATTACACCGCTATGGCGTTGGCCCTTGCCGCCCTGATTGCCCTGATCGTGGTTTTGGTCAGCAAATGGGTGGGCGGCGCCCCCTGGCCAGGCTTCAATTGGATCGCCATGATCGCCCTCCCCGCAGCATTTTTGATGATGGGCACCAGCGTCCTGTACGCCGTGGCCGCCCGCCGCCGACTCTGAGCCGCCCGCCCCTTCCATGGGCACTTTAGAATCCATGGGCTCTTTGCAGGACTTTGCGGCGAGCTTGGCTGACCGCAGCGACTCTGAACTGCTCCGCCTCTTTTCCCTGCGCCCGGACGCGATCACTCCCCCGGTGGCCAACTTCGCCGACCTCGCCAGCAGACTCTCCACCACCGCCAGCATCAACCTCGCGCTCGATCAGCTCAATCTCGCGCAGCTGCGCGCCCTGAGCAATGTTGTTCGCGGCGGTGACAGTTCTCACGGTGCTCACGGTGCCGAGCTGTATTCGCTCCATGAGTTAGCTTTGGTCCTCCGGACTGATTCTCTTCTTCCTTCCCTGTTTCCTTCCCTGAAGCACGACGCCGGCACGCTCCTTGTTGCGCCCCTCGCCGCCGTGGCACTCGCGTTGGCCAGCGAGGACTCGCTTCTTGGGAGCACGCTGCCTGATTTTGCTCAGGCACCTCAACCACGGCTGACCCCTGTCTCTCCCTCGATGCGCGACAACGCTGTAGGCAGCGCAGCCGAAACGCTCTTACGCACCATGAACGAACTGTTGGAGCTGGTGGGTGGTGCTGGTGCCGGGGGCTCAGGACTTGGCGTTCTGCGAGATGGCACCCTCGGTGTCCGCCCGGTGCGTGAACTCTCGAAAGCCCTGGGCCTAGACACCCAAAGCGTGAACTTTCATCTGGAGCTGGCCGGCGCCGCACACCTCTTAACCTTTGATGAATCCGCGCGCTGCTGGCGCGCCAATGCCCCGCACAGCCACGCCGCGAAGTGGAGCACTCTGGAAAGAACCGAACAATGGCTGGTTCTCGCTCGGGCATGGCTAAACAGTGCCCGACCGCCCTCGGCTCTCCTCAAACCACTGGCCCCTTACCACCCTCCCCGTCACGCGCGCCGATGGCGCCGCCAGCTAGTTTCGGTCACGGCGTCTCTCTCGGCTGGCGCCTCGGCAACGAATTCGGCGGCACCAGTTTCGGCCGCACCCGATCTGGACTCGGTGCTCGCTGCCATGGCTTGGCAGCATCCGCGGCAGACCGCTGCCCTGAGCCATCAACTCCCAGCTCTGTTGCACGAGTTGGAATGGTTGGGGATCACAGGTGCTGGCGCACTCAGCTCCCCGGGCCAAGCAGCCGCACGCGGCGACGCTGCTCTCGCAACCGCCGCCATGCACGCCTTGCTGCCCGCCCCAGTGGAGAACTTTGTGCTGCAGGGCGATCTCACCGCTATCGCACCGGGCTTCCTGGACCCTGCTATTGCCTCAACGCTCAAGCTTATGGCGGTACCCGAGGGGCGCGGAGCTGCCGGAATCTTCCGATTCAGTCAACGCTCATTAGAGTTTGCCGCCGCGTCTGGCATGAGCCGTACCGACGTGCTCGATTTCCTTCAGCAACATTCAAGCACTGCTGTGCCACAATCCTTGGAGTTTCTCATTGTCGAGGTATTCCGGAACCATCCTCAGGCAATTTCGACACCCCCGCCAACAACCCCGCCGTCCCCACCAGCAGCCCGGCGACAGGTGGCGCAACAGCCTGAGCCGGGCAACGGCGTCGTCCATGAGGAAGCACAGGCTTTGGCACTGGCACAGCTCAAAGGACTGCGCAGTCAACCCATCTGGGCGAACGACGGTGTGGGCGAATCCGGTCCGGCACTGGTTATGGAAGAGTTGCGGCGGGCGCTGGGACGCGCGGATCTCCTCAGGGTACGTGTGGTGGATGGCGCTGGAGAGATTGAGGAGTTACTCCTGTGGCCGGTGTCGTTGGTGGCGGGGACGCTGCGGGCGAGCCTGCCGGACACAACCCGGGAGCGGCGCCTGAGCATTCACCGAATCATCTCGGCCGCGCCGGAACGGCTGGAAGCTGACCGCGCAAGCGCAGCTTCAACCAGCGCAACTACAACCAACACATCTACAACCAGAAAGGAGCGTCATGGCTGACGGGCCGTTGATCGTCCAGAGCGATAAAACCATCCTGCTGGAAGTGGCGCATCCGGAGGCCGAGGATGCGCGGCATGCCATTGCGTCGTTCGCCGATTTGGAACGTGCGCCGGAGCATATGCACAGCTACCGGATTACGCCTTTAGGGCTGTGGAATGCGCGGGCCGCGGGGCACGACGCCGAACATGTCGTGGATACGCTGTTGCGTTACTCGCGTTACCCCGTGCCGCATCCCTTGCTGCTGGACATTGTGGAAATCATGGCGCGGTATGGCCGGCTGCGGCTGGAAAAGGATCCCATTCACGGACTGGTTCTGCGCAGCGACGACGAACTGATTCTGAGCGAAGTGGCGCACGGGAAGAAAGTGGCGGCGCTGCTCGGCGCCCGCATCGATCCGCTGACGGCAGTGGTCCATGGCTCGGCACGCGGTGAGCTCAAGGCTTTGCTATTGCAGGCGGGGTGGCCTGCGGAGGATCTTGCCGGTTACGTCGACGGCACCGCGCACCTCATTGCGCTGACGGATGACGGCGGTGTCAACATCCCCAAAGCTGACGCGGCCGTAGACTCCCCAGCCCCGTGGACGTTGCGGCCCTATCAGCGCCAGGCTGTGGAGAATTTTTGGGCGGGCGGATCCGGCGTCGTGGTGCTGCCCTGCGGTGCTGGCAAAACCATTGTGGGCGCTGCCGCCATGGCAGCCTCGGGGACTACCGTCCTGATTCTGGTCACCAATACCGTGTCCGCCCGGCAGTGGAAGGCTGAATTACTCAAACGGACTACCTTGTCTGAGCACGAGATTGGCGAGTATTCCGGTGCTGTTAAGGAGCTGCGACCGGTCACCATCGCCACTTATCAGGTGCTCACCACCCGCCGCAACGGCATGTACACGCACCTGGATCTGCTCAACGATCACGATTGGGGCCTGCTTATTTACGACGAAGTCCATATACTCCCAGCCCCCATTTTCCGCATGACCGCCGATCTTCAGGCCCGCAGGCGGCTGGGACTGACGGCCACCTTGGTGCGTGAAGACGGCCGCGAAGGCGAAGTCTTTGCCCTCATTGGGCCTAAACGCTACGACGCGCCCTGGAAAGATATCGAGGCGCAAGGCCATATCGCACCGGCCGATTGCGTTGAGGTTCGCGTGGATCTAAGCCGTGCCGAGCGCCTGGCTTATGCCACCACGGACGACGCCGGACGGTACCGCATGTGCGCCACCTCCCCCGCTAAGTCTGTGGTTGCAAAAGCGCTGGTGGCATCTCATCCGGATGAACAGATCTTGGTGATTGGGCAGTATTTAGATCAGCTGGATGAGTTGGCTGCGGCGCTCCAGGCTCCGCTGATCACTGGCAGCACCAGCGTCAAGGAACGGCTTCGGCTCTTTGAAGAATTCCGGCAGGGCCAGATTTCAGTTCTGGTGGTCTCCAAAGTGGCGAACTTTTCATTGGACTTACCGGAGGCGTCTGTGGCGATTCAAGTTTCCGGTGCTTTCGGTTCCCGGCAGGAAGAGGCACAGCGGCTGGGCCGGCTCATGCGTCCCAAGGCCGACGGCCGCACAGCACGTTTTTACACCGTTGTAGCTCGCGATACCGTGGACGCCGACTTCGCCGCCAAGCGTCAGCGCTTCCTCGCCGAGCAAGGCTACGCCTACCGGATCGTAGACGGCAAAGACATCCTATAGCCCCGTGGCCGGCAGACGGACAGACAGGCAGGCCAGCCGTCGAACAGACGGACGGACGGACAGCCTAGCCGTCAGACAGACAGGCAGACAGGCAGGCTAGCCGTCGGACAGACGGACGCTAGCGCACCAATGGTGCGCTTAGCGGCATCGCTATCCCACATGGACCCAATCAATTCACTCCCCTCTGCGCAGAGGATTCGCGCCCGCCAAATCTAGCTGCATGAACTCTGCCCGCGGCACCTGCGCAGGAGTAGGATCAAAAAATGCGGGGAATCTCCGCAGCTCGCGTGCACCGTTTGGAGACGCCATGAACACCGAGGAGACAGTTGCCGCCCACTACGGACGCAGCAACGTGGAAGACCAATTATTGGGGATCATCAAGGCTGCCGGAGGAAACCCGGAGAGCTTCGCCCCAGCTGATCTACAGGGCGCGGACCAACTCCACATTGGCGGTGCAGCCGCAACAACCCGCGTTGCCAACCGCGCTGGCATCAATGGTGGCAGCCGTGTGGTGGATTTGGGTTCAGGCACGGGCGGAGTGGCCCGCCATGTGGCGCACGATTTCGGTGCCACGGTCCACGGCGTGGACCTGACACTAGGATTCGTGGACGCCGCCCGCTCACTCACTCAACGCACTGGACTATCCAGCCAAGTCGAGTTCAGCCAAGGAAGCATTTTGTCCCTACCCTTTGACGCGGGCTCGTTCGATATCGCATTGATGATCCACGTGGGCATGAACATCCGAGATAAGGACAAAGTCTTTGCTGAGGCTGCCCGAGTCCTCCGTCCCGGCGGCATTTTCGCCGTGTACGACATCATGCTCCTCGGCGGTGACATGGAGCCCTACCCTCTGCCATGGGCGCTCACGCCGGACACATCGTTTGTGCAACCGCCCTTGGCCTACAGCGACGCGCTGGCTCAAGCCGGTTTTGAGGTTGATCAAGAAGCCAAGACGCTGACTGAAGGAATAGCATTCCTGGAGAAAGCTCTGGCTTCCGGAGGTCCGGTTGGAGTTGAGGCCGGAGCTATGGCCAACCTCCTCACGGCTTTCAAATCCGGGCTGCTGGCTCCGGTGGAGATTTACTCCCATCTCTCCTGATAATCCACCAGTTCCTGCCTGAACCAGCTGCGTTAGCTCACGTTCGACGGCGGATCCCTCACCCCTCGCTGTGGAAAGGCCCGGCCCTGTCGGCATCACGAAGCACACGTTACGAAGCAGGCTCAGGCTGAACATCTATTCTTGGGAACCTAACAAGTTGCCAGAGTCACCCTGAGCGGCTCCGCCCGTTATTCCAGAACTCTTTTCAGCGACGCCAACGCCTCCGCCACTGGCGGCAGTTCCGGGTGCCAGGCCCGTTCCCATTCAAGGGAAATCCACGGATCGCGGGTCCCATGAGCCGCCGAAATCTCAGCCACCAGATCCCGCATTTCCACTAGTGGCAACTCACCCTCGCCCGGCAGCGTGAGCGATACAGTGTTGGTGCCCGGATTTCGCACACCGTCCTTATATTGCGCGTATGCCAACCGGTCCGCCAGCAATTCAGCGGTACGGACGGGCGCCTCGTCATAGCGCCAGGGATGCATCAGATCCCAAATAACCTTGACCGGCGCATCGTCATCGACATGGGCCAAAATACGCATGATGTCGGAGGCCCGCGGGTGCGAATCGTGCGTTTCTAGCAGCATTCTCACCCCTAGTTCCCGGGCTCTGGCAGCCGCAGCATTGAGCCTGCTCGCGCCCAACCGGTCAGCCGCCGCCATCTCCGCAGAAGGCGCGGTCCCTTCTGAACACGGCTCTAACCCGGCACCGGGAAACACTCGCAACTGCGCGCAGACAAGGGGAGTACCGATGATAGGAGAGCCAGTCTTCGCGTTTCGTGCCGATAAATCTGCGGCAAGTTCGACGGCGGCCAGCAAGTCCGCGAGGACCGGATCGTTCGCGCTGGGCGCACCTTGGGAATCGTCGGCACCCATGGTGAGGGGCCCGCCGTCGTACTTCCCTAGGCCCTCCCCACCAGCATTGTGCGGCTTGCACACTTTGACGTAACTGGCCAAAGTGAGCACCGTCAGCCCAGCATCACCGAGCTGCCGGGCAATGTCGGCACGCGCGTCGGCGTCCATGCCGGGGTAGGCGAACTCGCCGTCGGCCACCCGGATCTCCACACCGGTAGCCCCCACCGCACGGGCAATGTCGATGACCTGGGTCAGGGAATCGCCCGGACAGCCCAGGGTGGAAAATGCTAAGGGCATGGAGGTTCTCATTTCTCTCGCGACGATGAACTCTCCCCCAGCGTAGCGATACGGCCCCAGATGTGCATTGAGCGCGGTCGTGACGGACGCCGCCCTCCGAAACGTAAAAGGAGATTTCTCGCACTACCCACTAGCAGCTGGGAACTCTCTGGGCGTAAGCTGACAGTACTTACCCACGGAATATCCAGCATATTCCCAGCGAATAGTCGGAGACTGAAATGGTGAAAAAGACTGGACCTGAAGCCAAGCTGCTTGTTGTAGACGACGAGCCCAATATTCGTGAGCTCCTTTCAACTTCCCTGCGTTTTGCCGGGTTTGAGGTCATCGCCGCCGCCAATGGCCGCGACGCATTGGCCGCCGCCGAGGAGCACAACCCCGATCTTGCTGTCCTGGATGTAATGCTCCCGGACATGGACGGATTCACCGTGACCCGCCGCCTGCGCGCGGCCGGACGGCACTTCCCTGTGCTGTTCCTGACGGCACGCGATGACACCGAAGACAAGGTCACGGGCCTGACCGTGGGCGGGGACGACTACGTCACCAAGCCGTTCAGCCTTGATGAGGTGGTGGCCCGCATCCGCGCCGTGCTGCGCCGCACTCAGCCCACCGAGGACGACGACGCCGTACTGCGCGTTGCCGATCTAGAGCTCGACGACGACGCCCACGAGGTGCGCCGCGCCGGCAAGACGGTGGAACTCTCCCCCACCGAATTCAAGCTGCTGCGGTACTTGATGCTCAACCCCAACCGCGTGCTCTCCAAGGCCCAAATCCTTGACCATGTGTGGGAATACGATTTCAACGGCGACGCTTCGATCGTGGAATCCTACATTTCCTACCTGCGCCGCAAGGTGGACATTGATGCGTCCCTGCCTGCCCTGATCCAGACCAAGCGCGGCGTGGGCTACGTGCTGCGGACGGCTGATAAGCGCTAGCGCTGCACCAATACATTGATTACGTTGTGGAAAAACGCCTCCCTGCGCTCCCAGCTGGTGGCCATCATCAGCGCCCTGTTGAGCGTGTCCTTGCTGGCCCTGGGAGCCACAACGTTCCTTTTGCTGCACTCCTTTCTGGAAGATCAGATGGACACACAGCTCACCACGTTCCAGCGCTCCATTGTGGGCATCGGGACGGTAGATTCGCAGAACACCGGGCAAACGCCCTTTGCCTTTGACTACTACGTGGGGTTTCATTTTTCCAATGGTTCGCTAGCTGATCAGAACCGTTCGGGCCAAGACAAACCCGTCTATTCCAACTACTCCGCGGATGAAGCACAGGCACTGAGTGGCAAGACGTTCACCGTCCCTAGTAGCGACGGCGGCGCCCCCTGGAGGGTGACGATCGTCGCCCCACAGAAGTTCAGCTTTGGAACGGGCGGACTGAACCCGGGTAGCACTTCCTATGTTGGCTATGTTGTGGTGGGGCTGCCGTATGAAAACCTCAACATGACCATGGAGCGTTTAGCTGTGGTCATTGCCGGGGTCGCTATTTTGGCGGTCACCTTGGGCACCATGATTGCCTACTGGACCGTCACCCGCTCCTTCAGACCCTTGGGCCGCGTGGAGAAAACAGCAGCAGCCATTGCTGCCGGTGATCTCTCCCGCCGCGTAGATATTGAGAACCCTGCCACGGAAGTGGGCCGTTTGTCCGGCTCACTCAACGCCATGCTGGCCCACATTGAGCATGCCTTCGCCGCCAGAACAGCTTCCGAAAAGAAGATGCGGCGCTTTGTTGCCGATGCCTCTCACGAACTGCGCACCCCGCTGGTGACCATCCGCGGCTTCTCAGAGCTCTACCGTCATGGAGCCCTTCAAACGCCCGAAGACGTGGGCACGGCCATGGGGCGGATCGAGAGCGAAGCCAAACGGATGGGCGAACTGGTCGAGGACTTGCTGGTGCTGGCCCGCATCGACGAGCAGCGCCCGTTGCAGCTCAAGCCCGTAGACCTGCTGATCTTGGGCCACGATGCGGTTCTCGACGCCAGGGCCACCGCCCGGGATAGGACCTTCACCGTTATAGGGCTCGACGGCGGACCCGGCACCCCAGCGCCGACCGTCGGAGACGAGGCGAAGCTGCGTCAGGTCGTGGCAAACCTTATGGGCAACGCACTGCGCTACACACCTGAGGGCTCCCCCATAGAAATCATGGTCGGCACCCGCGCAGACGGGGCCGACGGTGGCGACGGGGCCGACGGGGCCACACACTATTCCGTCATCAAGATTCGTGACCATGGGCCAGGCATCTCAGCCGAGGAAGCACCACGCGTCTTCGAGCGCTTCTACCGGGCGGACTCCTCCCGTGATAGGAACACTGGTGGCAGCGGACTGGGGCTGGCTATCGTATCGGCCATTGTGGCCTCCCACGAAGGAACTGTCAGGCTGGAAGACACGCCCGACGGCGGCGCAACCATGGTCATAGAGCTGCCCTACAAGGCTGAGGACCATGAGATTGACCAACGCGGAGGCGAGGAAGACGTGGTGTAGGGCCGCGGGTTCGATTCCTCCACAGACGCAGTGGTGAGCACTACTTCCCACGCTTCCACGAACTAGGGTTTCACTGCCTGCGGGCGACTTCTATGCTGGGCCTACCAGTGACATTCACTGGGCCCCAGCAACGAAGGCAAGGTAATTCCCATGGCACAGTTCAACGTCAACAGTGACGATCTCGCCCTGAAAAGCACGGCCGTTAAGGGATCAGTAGAAAGAATCCGGGCCGAAGTAGACGCCATGAAGCGGAACCTGTTGGACCTGCAATCGTCCTGGACAGGAACCGCGGCGACTAACTTTCAATCACTCATGGTGGAGTGGCATTCCACCGAACTCAAAGTCGAAGCGTCCCTAGAGAGCATCAACTCTGCCTTGTCCATGGCCGCAACCCAATACGCACAGGCTGAGGCCGCCAACACCCGCATGTTTACGGCCCGCTGACCGCCCCCATTTTCTGGATTCTCGGATTTTCGGCTTCTCGGATTCTGGATTCTCGGCTTCTCGGCTTCTTGGCCGGTCTGACTTCCCGTGTTCCCGACTTCCCGGCTGGTACTCACCTCGAGTTGTGGCCCCGGCCGGGAAGCCGAGCCCCATCAATAAGCACTCAACTTGCATCAATTCAAATATTTGTTCGAGTAAACTCTAGTGTATCGAACTCTACTAGGATAAAATGAACTATGGGCAAGGCGAATTGGCCCGGATCTTCAGAGGAATCCAACCTTTCCGGACCGTCAGTTTCAGGATCGAATCCCGAGCAACCACTCGAGAGTCAATCGGCTGCGAACTTCGAGACACCTCAGGAATCTCCTTCCACCGCTCGCCCGCAAATGCCGAACAAACTAAGTGCAGATCCTGAGTGGATTCACCGAAATGTCTTGCGTTTTGCCGAACCCCTGACCATGCCCCGTCCCATCATGGAACCTGTTTACGGTGGGCCCAAACGAGTCCAACGGCTTTTGCCTCCCATGACGGCCGAGGAACAAGCAAACTACATTGAATGGACGCCACAACGCGGAGCGGCTGCTCTTGCTGAGTTGGATCCCAACGACCTCGACGATGAGGAACTGCTCAACTACATTCAGGCCTCTGAACGGCAGGCATCTTGGGCTATGGCCCGGCAAGCTGCCGCAATTGATGTGTTCGCCACACGGCGTCCACCGGTTCTTGGCGAAGAACCCCCTGCAAAACATCCTGACCGCTCCCGCTATGCTGCCGCAGAACTCATGGCCCTATTTGCCATTGGCAGCGGGGCTGCAGAGCATCTCATCTCCGATGCAGAGCTCTTAGTCCAGCATCTGCCCGATACATTCGCCCTATTCGACGACGGTTGCCTGGATGTTCGCCGTGTGCGGGCGGTAATTCGTGGATGTGAGAACACTCCCCCACAAATTCTGCATCAGCTCGAGCCCAAGTTCCTCGATTTCGCGATGAGTTGCAATCCGAACGCGCTGACCCGGAAAGTTCGCGGAATCGCCGAACGGCACAATCCCGAGCCCATTGAGCAGCGCCACCGCAGAGCCCGGACTAGCCGCGACGTTTGGATCACTCCCCTACCGGATGGCATGGCGTACTTAGGCGCCCGCCTACCAGCCACCGACGCCGCGCTACTCTTCAATTCGTTGGAGGACTGGGCAAAGGCAGCCAAGAGCAATGGTGAGGACAGCCACGGCATCACGCCGACAGGGCGGCCGTCACGGTCACTGGGCGAATACCGAGCCGATGTGCTGATCGATTTGATGCACCAAATGCTGTTGCACAACTCTTCCGGCTCTGCCCACGAGGAATCCAACCCAGCACACAACAATTCCACTCAGCAATGCGGTCCCTACTTCAAGAACCGCATTCCGGCAGTTCTGAATATCACCGTTTCAGCCGACAGGCTCCTAGGTAAGTCCTCCGACCCAGCCACACTCGAAGGTTTTGGGGCTATTCCCATAGATGACGAACAGGAATTGGCCGCTACCGCAAAATTCTGGCGAAGATTCCTGACCGACCCCGATTCTGGTCGCATTGTGAGCGTTGGAAGAAAGACCCGAAAACCTCCCAAGGCAATGGCTCGTGAAGTACGCTTTCGAGACCCTGTCTGTACCGGTATTGGTTGTGATCGTCCCGCTCGATCTTGCGAACTCGACCACACCACGCCTTACAACAGATTTACTTACACCGATGATGGCGTAATCCTGCCACTGGGCGAAACTAGCATCGAGAACCTACGCCCCAGATGCCCGTATTGCCACCACCTCAAGGATGATCCGCATACCGGCTGGACTGTGGAAAATGTCAGCCCGGGTGTCACTCGAACCGTCACACCCACCGGTCGTGTCTATATCCAAACGCAAGGTGACGTTGCACCACCGTTCTGAAAACGACGCAACACTTCTGCAAGATCGGTTACTGGAGCTGGTCGCCGGCGTTGGTTAGAGCTCTAGGAGCTACGCTTCGAGAGTTCCTTGATGGAAGCGCAGGCGCCACTGGCCGTTGTCGAGGTTCCACAGTGAACTTCGCAGAACAGTTCGACCAGGTGAACTACTCCGGTATGTCAACAGTGCCGTGCAGGCATCAAGCTGAGCAAGCCCCATGAGCTCCATCTCGACGGTAACTGACTCTTCGTCGCTCAGCATTTGAAGAATTTCGGCCCGCGTCCAACTGCGACCGCTGCTGCCGATCTCCTCAAAATCCGGGTGCAGTAATTCTGCAACACGGAAAGGATCCGCGCGCACGGCAGGGTCCAGCAGTTCCCGCTCCAGTTCGATAACTGCGTCGATGCCCGTGACTCGGCCCGGAGCGAAGGAAGGATCCGGCTCATCGTCCATGACGGAGAAGAGGTCCGGCTGGTCTTGATCACCAAAGAGCGCAGATTCACCTAAGGCTGCAGGTGTCAGTTCACTAAAGGCTGCAGGTGCCAGGCCCAGGACCGGGGTAGCTGCGCTTAGAGGCTGACTGGACGGCCCGGCGTCGTTCTCCTTCGAGTCGGTCGAAGATTGGGCGCCGGGGAAACCAGGCCCTGCATTTGGCTGGCGCTTGGCCTGATAAGCAGTGGCGGCGTCGCGAGCACGGACATCGGCAGCTTCGTTGAGATCGTGGCCAGCGTGCCCCTTGACCCATTCAAAGGTGTATTTGCGACCCACGAGCGCCGCGTCAATTTCCTTCAGCAGTTCAAGGTTGAGTACCGGCTTTCCGTCCGATTTGCGCCAGCCCTTTCGCTTCCAACCCGGCATCCACTTGGTGACGCTGTTGATGACGTACTGACTGTCGCACAAGATGTGAAGCGGCTCTTGCGGCAGGTGTGCAGTCGAATTGAAAAGATCCAAGACCGCCATAAGCTCGCCCATGTTGTTGGTGCCGTGAGGCCAGCCCCCTGCCCGCCAGCAGCTGTCGTCGACGTACCAGGCCCAGCCAGCAGGACCAGGATTTCCCAAAGCCGAACCATCGGCGGCAGCAATAATTGTCATAAGTTACATACTTTCAGACTCCACCGACACTGCGACACAAAGGGGCGCCAGCAGCCCACCACCGGAGCAAGAAAAACACCCCTGCCCGAGGGCAGAGGTGTTTTTCTTGCTAGAGAAAAGCGGAGGGGTTAGAAACCGCCCATGCCGCCCATGTCGTCTCCGCCGCCGCCAGCCGGAGCAGCCTTTTCAGGCTTATCAGCAATAACGGCTTCGGTGGTGAGGAACAATGCAGCAATGGAAGCCGCGTTCTGCAGTGCAGAGCGGGTCACCTTTACCGGGTCGTTGACGCCGGCTGCCAGCAGGTCTTCGTACTCGCCGGTTGCAGCGTTCAAGCCGTGGCCGGTGGGCAGTGAGCGGACCTTGTCCACAACAACGCCGGGCTCGAGCCCTGCATTGATGGCAATCTGCTTCAACGGAGCGTCAATGGCAACACGCACAATGTTGGCGCCTGTTGCTTCGTCGCCGGTCAGGTTCAGGGAATCGAATGCTGTGACGCCAGCCTGGATCAGAGCAACGCCACCGCCGGGGACGATGCCTTCTTCAACAGCAGCCTTGGCGTTACGCACGGCATCTTCAATGCGGTGCTTGCGTTCCTTGAGCTCAACTTCGGTTGCGGCACCGGCCTTGATAACTGCAACGCCGCCGGCCAGCTTGGCCAGACGTTCCTGCAGCTTCTCGCGGTCGTAGTCGGAATCGGAGTTTTCGATCTCGGCACGGATCTGTGCAACGCGACCTGCGATGGCATCGGCGTCGCCGGCTCCATCAACAATGGTGGTCTCGTCCTTGGTGACAACAACCTTGCGAGCCTTGCCCAGCAGGTCAAGCGTGGTGTTTTCCAGCTTGAGGCCTACTTCTTCAGCGATGACCTGGCCACCGGTGAGGATGGCGATGTCGGAGAGCTGAGCCTTGCGACGGTCGCCGAAGCCCGGAGCCTTGACGGCGACGGACTTGAACAGGCCACGGATCTTGTTCACGATCAGTGTTGCCAGTGCTTCGCCTTCAATGTCTTCGGCGATGATCAGCAGCGGCTTGTTGGAAGCCATTACCTTTTCCAGAACTGCAACAAGGTCCTTGACGCTGGAGATCTTGGAGTTCACGATCAGGATGTACGGGTCCTCGAGGACCGTTTCCTGACGCTCGGTGTCGGTGACGAAGTAAGCGGAGATGTAACCCTTGTCGAAGCGCATGCCTTCGGTGAGTTCAAGCTCCAAGCCGAAGGTGTTGGACTCCTCGACGGTGATGACGCCTTCCTTGCCGACCTTATCCAAGGCTTCAGCAATGAGAGCACCAATCTCGGGATCGCCAGCGGAGATGGACGCGGTAGCGGCGATCTCTTCCTTGGTCTCGATCTCCTTGGCGGAGGCCAGCAACTGCTCGATGACGGCTGCAACAGCCTTCTCGATGCCTCGCTTGAGGGACAGCGGATCAGCTCCGGCAGCTACGTTGCGCAGGCCTTCCTTGACCAGAGCCTGAGCCAGGACGGTGGCTGTGGTGGTGCCGTCGCCTGCGATGTCGTCAGTCTTCTTGGCGACTTCCTTGACCAGCTCGGCGCCGATCTTCTCATAGGGATCGTCAAGTTCAATTTCCTTGGCGATGGATACACCATCGTTGGTGATCGTGGGGGCGCCCCACTTCTTTTCGAGAACAACGTTGCGACCGCGCGGGCCCAAGGTTACCTTGACAGCGTCGGCGAGGATGTTCAACCCACGCTCAAGACCGCGGCGTGCCTCTTCATCAAATGCAATGAGCTTGGCCATGGAGGCTTCAGTCCTTTCGGGACAGTCATTTTACGATTTTTTGTTTCCTCGCAAGGCGCCCGCGACGGACGGATAAGCCACTGCTGATCTAGTTACAACAGCGGCGAACCCTCGCCAAGTGAGGAAAGGTCAATACTCCGACGGCGGCAAAACGACTAGAAACTAGCAGTCGCCACCTCAGAGTGCTAACTCAATAATTAGCACTCGACTCCACAGAGTGCAAGCGGGGGCGTCACTATGAGCTTGCGGCGAACGCCAGCTGTCTAGGCTCCCGGGCCCAAAATGACCATTAGGGGTATACCAAACTCGTTAGACTCAGCAATTGCCGGGATGCCTAGCAACGCACTCAGCTCCTCTGCGTTCGCCTTCTGCTCGATACCGCTATAGATGATGCTCGAAGAAACCTGCGGCTGACCATTCCAGTTGGCGGACTCCGAGACCGTCCATCCCTCGGCCTGAACACGGCCTGCGTAACTTCCGGCCAGGCCAGGTAGGCCGGTGGCGTTGTAGACAGCCACGGGGAAGCTCTTATCAACTACCGATTCGGGGGTCGGCTCCGCAGAAGGAGTCGGCGTGGGGGTTTCCACAGGAGCGGTAGAGGGTGCTGGAGTAGTGGGAGGAGCCGACGTGGCGCTCGATGGCGCCGTGGTGGTCTCACTTACCGCGACAGGCGGGGGGGTGGTGGTGTTATTGAGCATCTTCGGCATGACGAAAAAGGCCAGCAGCCCCACAACCAGTACAACGATGCCCACAACCATCAAGGGAATCAGGGAGCGCCGCTGGGGAGCAATCGAGGCGCGGTGGACGCCGTGGCGTGCCGAGTTCTCCTCGATAGCGTCGAATTCATCCCGCGGGTAATTACTCATTGTGCAGTGTCATCCTTGTGGGTACAGCCCGGTGGGAGCGGCGGTGATTATGTGCGGTGGCGCCGTGCATCAATTCCCGAGCCGGCGCGCGGATCGGGCTTGTTGCCGCGACGTACGTAGTCTACGCAACCGTTTGACCAGCATGGGGTCATAGGCCAGCGCGGCTTCCGTGTCGATCAACGCATTCAAAACTTGGTAATAGTGGGTCGCTGAGAGATCGAATAGCTCCCGGATGGCTTGTTCCTTGGCGCCGGCATACTTCCACCATTGGCGTTCCAAGTCCAGCATCTTCTGCTCACGCGCGCTCAATCCCGCCACTTCATCCGGCGTTGCCTGCACATGTGAAGTTGCTGAAGTCGCTGAAGTTTCTGATGCTTCCGGGGTTGCGGCATGGTCCACGGAACTGTGCTCGTGTTGAATTGCTCCGGCCACAACATTCCTCCATTTCTCATCCTCAACAGGGCCGCAATTCTCGGCCCGCACTGTCAATGATATGGGTGAATCACATCCCTGTCATTTGGGATCAGCTGGATAACTCGAGCGCGGCCTCTGCCTGTGGAGGAATCAACCGCGCGCCACCCCGCTCTCACCTTGGCTCAAAATGGCCCACAATGGACACTATGGACAGCGCACCCAGTCTCTTCGACCTGCCAGCCCCGCCTCCTTGGGACGCAATTCAATTGCAGGCCCTTGCTTCCCTGAAATCCGATCCACTCTCGCAGATGGCCCCCGATTGGGCTGCGGCACTAACCCCGCAAGAACCCGCCCTGCGTGAGCTAGGTTCCATGCTTGAAGACGAGTACGACGCCGGCACCCGCTTCCTGCCCCAACCCACCCAGGTGTTGCGAGCCTTGAGCACCCCACTATCAGAGGTCAAAGTTTTGATTGTGGGCCAAGACCCTTATCCCACGCCCGGGCATTCGGTGGGTCTGGCGTTTTCCGTGGACAAATCAACGCGCCCGCTCCCCCGCAGCCTGAACAACATTTACAAAGAACTCGCCACTGATATGGGCATCCCACCCTCCATTCATGGGGACCTCAGCGCCTGGTCCCGGCAGGGTGTCCTCCTGCTGAACCGGGTGCTCACGGTAGCGCCGGGTGCGGCAGGATCGCACCGGCGTCGTGGGTGGGAAGAGGTCACCGAAGCAGTCATCCGCAGCCTGGTCGCACGCAAGAAGCCGTTGGTGAGCGTGCTGTGGGGCAAGGATGCCCAGAAGTTAACCCCGTTGCTGGAAGGGACGGCCGTGATTGAATCGGTGCATCCCAGTCCGTTGTCGGCCTCGCGCGGGTTTTTTGGCTCCAAACCCTTCAGCCGTGTCAATGATCAGCTGCTAGCGCAAGGCGTCTCCCCCATCGATTGGGCACTGCCGCAATGACCTAGACTTATTAGGACAAGCTAACTTTGCGTTATTATTTCGCTCAACACGCGGGCCAGCGCCCGGCACCTAGGAGCTCATCGTGACAACGAATACCGCCGCTTCCCGCCCTGCTGAACGAGACCGAAAGCCCCGCGTCCAGCACACTTTGCAAGTGCTGCGCCGGGAAATGCTCAGCCCGCACATGGTGCGGATCGTGGCTGGCGGGCCCGGGATGGCCGCTTTTGAGCCCAAAACCGCCACGGACATGTACGTGAAGATCCTCTTCCTGCACCCCGGCATTGACTACACCCATCCGGTGGATGTGGCGGCATTGCGCGAGACGCTGCCGCGCGAGCAGTGGCCCGTGACGCGCACCTACACCGTCCGCTGGGTGGATATGGCCGCGCAGGAGCTTGCCATTGACTTTGTGTTGCACGGCGATTCCGGTCTGGCCGGTCCGTGGGCAGCCGCAGCCGCCCCTGGCGACACCATTATTTTCTCCGGCCCAGGAGGCGCCTACACCCCCAACCTCGACGCCGAGTGGCACCTGTTCGCCGGCGACGAAGCCGCCCTGCCAGCCATCGCTGCGGCCATTGAATCATTGCCCGCAGACGCCAAGGGCCACGCCTACGTTGAGGTCGATACGGCCGCTGATATCCAGCCCATCAACAAGCCCGACGGCGTTGAGCTCACGTGGGTCTTCCGCGAAGGAGCCAGCCCCGCGGAGACCACGGTCTTACACGACGCAGTAGCCAACGGCCCCTGGCCCGAAGGCACCGTTCACGCTTTTGTTCACGGAGAACGCGAATACATGAAGAGGTTGCGAGACCTGCTGTTTAAGCAGCGCGGCCTGGATCGCTCACAAGTTTCGCTTTCGGGCTACTGGGCCTACGGACGCACCGAAGATAACTTCCAAGCCGAAAAGCGCGAGCCGATCGGCCAGATCCTGTAACTAATAAAGGTCGGTTGGGGGTCGCCAGAGGTACACCCGGAGGTTCAGCCGGGCGTCCCGGAGCGAGGATGGATTTTGCTCGCGAGGGACGAGCGGGAAAATCTTACTGCTCGCGAGGGATGCCCGGCTGGACCGCAGGGCGCTGGGCCGCCGATCCACAGGGCCGCCGAGCCACTGCCAGTTACCTGCCAGTTACCGGCGACGGTTGCGGCGTCGGTCTTTCTGACCATTGCTGCGTGTGAAGGGTCGGGCGGCGTTATCGCCCAGCACCACACCCGCGGCAACCGCCAAAATGACGATCAAGGCGTTGAAGATCCCTACGGCGCCAGTGACTGAATCTTCCGGGGTGAGCGTCATGACGAACATGGCGCGGAAGATGGACAGTCCCACGAGCAAGAAGATGATCGAGGGAACGGCCACAACCAGTTGCGGGGCCCCGAGGCGCAGCGAGATGATGCGGGCCAGCATGCCGATCACCACGGCGGCGACTGCTGGGGCGAACCGACCACCCAGACCCAACTCCATGCCGAAGTGGTAGACCACGTAACCAACCAAGGCCACCACCACGGTAGGTAGCAGCAGGCGCACGGCAGTCTGCTCGGCAATACAAATGGCCACCGTAGCCAGCGCCACCAAGGCCAACACCCAGAACAGGGGCAGGGTACCGGTGATAGTTTCGGCCACATTGAGCCGTTCAGCCCCAAACACGGCACCTGTCACCAACGCCACGGAAATACCAGCCACAATGGCACCAAAGGATAGGAAGGCTGAGAGGAAACGTCCGGCAGCCGTGACCGGGAAGCCATTGATAGCATCCTGGACCGCCGAGACCAATCGTCCTGAGGGCAGCATCAACAGGATTCCGCCAGCCACCACCACCGATGGACTCAGCGGCACCTGCGCTATGAAACACAGCAAAGCAACGATGGTGATGAGGAAGGAGCTGATGGCCGTGACAAAGAAGTCCGGGACTCGCCATTTGCTCAACACACGCGAGGTCTGACTGGCAGCCAAAATGGTGAGAAAGGCAACGCCCATGCCAAATCCAGTGCCACCGATCACGCCCACCACTGCGGCCGCAAATACGGCTTCGGCAAAAGAAACCATCCACCGCGGGAACGGCTTGGGCTTCTTGATGATGACATCCAGACGCCGGTAGGCCTCATCGCGGCTGACTCCTCCGCCAGCAATGTCTGTGACCAGTTCGTGAACTTCCACCAGACCGGCGTAGTTGTTAGTCCAGGACCGAACAACGCGCAACAGTGTAATCGGCACCGCATCGCGCGGGGCATAGTTGATGATGACCGACTGGTTGGTGATGTCTACTTCGATGTTCCGCAGACCCAGTGCCGCGGTGACGGCGATGATGCTGGTCTCCACTTCAAGGGCACCGGCTCCATAACGGAACATGGTTTCGGCCAGTCGCAGGGCGAAATCAATGGTCTTCCGGGCCGATTCTTCAGCCTTGCCCACCTGAATGGTGAAGTTGGCATAAGGACTCCCTGCCAGCCGATCAACAATCTGCATGGGCGCAGTGGGCGGAGTTTCCCCCTGCACCAGTCTGCGCAGCATGCGTTTAGCTGAGGCGTTCGCCCTTGCCTGCGCCGGGGTCACAGCCTCGTTTTTTGGCACGTCCCTCGAGACCGGATTCCTGCGCTCAACTCCCACAAGTCACCTTTCTAACATGTTGATTCTTGCTACTGCTGTTGCGGCTCATGATGTCTAGTAAAACTTTTGACCAGTTCGGCGTACATATAGCTGCCGAGCTACCCGCTCACCCACCGTAGTCCAGATCTTGTACTTCAAGGGCGACAAAGGCAGATCCCAGCAGCCGATGAAATCCGTCACCGTCTTAGTGAAGCTGGTCTTAAACAGTCCCAACCCATGGTGCGGGTGGGTGGGGTCTTTGAGCCGGTCCGACGGCGGCGTGCCACAGAAATCGTATTCCACCGCACCCAGCTCCTTCATGTCCAAAATGGCTTCCCACTGGATCAGGTGCGAGTCGCCGTACTGCGATCGCTTCTGCAGTGAACCACCATCCTTGTACGTGGCTTTGGCGCCGTAGTTGATGACAAAGGCCCCAACCGACGGCACATCGTTCTCATACACAAAGAAGAACTGTCCCTGACCTCGGTTGCAGAACTCGCTCCAGAACTGCTGGAAGTAGCCAAACTCACGTGCCTTACCGGCATTTTTCGCCTCGAAGGTCCCTTCCATGAGCCCGTACAGGGTCCTCATGGTTTCGTCAGTGGGTTCAGCTCGCCTTACTTCCACACCTTCGCGGATGGCGCGGCGTACTGCGTTCCGGCCGCGGGAATGGAGTTTGCGCAGGAGTTCGTTGGATTCGGGGGTGATGTCCAAAATGGCGGTGTGATCGTTGGGCTGCAGGTCATCAACCTTGAGCAGGCCAGCGGCGTTGAACACGGCACGGACTTCTTCGGAGTCAATGATGTCCGGCTCAATTTTTGCTGCGAACACATTGAGCTTGGCCCGTTTCACAAAGGCTCGGAGAGCCTCCAACATGTCTGGAACGTGGGCTGCATCAACTGTATCTGGACCCTTCATCAGATACCACAGGCGGCCCAGCACCGGGAAGGATTTCTCCAACACCAGGTTGTAGCTGGTGTAACCGGCACCTTCGAAGGCCAAAAATTGGGTGTCCCAGCCGTAGTTTCTCTTCACCGCGGCAAAGGCAGCAGACTGCAGGAGATTGCCGCCATTGGGGTTGGCGGTGACGTTCGCATCCCAGTCGGCGATCTCGGCGGCGGTGGCAAATCGGGCAGTAAATTCTGGCAAGAGACCCTCAATTACGTCGGCATTTATTCACTAATTTCAGTCTAGCGGGGATGATTCTCACAACCCACTTACAACCCACCCTGAGCACAGGCTCGGCCTGTACCTGACCAACGGCTGAGCGGCATGAAGAGACCACAGCTGTGGCGGCTGTCCGATGGTCATCATCAGGCAAACGCCACAGTCAAGAGCGTTCCGGGGACAGTGACACTGGCACTGGAACGGGCACTTTCAAACGGCGCCCTACGAAACTGAGTCCGTTTCTTATTTGGGCGAGGCGGAACGTGCCGATGTCAGATGAGCGTCGTGTCCGGCGTCGTTCTTCAGCTCAGTAGCGATGACATCCGCCTCAAAGTCAGCCATCTCAGAAGTGGAGATGTCAACAGGGGATTCGCGGTCAATGGTGGTGGCCAGCGGGACTTCCTTCACGAAGCACAGCACAATCGCGGCCAAGACAGCCAGCGGGACCATGAACAGGAACAGCGGGATCAGGGCCTCGTTGTAAGACTCGATCACGAGGAGCTTGATGGGCTCGGGCAAACCATTGACCAGGTGCGGGGTGAAGGAGCTGGCACCGCCGGAGCCCGTTCCACCGGGGATTTTCTCGGCTACAAGATCCTGCAAGCGACTGGCGAACATGGCACCCACCACGGCCGAACCAAGGGTGGCACCGACCTGACGGAAGTAGTTTTGCCCGGCGGTGGCCGTGCCCACGAACTTCAGCGGGAAGGAGTTTTGCGCAACGAGTGTCATGATTTGCATGCTGGCGCCGAGGCCAAGACCCATGATGCCCAAGTAGATGCAGACCAGGTAGATGGGGCTGTCGGGGTGGATCGTAGCCAGCAGCAGCAGTGCAACGCCGAGGATCACCGAACCGACAATGGGCGCCATCTTGTAGCGGCCTGAGATGGAGACGTGGCGGCCCACGAACACGGAGGTAATCAGCATGCAGCCCATCATCGGGATCATCAACAGACCCGCGACGGTTGCGGAGTAGCCCGTGGCCATCTGCAGGTAGGTGGGGATGTAACCGATGGCGCCGAACATGGCGATGCCTGTCAGCAATCCGGCCAACGTGGTGAGGTTGAAGTTGCGGCTCTTGAAGAGCATCAGCGGCATAACCGGCTCGGTGGCGCGGCTTTCCACGAACACGAACAGTGCACCGGTAACCACGGCAATGATGGCCAAGCCAATGATTTCTGGGGAGTTCCAGTCGTACTGCGAACCACCCCAGGTGCCTACCAACACCAGAGCGGTGGTGGCGATGGCGATGAGCATCATGCCCAAGTAATCAATCTTGGGGCGTGAAGTGTGGACCACTTTGGGTACGTGCAGCAAGAAGATGGTGGCGATGATGGCCAGCGCTGCCAACGGAATGTTCATCCAAAAGGTCCAGCGCCAGCCGGGCCCCTCGGTCAAACCGCCGCCAATCAGCGGTCCGGCCACAGAAGAAAAGGCGAAGACGCCGCCCATGATACCCATGTACTTGCCGCGTTCACGAGCAGGAATGACGTCGGCAATAGTCGCCTGGGAGAGGATCATCAGGCCACCGCCGCCGAGACCCTGGATGACGCGAGCCACGATCAATGTGTTCATATCCGGTGCCAGCGCGCCGATGACTGAGCCCACGCCGAAGATGGAGATCGCAAAGAGCAACATGGGTTTGCGACCCAACAAGTCACCGAGTTTGCCGTAGACCGGCATCATGATGGTTGAGGCCAGAATGAAGGCCGTAATGGCCCACGCCATATGTTCGACGCCGTTGAGCTCACCCACCATGGTGGGCAAGGCGCTCGAGAGCACCGTCTGGTTCAGGGATGCCAAGAGCATCGTGACCATGAGGCCGACGAAGAGGAGGAGAATCTTACGTTTTTCGCCTGGATCGACAGGCGTTTCAACTAATTGTGGGGTGCTCATAAGGTTGCTTTGATCGCCTCTCGGAAAATTTCAATTGATTCATCCACAGTCTTCGATTCGTTTGGAGAGACGGCTGCGGGGTCACGGCTAAAAACAAAACGCACGGCGGTTCCGGCCAGCATCAGCAACGCCTTTGCTCCCTCTTGACCACCTGGAATGCTGGCACGATCCATAGCAACATCGGCGTCGTTGTAGCGGTCCTCCAAGATCGATTCGACCAAGAGTTCAGAGGCATTGACGTGTTGCAGGACGGTGCGGCTGAGTTCGGGATACTTACTCTTGAGCTCCTGGCGGCGAGCCTGCTGAGAAGCTTCCGGGAACATGGTGCGGATCACCGTGATCATCAGACGAACGGTGCGGCCAAAAAGGTCACCATCAGCACCGTCACCGTCAGCACCTGCAGTTGCACCTGCGCGGAAGGTAGCCACAGCCTCATCGGAGAGTGTGGGTGGCTGGGTCCCCATGATGGCGTCTTCCTTCGTTGCGAAGTAGTTGAAGAACGTCCGCTTGGAAATGCCAGCTGCATCGGCAATGGCTTCCACCGTGGTTTTAGTCAGGCCCTCTTCAAGCGCCAAGGCCGAGGCTTTGTCGTGAATCAGCGCCCACGTATCGAGGCGATTCCGCTCACGCAGGGGCACTGTGGTGGTTTTTTGCATGACTACATTTTATGCACTCCCGCAAACTTTGCACAAGTGCAAAGTTTGCATTGAGGCATGTTTCGCGTCACTGCACCAGTTTTTTTGGGCAAACTGGGGACACTGCGGCCAACAAAAAGCTGCGCCCCGGAACCTCAAGGAGATTGGTTCCGGGGCGCAGCCGTTGTTTTGGCCGGCGAGTGCGGATCAGGATTTGCTGGCAAGAGTGGCGCCGCAGCTATTCTCCTCAGTCTTCTCGCGGACGCAACCACGTGAATTCGGGGGTTTCCTTGGCGAGGAATGCACCCACCCCGATCGCGGCGTCATCGCTAATAGCCATCTGCCCTTGCCAATAAGCGCTGAGCTGTTCCACCTCCGCGTCGCTGGCTCCTGAGCTCATCGCATTGATGAGTGCCTTGTGTCCTTGCGCGGAGAACTGCGAGCGCGCGGCTAGGTGAAGTGCGTAGGTATGCACTTCATCCCATAACGAGTCCACGGCCAAGACCTTGGTGGCCATCCCCAACCGCAACGCTTCCGCGGAGTCCACCAAGTCGCCGCTGAGCAGCAGGTACTTGGCTGCGGCGGGGCCTGCCAGTTCCACGAGCCGCTTTATCCCGGAGAGTGGATACACAATTCCGATCTTGGCCGGGGTGATCCCGTATACAGCGCGGCTGGAAGCGAGCCGGATATCGCACGCACCGGCGATCTGCCAGGCTCCCCCCACGCAGTAGCCGTCAATCGCGGCAATGGTGGGTTTGCGAAACGCTGCAAGAGCGTTCTCGGCGGCGCTGACATCCCCGCCGTCGTGGTGTCCGGTGGCCGGGTTATGCAGGATCTTTTGTACGGAGGCAATGTCTGCGCCGGCTGAAAAGTGTTCGCCGGCCCCGCGCACCACCACTATCTTGACGGAATCGTCGACTTCCAGTTCTGCCAGCAGCGGCGGAAATTGTTGCCACATTTCCTGCGTAATGGCGTTTCGCATGGACGGGTTGTCCATAATGAGCCACGCCACCGGACCAAGCTGTTCAACCCTGAGCGTTCCGTTCCCCCGCTCAGCCACGGCGCACCTGGACGACGGGCGCGGAGGTGGGTGCGCCGTCGTACACCACACCAGCGTCCAGCAAGCCGGCGATTTGTTCCGCCGACAACCCCAGTCCCTCCAACACGGCGAGGGTGTCCTGCCCGAGTGCCGGCGGCGCCTTGGCCACCATGGGCGCGCGGCCATTGACCGAGACCGGCCCCCGCAGCAGCGGCAGGGCGGATCCGTCACTGCGATGAACCGTCTGCACCATCTTTAGATGCTGCACCTGGGGGTCAGCGAACGCTTGCTCGTAGTTGTAAATGGGGCCAGCGGGGATGCCCTCGGCCCGCAATTCGGACAGCCATTGCGCGGCGCTCTGGCGTGCCAGCAGCCCATCGATCAGCTCACGCAGAGCCTCGCGATGCACGGTGCGCAGCCGGCTCGTGGCGTAATCGGGGTGCTCCGCCAGCTCCGCCGCACCCAGCAACGTGCACAGTTGCACCCACTGTTTCTCACTGCCCACGGCGATGATCAGCTCAATATCGGCGCTCTTGAACACCCCGTACGGCGAAAGCACCGGGTGGTTGTTCCCGCGCGGCACCGGCACCTCCCCCGTACTCAGATACTGCTGACCCTGAAAGGCGGATAGCGAGAGCCCCGTTTCCAACAACGACGCCGAGACAGCACTCCCAGCCCCGCCCTCCCTGCGCCCGGCTAGGGCTGAGGCGACTCCAAAGGCTGTGTAGACGCCGGTGACCAGATCCACAATGGGCACGCCCACCCTGTACATGTGCTCGGCGTCCAGACCTGTGACTGACATCAGACCGCTCATCCCCTGCGCCACCTGATCCAGACCGGCCGTTTGACTCAAAGGGCCGGTGGGTCCGAACCCCGTGACCGAGGCAATGATCAGCGACGGGTTGGCTGCGCGCAAAAGCTCCGGATCCAGACCGGTGGAGCTCAGGACGCCGGGGCGGAAATTCTCAATGAGGACATCGCTGGCAACGGCCAGATCCCAGAGGACTTTCTTCCCTGCCGGTGTATAAAAGTCCACGGCAATGGAGCTCTTACCGCGGTTGGCGGAGTCAAAGTAGAGGGAGTGATCACCGTCGAACGGCGCCCAACTGCGGGCCGAATCCCCGCCCTTGATGCTCTCCACTTTGATGATGGTGGCACCCATATCGGATAACAATGACGCCGCATAAGGGCCTGCGAGCGCGCGGGACAGATCCATGACCTTGATTCCAGCCAGTGGCAGCTCCCCCACCGGCCCGTCCCCCTGAGCCTCAGGCACCTGTGCCACGCAGTTTCACATTGATCTGCTTGGTTTGGGTGAAACCAGCCAGCATCCCTTCGAGGGAGACTTCCCGGCCAATGCCGCTTTGCTTATAGCCACCGTACGACTGTCCCGGCACTTGCCCACCACCCTGATTGACCTGTACCCAGCCCGCTTCGAGGCGGTGGGCGGTATTGAGGGCATCATCGAGGTTGTGGCTCCAGATGTAGGCGGCCAGTCCGTAGTTGGTGTCGTTCGCCATGTCCACCACCTCATCAACGGTGCGCCACGGAATGGCAACCAGGACGGGGCCAAATATTTCCTCTCGGGCAATCCTGAAATCGTTGCGGGCTCCAGTAAACAGGGTGGGCAGGTGATAGTAGCCTTCGGTCAGTGGCCCTTCGGATGGTTCGGAGCCACCGATCACCGCTTTCATGCCCGGCGTCCTGCGACCCTCATCGAGGAAGGTACTGATGGCGCTATGTTGTTTGGCGTTGATGACGGCTCCCATATCGGTGGCCTCATCCAGCGGATCGCCCACCGTCAGGGCGGCGAGCCGGGAACTGAGCGTTCCAACCACCTCATCAAAGATGTTTTCATGCACATATAGGCGCGAACCGGCCGTGCAGCTTTGCCCCTGGCGAGTGAAGCGCGAGGCGAGCAGCAGTCCTGAGTAAAGTTCGTCGTCGTCCGCGTCGTCCGAAGTGGCGGCCGAAGTGGCTGCGGACGAAGAAGAAGAAGATGACAGCGCGTCCGGGAACACGATGGAGGGGTTCTTGCCACCTAGTTCCAGGGACTGGTGCGCCAGCCTGGCGCCTGCCTGGCCGCCCACGCGCCGGCCCACAGCGGTCGATCCGGTGAAGGAGACTTTGTCCACGCCGGGGTGCAGGGCTAGAGCCTCGCCGATGATCGAGCCGCTGCCAGTCAAGGCGTTGAGAACGCCGGCGGGCAGGTGCTTGTTGCAGACTTCGGCCAACAACAAAATAGTGAGCGGGGCGTCCTCGGCGGCCTTGAGGATCACGGTATTGCCGGCGGCGAGCGCGGCGGGGACCTTGAACGCGGCGATCATGAGCGGGGAGTTCCACGGCAGGATGGCCGCGACCACGCCGAGAGGTTCCAGCCGGGTGTACTGCAATTGGTTCTCGCCTGCGGGGAGGGTGTTGCCCTTGACTTCCCCGGCGACTCCGGCGAAGTAGCGAAACATTGCTACGAGATTGCTCGCTTCTGGCCGGGCTTGGGTGCGCAAGGCGTTGCCGGTGTCCAGTGCGGTGAGCTGGGCAAATTCCTCGATGCGTGATTCGAGTTCGTCGGCGATGGCCAGCAAGGCTTGAGCGCGGGCCGTGAAATGCAGCGCACGCCAGGCTGGGAAGGCTTTGCGGGCGGCAACGACTGCCCGATCCACATCCTCGAGCGTGCCTGCTGGCACCCGGGCAATCACAGATTCGCGGCGTGCCGGGTTGTGGACCTGATGCCATTGCTCCCCCAACGAGGTGACGGGTTCGCCGCCTACCCACATGGGATGATCTACCACGGCGTGCTCAGGTGAGGACGTGGTGGGTGTGTGCGTTGTCATGACGAAAGCCCCTTTGCTTTATCAAGTGCCGCGGCCATGGGTGTGGGCCGCCAAGTCCACGCTCACACACGCACCGCCTGCATGCAACTTACTGCGCGACTCTGACGGTCCAGATCACGTACGCCACGCCGCTATTGACAGCGCGGCTATCATGAAAAAGCATCATTGTCTCAAAGATGCCTCGATCCATCGCCGTCCCTGGGGGGATACACCATCCGAAATATTGCTTCCCTGTTGTGCGCCATTGCGGCATCGGCCGTCCTCGCGACCTCGGGCCTCTCACCTGCCTTGGCGCAATCCCCGCCGGCACCCACAAGTCCATCATCTGCCGCTTCCGCCGCACCCTTTGCTGTCCCAAGTACGACGTCGTATCCCTCACCGGCCGCCTCTGCCGCCACCACCGGCGCCAAACCGAGCCCGGCCGGGGTGAATCCTACTGATGGAACGCCTCAGCCCGATGGAACGCCTCAGCCTGGCGAAACAGCGGCGGCCGTTGCCTCCTCCTCACCCATCATGACGGCAGACCCTGCCTCAACCACACCCTCCAAAACCCCTGTCGCTCGGGCACTGGCAGGCATCTATGTCCCGAATGCCAAAGACGTTTTTGTCGCGAAGGTTCTGGCTAGGGCCAACACGTTTCGGGCGCAAAACGGTGCAGCCCCGCTGATCCTGAATACGTCCATTAGCGCTGGGTCGCAGGAGTGGGTTCTGAAGCTCAATGGCCAGATCAACGCTGACAAGCTGGATATGGCCAAGTTGCATCGTCCGGATTACGGCACCTCCATCCTCCCTGCCGGCTTTGACACGTATTCGGAAATTATCGGTATCAACAACACGGCAGAACAGATCGTCGACTGGTGGATGAACTCCCCCGGCCACCGTGCTGCGCTGATGGATAAGCGATTCACTGACTTTGGACTGGGGTACGTCAAGACCAGCAAGGCCGGCTGGAGCGGCATGACAGTGGTCGCCGGAAACTTGGCGAGATACCCGGCGAGTACGCCGACGCCGACGCCTGGTCCAAGTAAACCGGCCTCTCCCGCACCGACCCCCGCTCCCAAACCCACACCGGCGCCGACCAAACCAGCCCCGGCCACGCCGGCGCCAAGTGCTGGCCCGGCCTTTGCAGCAGGGGATATCGCTGCTGTGAACTCCGTCGGCAACTTGTATGCCTACCCCTCTGCCAAGGGCGGTGACTTGTGGAAGAGCAAGTTCATCTCCGCAGGCTGGGCCGGAGTTCAGCAACTAACGGTGGTGGACTACAACAACGACTCCCGCCAGGACGTAGTAGCAGTATGGGCCGACGGCCGACTCACCGTCAGCTTCGGCCAAAGCAACGGTACTTTGAAAGCTGCACAAAAGATCGGCTCAGGGTGGGCCTCCTTCGACGTTGTCATCACGAAGTGGAAATCGGGTTCGGTGTTCCCCTCCATCGTGGCGAAAAACCGCACCTCGGGAGCGCTCTTTCTCTACCCTAATCTGGATGGCACTCGGTTCGGAGCACGCCAGCAGATTGGTATCGGGTGGGGATCTTTGACCATCCTTGCCGCCGACTTTGACGGTGATCGGAAACAGGATCTGCTGGCCCGCACCAAGGCCGGAAAGTTGCTGCTCTACCGCGGCAATGGCGCCGGCGGATTCATCAGTGAAACCCGCCGGGTGGTGGGGACCGGATGGGGCTCCATGGCCCATCTCTCCGGCATCGCCGGACACACAAGCGCCGGCAGCTACGGCGTGTTAGCTCGATCCAACACCGGCAACCTCTTGTACTACCCGATTCTGCGCAACTCTTGGGGTTCTAAGGCTCAGATTGGAACAGGCGGCTGGTCGGCCCTGAAGCTGGGCAGCTAGTGCTCTTCGGCGTCATCGAAAGCGATGTTGGGCGCCGGCACCAAAGTCCTAGCTGTATAGCCCGTTCAACCATGCACCCCAGGCAGAGCCAGCCGCTTCAGCGTCCGCGCCCGCTGCACTCTCTGCACCGTCACCAAAGAGGTGGATCGTCATGCCCACCACGGAACCAAAGGCGTTGCGCCCAAAGAACCTGATCATGGCGTCCTCGGTACGCAAACCCACGAAGTTCTCATCGAGGTAATCCACCACGGCATCAACGGTCCCCACCCCCGCAATGGCGAGCGAAAGATGTCCCCCAGCTCCGGCGTCGTGAATCCCCAGCGCACCCTTAACGGCGTCAAAAGCGTCAGAGGCAGAGGACGCCGCGGGGCCTTGCACATCCGCAAACGCCGCTTGGCGACCAGCAAAATACTGCACATACTGGCCCAGGGTGTGCAGGTAGAAGGCGGTGTGCTTCGCGGCGGCAGCGTATTGAGTGTCCCAATTCTCGAAGAAAACGCCGCGGTGGACATACCGCAGCCAAGCGCGGCCATCCGGCATCTCGGAGATATTAAACTCGAGCTGATTGAAGAAACCGTCCTCGCCATCCATGCGGTTGGCGTAGTGGTGCGGCGGGTCCCACACAGTGACGGTGCTTCCGAACGGCCCTGCGCCACCGAGCTTAGGCTCAATTTCCATGGGCCACATCCACCCGGACGTGCCACCATGAGCGGCCTCAAATACCTGCTCCGGCGTTCCCTCAATCTCAGTCTCGTGCACAATCGTGAACTCTTTGCTCGTCATGACTCAAGTCTCACACGGAGAATTTGCTTTGCCCAGATCAGCTTTTCGGCGCTAGCCAGCCACGTCGACGCTAGCGGTTTCCCGAGGGGTGCCCGTTTCGAAGGCCATGGTGCCCATCGAAATCTGGGCCCGCATGCCCCGGTGCCAGGTGAGGAATCCGCCGTCGAGGTTGCTGACGGTGAAGCCCACATGCGCAAGAATCCGGGCCGCTGTGTTGCCGCGCTGACCCACAGCACAGTGGACCACCAAAGGCCCGGTCGGCAATTCGCCGTAGCGTTCACGCAGCTCCTCCACCGGCATATTCACTGCTCCCGCGATGGCCCCTGCGGCAAATTCACTGGCTGTGCGCACGTCCACAATATGGGCCCCGGCAGCCACGGCGTCAGCGAGTTCATGCCATTGCACCGTGCTCACAACGCCCGCAGCCAGATTATCGGCGATCATCCCGAGCATGTTCACAGGATCCTTTGCCGAGCCAAATTGCGGCGCGTAGGCCAACTCCAGATCAGCGAGTTCGCTGGCGCTCAGGCCTGCGCGCATGGCTGTTGCAATGACGTCGATGCGCTTATCTACGCCGTCTCCACCCACGCCCTGCACGCCAAGAATGGCATCGGTGACCGGATCAACCAGCAGTTTCAGGGACATTTGTGTGGCGCCCGGGTAGTAGCCGGCATGGTTGGCAGGGTGCGTATGAATCGCGCGGTACGCCCGCCCGGCAGCTCGCAGACGCTTCTCATTCCAACCGCTCATGGCTGCCGTCAGACCAAAGACACCGACGACGGCGGTGCCTAGGACCGCGGCCGATTGCACAGGCCTGCCCGTAATGACGTCCGCGACGAGACGCCCGTGCCGGTTCGCTGTTTGTGCCAGAGGCACCAGCGTAGGTTCACCGGAAACGGCGTCGCGCTTTTGGGCCGCATCACCTACCGCATAAATGGACGGGTCGCTGGTGCGCTGGGAATCATCCACCACCACTCCCCCCTGAGCACCCACCACCAAACCAGCTTGTTTCGCCAGCCAACTTTCCGGACGCACGCCCACAGCGGTCACCACCAAATCCGCTGCGATCCGCGTTCCATCGCTGAGGAGGATGTCGTACTTCTCCACGGTGGCGGTGTGCGCATTGGTGAGAACCTTCACGCCATTGGCCGCCAAGCGATCCATCACGGGTATGACCATTTCAGGATCCAACGGGGACAGAATCTGCGGGCCGGACTGCAGCACGGTCACTTCCACACCGCGAACGGCAAGATTTTCGGCCAGTTCCAGACCGATGAAACCGCCGCCCAAAATCGCGGCATGCAGGGGCACACTGGACCCGGTTTCCATGGCCGTCAGTTCAGCCATGATGGCGTCTACATCGGCCACGTCGCGCAAACTATGGGCACGCTCAATACCGGGAATTTCTGGCCGGCTGGGCTTCGCTCCGGTAGATAACACGAGGGCATCGTAGGCCTGCTCGAAGTTCTCACCCGTGGCAAGGTCGCGGACCGTGACGGTCTTCTGGGCTGCGTTAACGGCAGTAACCTCATGGCGCGTGTGCACATCAATGTTGAAACGCGATTTCAGTGACAGTGGGCTTTGCAGCAGCAGAGACTCGCGCTCGGCAATGACTCCCCCTACGTGATAGGGCAGTCCGCAGTTGGCGAAGGAAACATGCTCGCCGCGTTCAAAGACAGTGATGATGGCGTGTTCATCGTTTCGTCGCAGGCGTGTGGCGGCAGACATTCCACCGGCAACACCACCGACGATGACGACGCACAATTGATTCGAGGTCACAGTGTTTTACTTTCCGCCGAAGATCTTGGAGAACCAACCGGCATTTTGTTTCGCTTCCTTAGGGGCCTTCGGCGCATTCAGGTCGCAGGAGCAGCGTTCCGCCTTAGGAATGTGGCGCATAACGTCATCCACATGATTACCACAGCCCGCCCAAGTGGTCTTGTTACAGGAACGGCATTTCACGGCACGGCACATCGTTTGTCTCCTCTTCGAGGATACCCCCATGGGTATCTGATGTTTCCAGAGTACATACCCCTAGGGGTATGCTGTCAAGACGACATCAGCTGCCACTAGAGCCACGAGGAGCATCATGCAATTATCTGAGGAAGCTTCAAAACCGATCATCAACCGGCTTCGTCGAGCCAACGGACAATTGGCCGGCATCATTCGCATGCTTGAGGAGGGCCGCGATTGCGAGGACATCGTCATGCAGATGGCCGCGGTCGGCAAGGCTCTTGACCGTGCTGGCTTTGGTTTAGTGGCAGGCACCTTGAAGGAGTGCCTGGCATCAGGCCAAAGCGAGGAACTGGATAGTGGAAAGCTGGAGAAACTGTTCCTATCTCTGGCGTAGGGGTTCAAGGCCCCTGGCCCGGCGCTCAGCGCAACACCCCGTCACCCTCAGACCATCTGGCCCTGTAGACTCCGTGACCATGAACGCCAAACCTCTCGCTACTGCACACACCACACGCGCTATTTTCCTTGACGTTGATGGCACCTACGCCGATTTTGGCGTTGTCCCCGATGGTCACGTGAAGGCTGTCCAGCAGGCTCGAGCCGCAGGTCACAAGGTCTTCATCTGCACCGGACGCCCGCTTCCCATGCTGCCCGAGAGTATCTTGGGCGCCGGTTTTGACGGCGTGGTGGCGAGTGCCGGCGCATACGTCCAAGTAGGCGACGAGGTGCTCATCAACGCCACCTTCCCGGAAGATTTAGCCACCCGCGCCTTGGATGTTCTTGACACCCACGACGCCGTGTACATTCTCGAGGCTCAAGAATCCATTCAGGTGCCTGCAGCAGCCGAAGCCCGGCTTCGCGCCCATATTGCGGCGCACTTCGCGAGCGCCCCGGTAGATCAACCCACGGCATCCTCATCCATCATCGGCTCACTCACCAGCTTCACGGATCGCAGCAATCTGAACTTTGCGAAAATCTCCGTGTTCGAGTCTCCCGTCCTTATGGCTGATTTGATCGCCGAGATCGGCCCGGAAATCGACGTAGTAGCCAACTCCATCGCCACTGAAGGCCCGCACGCTGGCGAACTTTTCCAGCGCGGCATCTCCAAGGCCGACGGCGTTGCTGCCGTCATTGCCCACTTCGACATCCCCAAATCAGCCTCAATTGCCTTTGGTGATGGTCAAAACGACCTAGAAATGCTGGCGTTCGCTGGCATCGGTGTGGCCATTGAAGGCTCCGCCCCTGAACTACTCACCGTCGCCGACCGCACAGCCCCGCGGCCCAGCGAACTGGGCATCGCCACCGCATTTGCAGAGCTCGGTCTGATCTAAACACGCACAACCGCACCCGAGCGCCGTCGGACGCTATGGAGACTTTATTTATACGCAAACCCAGGGGACGGCGGCTGCGGCACAGTCACAGCACCGCAACCACGCCGGGTGTGGTTGCGTATAAACAAAGTCGAGTCTGACAAAACTTTGCTTATACGCGTCCCTAAGGCACCGCAGCTGCGACACAGTCACGAAACCACATAAAAGATGGACAGCCCCCGGCGATCAATCCAGGGGCTGTCCATCTTTTGTACTTCGGTCACTATCCAACCAGGCAGCAACTAACCAGCGAGGCTACTTCCCAAGCTGCAACGCCGCGTCTTGCTCCGCAGCCTTGGCAGCAGCCCGGTCTTCGGCGAGGTTCGAAGCAGCCTCGGCCTTGGCTACCTCTTCATCGCTCATGCGCCCCAGCTTGGAGGGCCACCAGATCTTCTTGCCAATATCGTAGGTGAGTGCAGGCACTAGGAGCGAACGGACCACGAAGGTATCCAGAACCACACCGAAGGCCACAATAAAGGCGATCTGGGCCAGGAACAGGATGGGGATCACGGCTAGTGCCGAGAACGTGGCCGCAAGTACCAAGCCGGCGGAGGTAATAACGCCACCAGTAATAACCAGCCCACGAATGATCCCGTCACGGGTGCCGTGTTTGAGGGATTCCTCCCGGACACGAGTCATCAAGAAGATGTTGTAGTCAATACCCAGAGCCACTAGGAAGATAAATCCAAAGAGTGGCACCGCGGGATCAGCACCTGGGAACTTGAAGATGCCATTGAAGACCAGCGCAGCAACGCCCAGCGCCGTACCAAAGGACAATACCGTGGTCAGAATCAAGATGACTGGAGCGAGCACGGAACGAAGCAGCAGCATCAGGATGAGCAAGATGACCGCCAGGACAACGGGGATGATCAAGTTGCGATCATGAATGGAGGCAACGTTGGTGTCAATGGCTGTGGCAGTAACGCCACCCACCAGAGCATCCGGTACAGCCGTATCGAGGGCCTCCCGCAAATTCAGAACTACATCTGCCGCAGCATCGGAATCGGCAGCTGCGGTCAGTGTTCCTTGCAGCATGATCTTGCCGTCAACCACAGTGGGCACAGGGGCAGGTGTACCGGGAGGGCCAAAGGCAGTGATGCCGCTAGCAGTGACCGTAGCTGAACCACTGGGAGAGTCGGCAGCAATAACGGTGACACCGTCAACTCCGTCCAGACCCAGCAGCACATCAGCGGTCTTCTGCAGTTCGGCTTGCGGAACAACTACCTGTGCAGGGCTACCGGTACCGCCAGGGAAATGCTGACCCAAAACAGCTTGACCATCGCGAGCCTCGGAGGCACCGAGCACCAGGTCAGACTGCGGGACACCGCTGGCGTTGAGCTGTGTGGCGCCCATGGCTCCCACGAGCAGGATCAGTGTGGTGACAACCCAGATGATCCGGGGGCGGCGCTTGATAACGCGGGCCAGTTTAACCCACAGACCCTTGGAGGGTTGGCCGTGCTCGGCAGCAACAACTTCCGGCTCGTACTTGGGACGGCGAGGCCAGAAGGCGGAGCGGCCAAAGGCAAAGAGCAATGCCGGCAAGAGGGTTAGCGCCGAGAGCATGGCGAAGACAATGCCAATAGCGGCAACGGGCCCTAGGGTGCTGTTGGACTTCAGGTCACTGAGCAGCAAGCACAGAAGCCCGGCAATCACCGTGCCGCCGGAAGCGGCAATGGGTTCAATGGAGCGCTTGACGGCAGCCACGGTGGCAACCCATTTATCGCGAGTGGTGCGCAGTTCTTCACGGTAGCGGGCAACGTAGAGCAGCGAATAGTCCGTTGCCGCACCAATCACCAAAATAAACAGAATCCCCTGAGTTTGCCCGCTCAAGGTGAACACTTCGGCCTTAGCGAGCCACCAGACACTCAATAGCGCCACGCACAACGCGAACAGACTGGTGGCCAACACTGCCACCGGCAGGAGCACAGATCGGTAAACAAGAATCAGGATCACCAGCACGGCCAGCAGTGCCACACCGAGCAGAATGCCATCGATACCGGCAAAACCGTTGGACAGATCCGCGGTGAATCCGGCAGGTCCGGTGACGTGAACGCTGACGCCGTCGGGCGCAGTGGCCCGCAATGTGTCACCAACCTCAGAGACCACATCAGCTATCTCGGAGTCACCTTCGATGGGCACGAACGCCTGCAGCGCAATGCCGTCAGCCGAGGGAATTGCCGGGGAAATATCCGCGGAAACCCCTTCAATCTCTACCAGGGACTCAACGTCCGCCGAAATGCCCTGAATTTGGTCCTCAGTGAGCTTTTCCGTCCCAGAAAAGACCACAATCGCAGGAATCTCGTCCGAATCGCGGAAGTCCGTGAGGATTTTCTGGACCTGGGTGGCATCCGAGGAGGTGGGCAAAAATGCTGTGGGGTCATTGGAGGAGACTTCACCAATGCGGCCAAAGTACGGCCCGCCCACGGCAGCTCCTGCGAGCCAAACAATGATCAGCAGCGAAGGCAGAAGAATCCGTAGCCATCTAGCTACGGACCGTGGCGGCTTGTGCGCGCCTCTTGTTGCTGTCTTGTGTCCTGAACTCATGTCCGTATTCTCCATGATCGTGCCATAATTTCATCTAGCCTAGCTAGCAAATATCCTAACATGTAAAAAGCCGAGCCGGATATATCCGTAGCAGGATAGAATCTTTCTATGGAAAGTACCGAGGCAGCAAAAAAACTGTTGCCACCGAGCATCTACGACGTCGACTCCAGCGACCCTGCAAGCAGGCTCGTGGACCGCTCCACCATGGACCCCGCAGAGGTACGTCACGTAGGAGCTGTCATGGCAGCACTGGGACGGTTACGTGAAGCCGAACAACAACTTTCCGATGCATCGTTGAAGTACATGAAGTTGAATCAGACGGACATGCGAGCCCTGCACTACCTCATTGTTTCAAGCAACACCGGGACCATAGCAACCCCCGGAGCCATTGCCGCACACTTGAAAATTTCCACGGCGTCCACCACCAAATTGTTGGACCGCTTGGAACGCGCGGGGCACATCACCCGGGCACCGCACCCCAGTGACCGCCGAGCCTTGGCCATTGCTATTACCACCAAAACGCACGAAGCCGCCATGGACACCGTAGGCCGTCAGCAGTCAAAACGCTTTTACTCGGCCGCGCGACTCACCTCCGAAGAGCGCGAGGTAGTGATCCGTTTCCTTGATGACATGACGGAGCAGATTTCCATCACGGACCAAGCTTGGGCACAGCCGGGCGCCACCGCGGACTAGCAAGTGCGTGCCGCCTAGGCCTAATCGAACTCAGATCGAGTGCACCCTAGCTCCAGCTCAAGCACCATCACCAGCTCCAGCGAAGAACAGATTTAGGCCTTCGGCGCTGCGGTGGAATCGCGCACCACCAGTTGAGTGGCAAGTTCCACGTGCGCGGAATCAAGGGTTTCGCCATTGGCCAGCCGCAGCACCGAACGTAGAGCTGCCCGTCCCATCTCCTTCAGTGGCTGCGCCACCGAGGTAAGTCGGGGCAAGGTCTGTTCAGTAAGGCTGGTGCCGTCAAAGCCCACCAAACTGAGGTCTTCGGGAACCCTAAGCCCCTGCCTACGCGCCTCCTCGAGGACTCCCAGTGCCGTGGAATCACTGCCGGCAAAGATGGCCGTGGGCGGCTCGGGCAACGCCAGCAACTCCCGTGTGCCAATCACTCCGAAGTCGAGTGAGAACCCGCCACTGGTCATATATTCTGCCCGGGCGGGGATCCCCTTACCCATCAGCGCTGCCAAGTATCCGTGTTGGCGGGCAATGCTGCACTCAGCCGTTGCCGGTCCGCCGATGTAGGCGATGCGCTTGTGCCCCAGCTCCAGGAGGTGTTCGGTCGCGGCTTTTCCACCAGCCCAATTAGTCGCCCCAACGCTGACAATGCCCGTACGCGGCGGATTCAAAGGGTCAATGACAACAACAGGAATATTGCGGCGGCTAAAGGATTCCAGATATTTGGCCGTGATCTCGGAGGTCACCAATATCAGGCCCTTTCGGCCAGACTCCACCATGCGCTGCGCCCACTCTTCGTGATTGGCGCTGTGCAGTCTGGCTGGGGTGACGTGGCCCAGCACAATTTCCACGCCTTCGCCGGCGGCATAGTCAAGGATTCCACTGAGAACTTCCAGCGGGTAGTACGTGGTGATGCCGTCAATGACAAGGTCCACCATGGCCGGTCCGGTCGACCGCGCTCGGCGTTGCATGGGAGATTCATAACCCAATTTATCCAACACAGCTTGAACCCGGGCGCGCGTTTCTGCAGCAACGTCATCGCGGCCGTTAATCACCTTGGAGACGGTGGGCGCGGAGACTCCGGCCATTGCGGCCACAGTGGCCAACACGGGCTTACTCTTCTGCGTATTCGCAGCCATGAACGCACCTTATTTCCGAAATATTTTTCTCCTCGAAGTGTGCATCAACAAAAGGTTTCCGTCAAATTATTACCGCCACCTCTTGACGTGTGAGGTGAAGCACAGCTAGATTCGTCACGCATACAGAATTAGTTGCGAAATGTTTCGAACCGGCCAAAGTGGCCCTTTTCAATGGAGACAAGATGAAACACCAGCCCACATCCCGTCGCTCGTTCCTTTCTCTAGCCGCCTTGGTCCCCTTGGCCGCCGTCGGCATCAGTGCTTGCGGTACTTCCGGCCCCGCCGGATCCAGTGGAGGCGGGGCATCCATGTGGTCCGTCAGCGGCGATCCCAACGAGACCATCCGCCAAACCTCAATCGATGTTTTTGGCAAGGCCAATCCCGACAACACCATCAAGGTGACGTTCTTCCAGAACGACGCTTACAAGACCAAGATCAAGACCGCTATCGGCGCTGGCCAGGCCCCCACACTCATTTACGGATGGGGCGGCGGAATCTTGAAGTCCTACGCTGAAGCCTCCCAGGTGGAAGATTTGACTAGCTGGTTTGAAGAGAACCCGGACGTCAAGGAGCGCCTGTTTGCAGCCGCCTTTGGTGCTGCCACCGTTGACGGAAAGATTTACGGCATTCCCGCCACCACCGTCCAGCCCATCATCTTCTACTACAACAAGGAACTGTTCGAAAAGGCCGGCGCTCAGCCGCCCAAGACTTGGTCAGATCTCATGTCCTTGGTCAAGACGTTCAATGACATGGGCGTCGCTCCCCTATCACTGGGTGGACAGTCCCGCTGGACCTCCATGATGTGGCTCGAGTACATGTTTGATCGCGTGGGCGGCCCGGAAGTCTTCACCGATATCTTCAACAACAAGGCTGACGCTTGGTCACACCCGGCGGCCATTGAAGCCCTGACCAAGATCCAAGAACTCGTCGCAGCAGATGGTTTCATCAAGGGCTTCTCCTCCATCACAGCCGACAGCAACGCCGATCAAGCACTCTTGTTCACCGGAAAAGCTGCCATGATGCTCCATGGTGGCTGGACCTACGGTGGCATGAAGAACGACGGCGCCGGGTTCGTTCAGGACGGCAAATTGGGTTGGGTGGATTTCCCCACTGTTGAAGGCGGCAAGGGCGATCCTAAAAATGCCGTGGGAAACCCGGCCAATTACCTCTCCATCTCTGCTAAGGCAAGTGATGAAGAGAAGGAAACCGCCAAAAAGTTCTTCACTGAGGGGCTGCTGGCTGACGCTGAAATCGACGCCTACATTGCCTCGGGTAGCGTTCCCGTGGTGAACGGCATTGAAGACCGATTCTCCAGCAGCGAGGACAAGGACTTCCTGACGTACGTATACAACCTCAGCAAGGACGCCCCTAGCTTCCAGCAGTCATGGGATCAGGCGTTGAGCCCGGTGGCCTCCGAAGCACTGCTGAATAATATTGATCAGTTGTTCGTGAAGTCCATTACTCCGGAGAAGTTCGCTAGCAACATGAACGCGACTATCGGCAAATGAGCGCCGGACAGCTAACGGCCAAGGCTGCGTCCTCTCCGTTACCCAAGAAAAAAATGAGCCAAGAAGTATCTAAAGGGAAAACTGGCTCGCTCAACTGGCTTGCCGTTCCGGCGCTGATCTTCTTCATCGCCTTCGCCATCATCCCGCTTGCAGGTGTCCTGATCCTCAGCTTCACCAACTGGGACGGCATCGGCGCCATCACCCTGGCCGGGATGGGTAACTGGCTGACAGTCTTTGCAGACCCTGGGATGTATCACGCCCTGTGGTTGACGTTTGTGGTCATGATTGTTTCGTGGCTCATTCAGACCCCACTGAGCCTGTTGTTGGGCGTATTCACGGCAGGCAGTCAGAAGTACCGGGCGTTCCTCGCTGTGCTGTACTTCTTGCCGCTGCTCTTGTCCTCGGCAGCCATTGCCATCGCCTACAAGGCCCTCCTGGACCCCAACTTTGGTCTAGCTGCCGGACTCAAGCTGCCCTTCCTCGCGCAGGACTGGCTAGGCGATCCGAAGCTGGCCCTGGGTGTTGTCATCTTCGTTATCGCCTGGCAGTTTGTTCCCTTCCACACGTTGATCTATCAAGGTGGCGTCCGCCAGATTCCGCGCTCAATTTATGAGGCAGCGGAGATTGACGGTGCCGGGAAGGTGAAGCAGTTCTTCTTCATCACCATTCCGCAGTTGAAATACACCATCATCACTTCCTCCACGCTGATGACAGTGGGTGCGTTGACGTACTTCGACTTGATCTTTGTACTGACCGCTGGAGGCCCCGGCAACGCCACCCGCATCCTTCCCTTGGACATGTACCTGACGGGTTTCCGCGCCAACCTCATGGGCCCGGCCAGCGTTGTGGCAGTGATTCTTGTAGTGATTGGACTGCTCATGGCACTGTTCCTGCAGCGTTTGGGCGGCAAGGACCGCGGCGGTAGCCAATTGGAAGGTATGTAACATGACGACAACACTGAAGCCCTTAGGGGCCCGGAAAAATGGCGTTGCGGAGCCTGCCCGCTCCAGTAAGTTCAAGCGCAGCTTCAGCAAACTGAATCTACCGGGCGGCACCGCCGGCTGGCTGTGGCTTGCCGTCACCATCATCCCCATCTATTACATTGTCATCACCAGCCTGAAGACTCAGGCGGGGTATTTCAGTGAGAACCCGTTGGCCCCGCCCGCGGCACCCACACTGGAGAACTACAGGATGGTGATTGAGGCAGATTTCACCCGGTACTTCTTCAACAGCGTCATCATCACCGTTGGTGCGGTCATCCCCACGCTGGCTGTGGCGTTCATGGCCTCCTTCGCCATTGTTCGAGGCAACGGCAAGTTCCTCAAGGGTGTCAACGCCTTGTTCCTGATGGGTCTGGCCATTCCGTTGCAGGCCACCATCATCCCGGTGTACTTGATGATCATCAAGATGAACCTCTACGACAGCTTGCTCGCGATCATCCTGCCCTCCATTGCTTTCGCTATCCCCCTGAGCGTGTTGATCATGTGCAACTTCATCCGCGACGTGCCGAACGAACTGTTCGAGTCCATGCGGCTAGATGGCTGCAGCGAATGGCAGACCATGTGGCGTCTGGCCCTACCGCTGACAAAGCCGGCCATTGTCACGGTCGGCATCTACAACGGGCTCGGTGTCTGGAACGGTTTCCTCTTGCCACTGATCCTGACTCAAAGTCCGGAACTGCGGGTGCTGCCGCTGGGGCTATGGACGTTCCAGGGTGAATTCAGCGTCAACATCCCGGCGGTTCTGGCCTCCGTGGTCCTGAGCACGCTGCCTGTTTTGGTGCTGTACATCATCGGCCGCCGCCAGCTCCTGAGCGGGCTCACTGCCGGCTTCAGCAAGTAAATCAGCCACACCCCACTCACATCACCAACTAGCAGTAAGGATTTCTTCCATGGCTCAGCTCTCTGCCCCCGCACTGCGGGTAGGCATGGCCGGCTACGCGTTCATGGGTGCCGCTCATTCACACGCTTGGCGCTCTGCACACCGCTTCTTCGATCTGCCCCTCATCCCGGAGCTGACGGCCATCGCCGGACGCAACCTCTCCGCCGTCGAACATGCCGCTCAGCGCATGGGGTGGGGTTCGGTGGAAACGGATTGGCGGGCGCTCATTGAGCGTGACGACATTGACCTGATCGATATTTGCACCCCCGGCAACACCCACGCCGAAATTGCCATTGCTGCGTTGCGGGCCGGCAAGCATGTGTTGTGTGAGAAGCCGTTGGCCAACAGCGTCGAAGAGGCGCAGGAGATGACGGCCGTCGCGGAGGAGGCTGCCGCTAAAGGCGTCTTTTCCATGTGCGGGTATTCGTACCGGCGCACGCCAGCGCTGGCTCAGATGAAGCGCATGGTCCAGGACGGCCGGATCGGTACCGTCCGCCACGTTCGCGCCCAGTATTTGCAGGACTGGCTCAGCGATCCCAACGCGCCGCTGACCTGGCGTATGGACAAGGAAAAGTCCGGCTCCGGCGCGCTTGGTGACATTGGCGCGCACAGCATTGATGCCGCCCAGTTTGTGACGGGGAACAACATCAGCGGCGTCTCAGCCATCATGGAAACATTCACCAAGGAACGTCCCATGGGCGGAGAATTGGTGGGCCTAGGTGGACATGGCGACGTCACTGAAGCCACTCCCCGCGGGCCCGTCACCGTTGATGACGCCGCACTTTTCACGGCAAGGTTCGACGGCGGTGCGGTGGGTGTGTTTGAAGCGACCCGTGCCGCTCTGGGCAGGAAGAACGCCAACCGTCTAGAAGTGAACGGCACGCTCGGTTCGCTGGCGTTCGACTTTGAGGACATGAACTTCCTGCAGTTCTACGACGGCACCGATGCCCAAGACGCCCGCGGCTTCCACCGCATCATGGTCACCGAACCCGTCCACCCCTATGTGGGGAATTGGTGGCCCACCGGGCACGGCCTCGGTTACGAGCATGGCTTCACCCACCAAGTGGTGGATCTGGTGACCGCACTGGGCAACAAGACGGCACCCACGCCGTCGTTCCGCGACGCCTTGGGCGTCCAAAAAGTCTTGGCCGCCGTTGAAGACAGCGCCGCCAATAACAGCCAATGGACCACAATCAAAGGAAACAAAGCATGAGCTCCAAAAATGCACTCGTCGTGCGCGGCGGTTGGGACGGGCATCAGCCCGTGGAAACCACCGAGCTCTTCATTCCCTACCTGAAAGATAACGGCTATGACGTCCGTGTGGAGGAAAGCCCGGCTGTGTACGCCGACGCAGACTACATGGCCACCGTGGATCTCATTGTCCAGTGCAACACCATGACCACCATTGAAAAGGCCGAATTTGAGGGCCTCCGCGCCGCCATTGAGGCAGGGACCGGAATGGCCGGTTGGCACGGCGGAATTGCCGATTCCTACCGGAACAACTCCGACTACTTGCACCTCATTGGTGGCCAGTTCGCCTGCCATCCCGGCAAGCATCCCGATGAGTGTGAGGGTGAACAGTCTGATAATTACGTCCCATACACCGTCAATATGACCCCGGCCGCCGCCGCGCACCCCATCACCGAGGGCATCGCTGACTTTGATTTAGTCACCGAACAGTACTGGGTTCTCGCCGACAGCTACATTGACGTCTTGGCCACCACCACCCAAAAGGTGCGTGAATGGGATCCGTGGCACCGCGAGGTCACCTCCCCCGCCATCTGGACCCGGCTCTGGGGCAAGGGCCGCATTTTTGTCGCCACCCCAGGCCACCACGTCGACATTCTTGAAGATCCCAACGTCAAAACCATCGTAGAAAGAGGCATGCTGTGGGCCAGCCGCTAACCACTCCCCTGAACATTGGAATTGTCGGCTGCGGCAATATCATCACCCAATACCTCAAGACCTTCCCCACGCTGGACGCCGTCCGGCTCGTGGCCGTGGCTGACCTGGATGTGGCCCGTGCCGAGGCTGTGGCCGCCGAAAATCCGGGTGTCCGCGCCCTGTCCGTTGCCCAGTTAATGGACGACGCCGAGGTGGACTTGGTCTTGAACCTGACCATTCCTGCCGCGCATGCGCAGATTGCGCTGCAAGCCATTGCTGCTGGCAAGCATGTGTATGGCGAGAAACCCCTGGCTGCCACCACCGCTGAGGGCGCAACTGTTCTTGAAGCTGCTGCTGCCGCAGGAGTGCTGGTGGGTTCCGCTCCGGACACCGTGTTGGGCACGGGGACACAGACGGCCCGCAAAGCTATTGACGATGGCCTGATTGGGCGCCCCATCTCGGCCACAGCCACCATGATGTGCCCGGGCCATGAGCGCTGGCACCCGAACCCGGATTTCTACTATGTTCCCGGCGGAGGGCCGCTGTTGGATATGGGCCCGTACTACGTTTCAGCTCTCGTGACGCTGTTGGGGCCGGTGACCTCAGTGGTCGGCGCCGCCAGCCACACCCGTGCCGAGCGCACTATTGGCAGCGGTCCGCGCGCCGGCGAAACGGTGCCCGTGAGTACTGACACCCACGTCACCGGTATCCTGATCCACGAATCCGGGGCACTATCCACGCTCGTGATGAGCTTTGATGCTGTGGCAACGCGTGCCACCAACATTGAGATTCACGGTGAAACCGGTTCCCTCATGGTGCCGGATCCCAATCACTTTGACGGTGACGTGAAATTGTATGCACTGGGCGGTGACGGGTGGCAAACACTGCCCGTCTCCGGCGGATATGTGGATTCTAGCCGCGGCATTGGCCTGCAGGATCTGGCGCTGACCCCCGCTGGCCACGAGCCACGGGCGGGCGGCAAGTTGGCGTTCCACACATTGGAGGTCATGGAGTCCCTGCTGAAGTCGGCCCACACGGGCCAGGCTGTCACCATCACCAGTAGCTGCGAGCGCCCACCGGCGGTACCCCTGACACAAGCTGCCGTTGAAACTGTTGAGGCGAAGTAGTCCGTCCTGACTCCACAGCCGTCATCTACGCGCACCAATAAAAAGAACTGCTGTACCGGAAACGATCCGGCACAGCAGTTCTTTTTATGTGCTTTAGCGCGTATCCGGTTAGCTCAGTTTGTGTCATCGGATTCAGGAGGTAGACCCCAGCAGACCTGACCGGCGATAGCATGCCGGGTACGCGGGTACGCGGGTACGCAGGAATCGGTTCGTCCCCGGATTCACATCGGGCAGCTTCCTGACGAGGACTTTCAGGGCTGGATTCCCCGCCTGAGAGCCCCGAAGTCGAGTCCCGGACCGCAATTGTCTATGTGACCAGCCTCGAGTGTGCAGTTGATGTACGTTGTAGGGCCCAAAACGTCCAAAAGCGTACCTTAAGTGAACACTCGAGGCGCGCGGAAGTCTCGGCGGCGTCACTGAACCGCAGCTCGGCTGCTGAACCGCCTGAAGCAAGTCCAGCGCACGGATACTTCTAGCCCGCATTTACACATAAACACTCAGCTAACCGGAGCTAAGGGGATACGCACTTGTGCTTTTATGGCGGTGACACCGGTGACAGCAACTACTGGGCGAAGACCACCCGCTGCAAGAACTCGTTCCGGAACTTGCCCTCAGGATCCAGCTGGTGCGCCAGTTTCTTGAAGTCAGCAAAGCGCGGGTAGAGCGGCGCTAGCAAGGAGGCATCGGCGTCGAACACCTTGCCCCAATGCGGGCGGGCAGCAAAGGGGGCCAACGCTTCTTCCACGAGTTTCACCACAGCCTCAACGGCGGCCTGATCACGGAACCAGGTGAAGTGGAATGCCACACTGTCCCGCCCCTGGGCGGTGCTGAGCCAGAGGTCATCGGCAGCAACGGAGCGGATCTCCCCCACCTGCAACAGCGGAGTGATCACGGAGCTGAGGGCGCGGAGGGCTTTGATGGCGGGAACAGCGTGGATGCGATCGATCAGATATTCGGACTGGATCTCCTCGCCCGCACTGGGCATGAAGTCCATTCGGAAATGTGAGAGGCGGTCCTGCCACGGCCCGGCTACACCCAGCTGCTGCGTGCAGTTCACGGCTGAGACTCCCGGCAGCGGATGCACACCGTCAGTAGCTGCGCTCCCGCCCAGCAACTCTGCAGGGTAGTCAGTGCTGCGGCCGTCACCAATCTTTTGCTTGAACCACGCCTGCCCCACCGTCTCCCCGCTCCAGTCCGTGAACAGGCTGACCGAGTACGCCCGGGAGGTGACGGCGTCGTAATCGGCCAGCACCTCATCCCACGCGAGGCCCAGATAGATGTGCTGCGCCACGGTGTACGCGGGCACGATGCTCAGCGTCACTTCGGTTACGATGCCCAGCGCGCCCAGACCCACCACGTACCCGGCAAAATCGTCCGTCTCTGCCCGGCTCACGGTGCGAATCTCCCCGGTGCCGTCCACCAAGCGCAGAGCTACGACATCGGCTGCCAGGTTTGCATTCTCATCTCCGGAACCATGGGTGGCCGTGGCGATGGCACCGGCTACGGAGATATGCGGCAAGGACGCTAGATTCGCCAGCCCGAATCCATGGGCCGCCAGTTCCACAGCCAGAGCACCATAATTACTTCCGCCACCCACGGTGACCGTCATGGCCTCTTCATCGATGCGGATAGGAACAGACAGCTTGTCGAGGCAGATCTGGATCCCGTCACAATCGGCAATGGCGTTGAAGGAATGCCTAGAACCCAGCGCTTGAACCGAGCTGGTCCCTCGCACCAAGGTCTGCACTTGCGCTTCGGACTCCGGATGGTGGATCACCGTGGCACGGTAGTGGTAATTGCCTGCCCAATTGCTTTCTTGGGCGCTGCTTGCCGGGACGGTGTCCTCCGGGACGCTGCGTTGTGTCTGCTGAATAGTCATGCCATGGGTCCTCACTCGAACAAATCCAATTTGCTGTGACTAGCAACATATCAAAATTCAGGGGCCACGCCTACACCAGTTCACCTTTTTGTTGCGCGCGCCCAACGCCTCACCGCGGCAGAAGACGCCGCCAAATTGGGGCGCGAAAAAGGGCCGGCCCACCCAAGGTGAGCCGGCCCGCCGTCGAACATTCACAAGGGCATGAGAACGCTTCGGGAAATCCCGGGTGAAGCAGTATTACGCCCCAGCTGTCACGAGTTCCTTCTCTAGCGCCGGCACAGGCTCGGCGGCTTTCGCCTTGGCGGCCGGGATGAACGCCGCAATAAGAGCGGCAACAACTGAGACGCCGGCACCAATAATAAGAGCGGTACGGAATCCTGCTTCGGAGGGGACCTCAACCCCACCCAGCGGTATGGTCATTTGGGCCAGCACCAAGCCAATCACCGCGGCACCAACAGTGGTACCCAGTGAACGCATCAAGGTGTTGAAGCCGTTGGCGGACGCGGTTTCACTCAGCGGCACCGCACTCATGATGATGGAGGGCATTGCGCCGTACGCCAGCGCAACACCGCTGTTGATGACCAAACCTGTCGCCAAAATTCCCCAAGTGGTACCCATCCCCAACACACCCACGCCGTAACCGAGCGCGAGAATCGAGACGCCCAGCACCAGCGTGAACTTCGGGCCGCGCTTGTTACTCAACCGCCCACCCACCGGAGAAAGGAACATCATCATCAGTCCCGGAGGAGCCAGCCACAAGCCTGCGGCGAGGATCGATTGGCCCAGTCCGTAACCGGTAGAACCGGGCAGCTGCAGGATCTGTGGCATAACGAGCATGCTCGCGTACATGCCAAAGCCCACGAAAATTGAGGCGATATTGGTCAGCAAAACACGCGGCCGTACCGTGGTGCGCAGGTCTACCAGAGGGTCCTTGGTCCGCGTTTCCCAAAAGCCCCACAAGATAAAGGAAACCACCGCCAGAGCGAACAAGCCCAACGTAGTCATGGAGGCCCAACCCCATTCGGAGCCCTTCGATACCGCGAGGATGAGCGAGATCAGACCGATAGCCAGGCCCAGCGCACCCAAACCGTCAAAGCGTTGACCAGCGGCGCCAGAGGCAGTGACCGGAATGAATTTCCAGATAGCCACTGCCACCAGCAATGTGACAACCGCGCTGGCGAAGAACAGCACGCGCCAATCGGCAAACTCAATCACGGCAGCGGAGACGGGCAGGCCAACAGCGCCACCAACACCCAGCGTGGCGCTTACCGTAGCGATCGCCGCGGACAGCTTTTCCTTGGGAACCAGATCCCGCAACATGGCGATACCTAGCGGGACGATCCCCGAGCCAAGCCCCTGCAGGGCTCGTCCGGCAATCATGATCTCCACCGATGGCGCCACGGCACAAACAATGCCACCAAGAATCAGAGGAAGCGTCAGCAGGAGCATCATCTTCTTTTTTCCGAACAAGTCGCCCATGCGGCCTGCAATGGGCACTGATACCGCACCGGCCAGCAGTGTTGCCGTGATGATCCACGCAGTGTTGGCAGCGGAGGTTTCAAAGATGACGGGCAGCTGTGAAATAAGGGGCGCCACCATGGTCTGGGTGAACGCCGAGGCAATACCTGCGGTGGCCAGAACCCCAATCAAAAAGCCGGGGCGGCGGGGCGAAACTGAGCTAGACAAAAGAACCCTTCACGTCTTGATGTGCACTATGCACAGAATGTGTACTATACACAGAGAGGCCCAAATGTGCTTAATACACATTTGGGCTAGAGTGGCGGTAACAAAGGAGGTGTCGCATGCAACGCCGCATCGAAGATATCGAATACGCCCAGTTGATGTTGAACCGCTACACGGTTGCCCAGCATCGCCACTATGACGGAATCGACCGCAGCGTTTATCTGCTCCTGAGCCGGATCGACAAACATGGCCCCATGACTATCGGAGACCTGAGCGAGGCCTTCCGCTTGGACGCCTCCACCTTGCAACGCCAGACCAGCGCAGCATTGCGTGCCGGATTTTTGGAAAGAATACTAGATAGCGACGGCGGCGTGGCCCGGAAATTTGCCCTCACCGAGCTAGGTCAAGAGCAACTTATCGCCGCGCGCGACCATTCAACCACCGCGCTAAAAAAGATACTTGTTGACTGGACCGATGCCGACGTCAATCACTTGGCGGACGGCCTCCAGCGCTTCAATACGTCGCTCGAGGACTACAGCAGCACAAAACCTCTCGGTGGGGACCGGCAGCCGCCTGCCTAGTCTTCCTATGAAGTACGACGGCGGGAGCCCACCCCTTCGCGCTGAAGGAGTGGGCTCCCGCCACAGAATCAGCCCCAGTGTCACCATGACCGTATCCAGTCCGCCACTCCCCAGAGACGGAGGTGCGGCGGGCCATGCTGCTATTTCCGCAGCAACCAGACCGCGTTATTCGGCTGCAACCAGCCGGGCTCTTCAAGCGGCGCAGCGCTCAGAACTACTGAACCGGCTGGCAGTTGCACGGGCTCCTCGCCCATAGCGATCGCAACCAGGAACTCAGGGCTCCGTTCGCAGATCAAAAGGTTCCCTGATTCAACCCGCCAGCTGCCGCCGTCGTTCGCAGTGAAAATGCCTTCCTGCCACATGGTCCGGCGCAGCCCCAGCGCCGTGGCAACAAGTGTCAGTGACGATCCAGCATCCTGCTGTTGCTTTTCAATGGCGAGCGCTCCCCATCCCGGAGGAGTTGGCAACCATGGCTCAGCCGCCACACCACTTTCGGGTATCGCGAATCCATAATTTTGCGCGGCATTCTCTGTCCAGGGCAGGGGAACACGGGCGCCGTCCCTGCAGACACCGCCGCGATCCCACATCGGATCGACGCGGGCTTCCCCCGGGACGTCAACCTCAGCCAAACCGAGCTCTTGCCCCTGGTACAGGTAGGCCGGTCCTGGGAGACCGAGCAATGCCACGAGAGCCGCACGGGCACGGGTGCTGCCCAGTTCCCCGCCGCCAAACCGGGTTACAGAGCGGACAATATCGTGGTTTTCCAGCGCCCATGTGGGTGTGGCCCCATGCTGCTGGCGGGCAGCCTCTAGGTCATTGCCTACTGTTGCCCACTCCTGGGGTTTCCATCCGAGCTTCACGAACGCATAGGCAAACGCCTGTTGCAGCTCATCGGCCCGCGTGTAGCGCGCGGCCCGAGCCGGTTCGAGGTTGACCTCCCCCACGAGCAAACGGTGCGGTTCATACTGATCTGCCAGAGTCCGCCAGCGTCGGTAGACCTCGTGAACTTCTTCTTGGTCCGAGACTTCCGGGTTGGACCGCAGGCCGTCTACTACGTCGCCCGCGGAGGCCGAGTCGGGTAGGCCTTCAGTTTTGAACAGCGCATGAGCCACATCGATGCGCAGTCCATCAACGCCCTTGTCGAACCAGAACCGCAGAACGGATTCGAAGTAGTCTCCCACTGCGGGATTGCGCCAATTCCAGTCGGGTTGGCCCGCCGAGAAGAGGTGAAGGTACCAATCATGATCCGTGCTGGAATCAGCATTGGCGCGGCTCCAAGCCCGGCCACCGAAAACGCTCTGCCAGTTATTGGGGGGTGCGTCTCCCCCACCAGTCGGGTCATCGGCTGCCGATGCGTCATCATGCCCGGCTACAAAGTGGAACATGTCCCGTTCCGGTGATCCCGGACTTGCTTGGAGCGCTTGCTGAAAAAGAAGGTGCTCGGAGGAGCAGTGGTTGGGGACAACATCGAGCAGGATCCGCAGACCCAACGAGTGGGCAAGTTCCAGTAGCTCGTCAAACTGTTCCATGGTCCCAAAAAGCGGGTCCACGCCGCAGTAGTCACTCACATCATAGCCTTGGTCTACCTGCGGAGAAGGCTGGAATGGGGTGATCCAAATGCCGTCCACACCAAGATCAGCAATGTAGGGCAGCCGGGTGATGAGTCCGGCCAGGTCGCCCACACCATCGCCGTCGCCGTCCGCGAAGGAGCGGGGGTAGACCTGGTAAATGACGGCGGATTCCCACCACTCCCCCGTTGTATTGCTACCGCTATTTCCTGCAACGGTGAGAGTTTGTTCGCTCATTTGGTGGCTCCCGCGGTCAGTCCTTCAACGATTCGGCGCTGGAAGATCAGCACCATTACTACTAGCGGCACGGTGACAATTACGCCTGCCGCCATTTGCTCACCGAAGGGAGCTTGGAATTCCGTGGCTCCGGTGAATTTGGAGATGGCCACGGTTGCCGTCTGGATCCGCGGATCATTGATCATCGACAAGGCAATGATGAATTCGTTCCAGCTGTGGATGAACGTCAGGATCGCGGTCGTGAAAACACCGGGAGCCGCGAGCGGGAGCAGAACGCGCCTAAACGCCTGCCACTTGGTACAGCCGTCAATCATGGCGGCTTCTTCAAGATCGAAGGGCAAAGCCTTCATGAACGTGGTCAGGTTCCAGACCGCCAACGGGATTGCGAAGGAGAGGTTGGGGACAATCATGGCTTGGTAACTGTTGATCCAGCCCATGTCGGTGAAGAGCCGCAGCAACGGGACCACCACGGAGATGCCCGGAAACATTGAGGTCGCAATGATGACACCGAGGATTACCGACTTGAATGGGAAGCTCAGCCGGGAAATTGCATAAGCGGCGAAAACTCCCAAGATCAGCGCCAACACTGTGGTTGTGGTGGCCACGATGAGCGAGTTCAGCAGTGCCTGTCCAAACATGGTGGAGCCGTCAAAGACTTTGGTGTAATTCTCTATCGAGAAGGGTGCAGGCAGCAGGGAGTTGTCAAAGATGTCAGCGGTACGGCGCAGGCTGGACACCAACATCCAATAGAACGGCGCTAGGCAGTAGATGAAGATCAGGGCCAGGCCAACATAAATGCTGTACGAACGCCAGGTGCGCTTCTCTTTGGGCTTCTGGCGGCCGGCACCGGCGCCGCTTGCGGATTTGCTGACGACGCCGGATGAGGCTGCGGCGTCACGAAGATCGGTGATGGTCATCGGATAGCCTCGGACTTCTTCTGCTCAGAATTCTTTTGGATTTGCTTTGCTTTCGCGCGGCTCTTTTTGGACAACATCTTCAGTTCTCTAGCGCCGGTAACATCGGCACCGAGGACCTTTACAAAGACGATCGCCACAACGGCGACGTAAAGGAAAAGGACGACGGCGAACGCCGACGCCGAGCCGTGACGTAACTGATTGGATTCATCCCAAGCCAACATGGACAGGGTCTCCACAGATTCCTTGCCCGGGCCGATCAAGACGAACGGCAAATCAAACATCCGCAAAGCATCCAGCATACGAAAGAGCACAGCTACCAGCAGTGTTGGCTTTACCAGCGGGAGCGTGATGGACACCAATTGCCGCCACCAGCCGGCCCCGTCAATCTTGGCTGCCTCGTAAACCTCTCCTGGTATTACCTGCATCCCGGCCAGCACCAGCAGGCCAATGAACGGAGCTGTCTTCCACACTTCAGCGATGATGATGGCGAGCTTGGAAGCGTTCCCTTCAGCAACCCAGAGGACTTCGCTGCCGATCAGGTGGTTGGCGATGCCATCCGACTGAAAAATCCAGCGCCAGAGCAGACCCGAAACTGCCGTAGGAACAGCCCACGGGACCAAAATGCTGGCACGCAGAAACGAACGGCCGCGAAAGGCCCGGTTCATGGCGATCGCCAAGGTGAGTCCCAATACTGTTTCTAGGAAGACCGTAGTGAGAGTGAAGAATGTTGTGTTGCCCAACGCGTTGAGGAATCTGCGGCCTGACTCGCCGACGAACATATCCACATAGTTGGCAAGTCCAACGAACGAGTTGACGTCGGAGACGAAACCGTCCGCGTCGAGTCCCGACTCTGCACGGAACAACGACTGATGCACGGCGGAAAGTAGGGGGTAAACAATGACAAGCGCAAGCACCAAAATAGTGGGAGAGAGTAGCATCGCCGCCATCCGGCCTTCACCTGGTGAGCGTTGTCCTCTCATTACCCGCTTGCGGGGCGGATCTGCGCGGGGTGTGCCGTTCTGCACGCCGGTGGGCGGGGCGGTGGTAGTCATGTCTGAAACCTCACTGGGATTACGTTGCTTGGGCGGCTGGTCGGGACGGCCGCCCAAGCAACACTGTTTGTTCGTCTACTGAATGAACTGCTGGATTACTGCGTCCGAACTATTTGGACAACTCGGCGAGCTTGGCCTGCATTTCCTTCAGCGCAGTGTCTGTGTCCTTTTTGCCGGTGATAGCTGCATAGGATTCTTCTTGAATGGCCTTGGTCGTGGCACCATACTGAACCACCTTGGGGCGCGGCTGCGCGTTGTTCAGCGAGGTAAGCAACGTCGGGTAGAACGGTCGTTTGGCTACCACCTTGGGATCTTCAAACAAAGATGCGTAAACGGGTGCCCGGGATGAAAGTTCCAGACGTTTCTCGGACTGCTCCTCGCTCGTGAAGAACTTCAAGAATTCCAAGGCCGTGGCCTTGTTAGTGGCAAAGGGAGAGATCGCCAAGCTGCGACCACCAAGCGTAGAGACGCCGGGGCCGTCAACGCCGGGGATGGAGGTGATATCAAACTTGCCATTTACCTTGCTGGATCCGTCCGTGGCACTGAGGGATGCGTGCAAGAAGGGCCAGTTGCGCAAGAAGACTAGCTCGCCATCTTGGAACGCACGGCGTCCCTGCTCTTCCAAGTACGTGATGGCGTCTGACGGGAACATCCCGTCCTTGAAGCCGTCTACCAGCAAGTTCAGGCCGACCTTGGCCTCCGGCGTGTCCACGGTGGGCTTGCCTGCAGCGTCTACCACCGTGCCGCCAGCTGAGGCCACAGCCTCGACGAAGTTAACGGTGAGCGCTTCGTTCTTGTCGAACTGGCCAGCGTAGCAGGACATCTTTTTCGCTTCAGGCAAGGCCAATATCTGCTTGCACGCCGCCTTCATCTCAGCCCAAGTAGTTGGCGGACTAGCGATTCCCGCAGTCTTGAGCAGATCGGAGCGGAAGTACAGCAGGGCGCCGTCGGTGTAGTTCGGGGCGCCAAACAGGGTATCGCGGTAGGTCGCGGCATCGACAGTTGCCGGAATCATCTTCTCGGCGTCGATGCTGTCCTTGGGTAGAGGCATGATCCATTTGTTTGCCGCGAACTCGGCCGTCCACACCACATCAAGGTTCAGGATACTGAATGTGTCTGACTTGATCTGGGCGTTCTGGACGAGCTGCTGACGCTGTTGATCGGCGTTGTCCGGCAGCTCGATAAAGGTTACCTTTTCCTCAGGGTGAGCCGCATTCCACTCCTCGATACTCTTCCCTGCTGCGCCGGAGGCGTCACGGTTGGAGGCATAGTTGATCGGCCCCCTGCCCTCAAATGAGCTGCTGGAGACTTCCTGAGTACCCTTCGATGCCGTGGTGGTGTCCCCGCAACCTGTGAGGGCGAGGGCAACTAGGGTCAGAGATGCGCTGGCGACGAGAAGAGTTTGCCAATTGTGGCGGCGTTGCCTCATGTGATGCTCCTTGTTTTCGTAGTGAATAGGACTGTTTTTTGCGTACAGAATATGAAGCGACGTCGTTGGGCGCCCTGAAGCGTCAGAAATCGCTGGGGAGTTGAAATGGAATCTAGTGCGTTGGCTACTGCATCAAGGACGATTACACCGGACGGTCTGGAGGCAGTGATTCCCTGGCTTTTGCGTTGACTATCGCTGTGGAGCCCCGCTCGATCAGCCGGTGTGCCATGATCTTGGGCCCGAGGTCACGGGAGCGGAGCAGCTTTTTCACGGCCATTCGCCCCATTTCTTCGAGTGGTTGCCCCACGGTGCTCAGTGCCGGGTTCACGTGCACTGCGGTTGAGGTGTTGTCGAAGCCCAGAACGGATACATCCTCAGGAACCCGGATTCCACGCCGATGCAGGTCGTTGACAACAGCAGCCCCCATCTCATCGCTCATCGCGAAAATGGCGGTGAGCCCTGGATCCTGTTGGAGGAGCTGCTCCACACCAGCAGCACCACTTTCGTAGAAGGAGTTGCCAGTAGCTGTTACGGGGGTGCAACCCGCATCGTTCATCGCACGGAGGTAGCCGCGCTGCCGAGGCCGTGCAACATAGAGCGAAGTCAGATCGCCGTTAAGTAGACCGATCCGGCGGTGACCCAACTTCAGCAAATAACGGGTCGCGTCATAAGCTGCCACTTCGTCGTCAATGGCGACGCTGGGAGATCCAGATTTGTCGCTTATGGCGACAGAGATCAACGGAATCTTGGGGCCTAGTAGCAGCCTCGTCTCCGGTGTAATCACTGCAGAGATGAGAATAACTCCAGCCGCCCGATACGTCCGCAGAGTCCTCAAATAGCCGGCAATATAGGCAGACTGAGCTCCCGTACGGCCCAACATCACAGCGTAGCCGCGTTCTCGCGCCTCTTCCTCTACTCCAAACATGACCTGAGAAGCCAAAGCATCAGAGATCAAAGGCGCCAGCAAGCCAATCACATCGGTCTGCCGAGTCTTTAGACCCCGAGCCAAGGAATCAGGCTCATAGCCAAGAATCTTGACAGCTTCTTCAACTCGTTCACGGGTCTCGCCAGAATAACCGACAAGGCCATTGACTACCCTCGAAACGGTGGCCGGAGACACGCCAGCATGCTTGGCGACATCACGGATAGTGGCCACGGTTCGCCCTCCTTTGGGGTGTGGATACTCCACCGCTCGCCGTACCACACACCTGTGTGCAAGGAATCACGCAAACGGTTTACGTAAACGGTTTCGTAAACTGCAAGCACAACACTAATTGAAGAGTTTCAGATCACCATACGTTTCGTAAACGGGCACCCCGAACCATTCCTGCGCAACAAGTTCGGGGCTAAACTGACACTTTCGTCGTTGCAGCTCGACACATCGGACAAGTAAGCGCTGGGATCGCCCGAAGGTCGTCCTCGCCGACTACTTGGCCAGCCACAGCCAACACAGCAGCAACACCTCGGAGATCATGGCCGTCGCGGCAGTCCTCCATTCCGTGTTCGTCGCCGTGCTGCGCGATGCGGCACGTCACGACGGCGGCAGTGCGGATCTCCTTCTCCACCTCGACGAACCCCTGCTCCGTTTAACCCCACCCGCGGCCGCAATGATCGGCTGACCTTGGCCAGCCAGCCATGGGAGTGCCTTCTTGAGAAAACCCACCAATCATCGATTTACATACAGTGAAGATGCATTCTCTTTATATGAAGACTCCACATTCTGCCCTCGCTCCCTTGCTTCGGTCGAATGCTCAGGGTGCATTACTGGCCTTGTTGCTGCTCCATCCGGAGAAGGAATATACGCTTGCGGAGCTCGGGCGTAAGGTGGGCGCGCTACCAGCTACAGTCCACCGCGAGATCAGCCGCCTGGTGGACTCCGAGTTACTCAAAGACCGACGCCAAGGAAAATCGCGATTGGTGAGCGCCAATACCGAGGCCCGCTTGTACGGTCCAACACGGGCCCTTATCGAGGCCTCCTACGGCCCGCGAGTAGTCCTCGAGTCCCTGCTTCGAACGGTTCCAGGAATACAGCACGCACTCATCTTTGGGTCTTGGGCAGCCCGCTATGACGGTCACCCCGGGGCTGCGCCAAACGACATCGACGTCCTGTTAGTTGGCGAGGTTACTCGGCGCGACGCCTCGAAGGCAGCTCTTCAGGCCAGTCAATTAACCGGGCAAGAAGTCAATATTGAGCGTGTCGGCTCCGAAGCTTGGGAACTAAAGGCCGCCCCTTTTCTGGTGACCATTCTGAATAAGCCAATGGTTGAACTGAACATTGACGGTGAAAGACGATGATCGCTCGCTGGGAACAGGACCGCACCGCCATAGACGCCATGCTGCTGGATGGTGATCTTTCCACGGTCGTACCAAACAGAGAATGGGCTGTGACACTCATCGATTTGGCGGAGGAACACATCAGGGCAGCCGATGCGATCCTGAATCTATCGGGCTTAACAGCCTTCCAGACGTACTACGATGCGGTGCACAAAATATTCGATGCAATCTTGGTCAACCAAGGTTTGTGGGGCACAGGGAAAGGTGGCCACATCGCCTTGCAGCGAGCAGCGACGGCACAGCTGGTCCCACCACTGGGTGACTTGATAGATGACTTCCATTGGATGAGACAGCTACGAAACGCCGGCGACTATCCCGTCCCCGAGAAGAAATTGGCGGACTTGTCTGATGCCTTGGAAGCGCTAGCAGTCGCCAAAGGACTGGTGCTAAAAGCTTGGGCTCTGATTGAGCAAATGCCATCCTGTGGACGTTAGATCGTTCCGCGACGAATCCCAGCGAACATTTGGGAGATTCAGGACTCTTCGACCAGCAGACTCCGGCCAAAGGCCCATAATGAAACCATGGAGAACTCACCAATAATCATAAGCTTTCCCATCGCGGATCGCCGCACATCATTCGACTTCTACACAACAGGACTCGGCTTGAGCCCTGTTGGCGAATCCGCCGACGACGACGGCATCCCGGAACCATTGCAGTTCCAGATCAATGACGGAGTGCGGCTCATGCTCATTCCCACTGGCGGGTTTGGCTGGGTGGTGGGAAACCGTGACATTGCATCCAGCACCCAGAGCGAGACTTTTATCAGCATCACAGCAGACGGCGAATCCGGCGTCGACGATCTTCTCAATAAGGCCCAGCTAGCCGGAGCAACGCTAGTCACTGCGCCTGCGCAACAGCCTTGGGGTTATGTTGGTGCTTTTGCCGATCCCGATGGGCACGTCTGGCAAGTGGCCGCTGCTGCGCCGGCGAACTAAGAGGCTGAACTAAGAGGCCAGCCAAGGAACTAGCCAGCCCGCGCCGCCCTACTCAGGCAAGCGTGCCGAGCCGGAAATCTGCTGCAGCGCCCAGGAGTTGCCGTCCGGATCACTGAAGTAGGCATACCGCACGCCGCCGCCCATATCGCTAATGTCGGAGACATCCACACCCTTGCCTCGCAGTGCCTGCCGGACAGCGTCAAGGTCATCCACCACAAGATGAAGCCCATGGATGGGCGCAGCGGTGGGGTCGCTGATGCCCACCCCAATAACAATGGAACAGGCGGACCCGGGCGGAGTCAGCTGAACAACCCGCATACCGTTGCCCGGCTCCACATCGTGATCGAGATTGAATCCCACTTGGTCAACGTAGAAGGCTTTGCTCCGATCAACATCAGTGGTGGGTAGCGGGACCAATTCCAAGCGCATATCCATGACGGCTCCTATTCTCGGCTCGAATTACTGCAATGCAGCAAACCTGCTGCGTTGCCGATGAAACATGCTACTGAGGAGCATGCCAGCCGCGGCGGCCGTACACCAGCCCTCCCCCGCGCCTACTCGCACCACCAACCACATTTGTGGGACAGTGAACCATGCCTACGTCTTCGCGAAAACCAGTTCTTGGCACCACGGCTGCACAGCCATCCGCCACCACACGTGCCTCCAGTACCCCAAGTACCCCCGCGCGCCCCGCACGAGCAGGGGCACTCCTGGGTCCAGTCATGCGCGTGGCCGACGCAATCCACACCCTTCGCACACGCATTGCCACCTCCTCCGGCGCCGTCCCAACTGTCGTGGCTTACGCCGGTTACGGCAGCACCAGCTGGGTACGTGTCCTGGCCCGCGTTGTGTTGATGCGGACGTCCGGAACCACCACCACCGGAACGGTGCGTGGTTGGCGAGCTTTTATGAGCGTTCCGGTGCGCAATAGCCAGATTGAAGTAGAGATCGACGGCGTGACTCATGCCGTGCAGTCCGACGCCGGCGGGCTTGTGGATGTAGTCCTAGAAAGCTCATTGCCGCCGGGCTGGCACACCATCACCCTGCGCAGCGCCGGCGCCGAACCCGCGCAGGCCCAGATGCAGATTGTGAATCCGGAGGCAACGTTCGGCATCGTGTCCGATATTGATGACACCGTCATGGTCACCGCCCTGCCAAGGCCACTGTTGGCGTTGTGGAACACTCTGGTACTGAGCGAGCGTGCCCGGACACCCACGCCGGGGATGGCCGTCATGCTGGATCGAATCATGGCACACAGCCCTAGTGCGCCCATGCTGTACCTATCCACCGGGGCGTGGAATGTGGCTCCCGCGCTGGCCCGATTCCTCACGCGCAACCTCTATCCAGCCGGAGTCCTCCTCCTCACTGACTGGGGCCCCACCCGCCAACACTGGTTCCGCAGCGGACAACTTCATAAACTCAACAACTTGGCCAGACTGGCCACGGAATTCCCGGACATCAAGTGGCTCCTGATTGGCGATGACGGCCAGCACGATCCCGCAATCTACGCCGAGTTCGCCCGCAACCATCCGGAGCAGGTGGCGGCCGTTGCGATCCGCCAGCTCTCCCCCAGCGAAGCGTTGCTGGCCGGTGGCCACGCAAGCGCCCAGGAGGACGCCACCGCGTTCAATCATGGCGATGTTCCTTGGGTATCGGCCCCAGATGGTGCCGGTCTGGCGGAACAACTCGCCGATCTCGGATTGCTCTAGTAGCTCCTCGCGCGCCGTTCCACAGGCTACTATTCTGTCCAGTTCCACATCCGCTCACTCAGGAGACGTCATGACCGAGAACAACTCGCAGCAGAACAAACGCGCCGCCGTAGTCATCAACCCGGTCAAGGCTCCGGACGACGAGTTCAAAACGAATTTCTTCCAGCTGTGCACTGATGCTGGATGGGCCGAGCCGCTGTGGTTGGAGACCACTGAGGAGGATCCCGGCGAGGGGCAGGCGAAGCAGGCGCTGGAGGCAAAGGTCGACGTCGTTATTGCAGCAGGTGGCGACGGCACCGTCCGCACCGTGGCCGCTGTTTTGGTCGGCACGGACATGGCCATGGGCCTCATGCCGCTGGGTACCGGTAATTTGCTGGCCCGGAACCTCGGGATGGATGTCGCCGATCCGCTCGGTGCGGCCCGCAGTGTGCTCTCCGGCTCCGAGACGAAGATCGATGTGGTCAAGGCCGTGCTCGATCACGGCAAGCAAGAACAGATCTTCCTGGTCGCCGCCGGGGTTGGCTACGACGCCGCCATCATGGGAGACACCAACGATGAGCTGAAGGACCGGGTGGGCTGGTTGGCCTATGTTGAAGCCGGCATCCGCAAGCTCCCGGGCAAGCCGGTGGGCGCCACCATCACCATCGAGGGACAGCATCCCATCCACAGAAAGATGCGCAGTGTGATGGTGGGCAACTGCGGAAAACTCATGGGAGATGTTCAAATCTTCCCCGACGCACTGTTCACCGACGGCATCTTGGACCTGCTGGTCCTCGCCCCGCGGGGCCGCCTTGGCTGGCTGAGCGTCGTCGCCGGTGTCTTTAACAAGGGCAACAAGAACACTAAGTCGGTACAGAGTTTCTCGGGCAAGAGCGCAGTGATTGAATTGGATAGTCCGCAGGAATTCGAGCTCGACGGCGATCATCTCGGCGAGGTGAGCCACCTCAAAGTCAGCGTGGAACCAAGCGCGCTGACCATCAGGATGAGTGCCCCGGAAAAGTAAGCCCAGCAAGCCAAGGGATGGAAGGAAAACAATGAGTTGGCGGCAAAAGTTCATTGTGGAGGAGCGATTCGTTGATGCTTCCACTAGGCGCAGCCTCTACCGCACCGCACTAGTGCTCATGGTGGTGGGGCTGGCGCTGTTTACGATGCTGGTTATCAGCGTTATGACCCAAACCGGGATGCAGCGACTAGATCAGCCCGTGCAAACGTGGTTTGTCTCGCTGCGCAACGACGGGCTCACCCCCGTCATGGCCCTGTTGGCTACGGTGTTCGGGCCCATTGCGCTGCCCATCATCGTCCTCGTGGTCATTGTGGCGTGGACCGTGTTGGCCAAGCACGCCTGGCGTCCCATTCTGTTGGCTGGCGGAATGATCACTGGCGTGATCTTGGCCAAGGCCATCGCACCGCTTGTCCAGCATCCGCGGCCTCCCGTGGATCAGATGCTCATGGGCGTCGACAGCACATTTTCTTTCCCGTCCGGCCACGTTCTCGGCACGGCGGATTTCATGCTCATTCTCGCTTTTCTCATTGCGAGCCGGCGTCAGAATCAAAGCCTCACGGTGCTGCTGTTCAGCATTTCCGCCGTGGTCATTGTGGTGCAAGTGATCAGCCGGCTGTACCTTGGCTACCACTGGATCACCGATACGGCGGCATCCATCTCTCTATCCCTTGTCATCTTAGGAGCCATCATGGCCATCGATACACACCGGACAGTTCGCGTCCACGGGGAAAATATCCACGGCAACAAATCTCAGCTGCAGGTGGATGGAACATGAATCCGGCCAGCGATGCTCATCAGGCTGTCCGCAAGGCCGGAAATAGCCGAGCCCTAACCGCCTTCGCAAGGATTGGCTTCGCGGCCAATGGGCTCATGCATTTGCTCATGGGTTATATCGCCATCCGGGTGGCTAATCATCAGGGCGGGGAATCGGACCAATCCGGGGCCTTCGCCCAAATGGCGAAGCTGCCCGGTGGCATGATTCTGTTGTGGGTGACCGTGGTGGGATTGGTGGCACTCGCTTTGTGGCTCCTTGCCGAGGCCGCATTGGGAATCGGCTCTTCGTCTAAAAAGCGGTGGGTGCGCAGCTTGGTTTCGCTCGGTAAGGGTGTCACCTATGCCGCGTTGGCCTCGACGGCTCTCTCGCTGGCGCTGCGAAACCCCTCGGACTCCTCCGAAAGTTCGCAACAAGCTAGCGGAACGATTCTTTCGCTGCCCGGCGGGCAGGCGCTGCTTTTCGCCGTCGGGCTGGTCATTGCTGGCATTGGCGGGTACTTCATTTACAAGGGCGCCACGAAGAAGTTTCACGAGGACATTGTGCTGCCGTCCGGTCATGCCAAGCGCGCCGTTGATGCGCTGGGAATGACCGGTTACATCGCCAAGGGCATTGCCATTGTGACGCTCGGCGTGCTGTTCGTGGTCGCCGCAGTGCAGCTGGACCCCAAGGATGCTTCAGGCCTGGACGGCGCGCTGAAGTCCCTGACCGCGCTACCGTTCGGCGAGGTCATTTTGATCGTGATTGGCGTGGGGCTTATTGCCTACGGGCTCTACAGTTTTGCGCGTGCCAGGCTGGCGCGGCTCTAGAGGGATCCGCACCTTTTCACGTACGACGCCGGGAGCTCACCTTTCGCTGGAAGGTGAGCTCCCGGCGTCGTACTTTTTGGACAAAGCATTAGTGCTTGGGGAGCTGGAGATAGCTCGGGATGCGCTGTTGGAAATCGCTAGACGTCAGAGCCGCCGCGCCCGCTGGCAAAGCACCCAGCAATGGCGCGGGGAGAGAACCGAGGTAGCTGCGGTTTCCCAGCTCAAGGTCGGTGGGCACATCCGGCCAAGAACCAATGACCAAACCGGCCGCAGGAAGTCCGCGGCGCGTCAGGGCTTCAAGCGTCAATTGCGTGTGGTTTAAGGTCCCCAAACCGCTCCGGCAGACGAGCACTATGAGGACTCGGGCCACATCTTTCACGCTGGCCGCCAGATCCGCGAGCGTGTGAGCTTGGTGGTCTAGTTCCACCAGCAACCCGCCCGCACCCTCCACGAGAACAACGTCATGGGAGCCTGCCAACGCGCTGATGGTGTTCACATACTCGGCCAAGGACGGCAGATTCCGGTTTTCCAGTTCTGCCGCGGCAACTGGCGCCATGGGGGCCAGCAGCCGGATGCCCTCCGCCACGATGGAGATACCACTCAGCCTGCGCACCTCATCCATGTCGCCAGCCTCGGCACCAGAGACTCCTGTTTGGGTAGGTTTGTACGCGGCCACGGTGGCGCCGGCTGCTGCAAAGGACGTGGCCAGGGCCGCGGTGGTGATTGTTTTTCCAACGTCGGTATCTGTGCCGGTGATGAAAATGATGCTGGGCCGGGTAGTGGTGGGCTGATCAGTTGTGGGCTGGTTCATGGCTTCCTTCTGGCTACGTTGACGGTGAGCGGTGCTTGAAAGGACAGCAAGCGCAGCCATTGCGGTTCGGATCCCACAAGTTCCAGCTCCGGTAGTGCACGGGCGGTTTCCTCCACCACCAGCGCCGCCTCCAGTTCGGCCAATTTGGCGCCAAGGCAGCGGTGTAGGCCGTGCCCAAAGGCCAGCGAATACGCGGTGGGGCTGGCATTAACAGGGTGGTGGCCGCTGAGCTCGAGTAAGATCTCGGCACCGGCTGGCAGTTCAAAACCGCCGAGCGTGGTGTCCTGCGCAACAGCTCGCCGCCACGTATGCACGGACGATTCGGTGGCCAGCACGTTGCGGACGTGCGCTGCCGCAGCGGTGGGTTCAGCCAATTCCGCCCACGCCGGGGCATCTGAGTCTTGCGTCTTTTGGATCCCGCGATACAGTGCCGTGCTGATTAGCAGCGAGGTGGTCTCCTGGCCGGCAATGACCAGGAAATAGCCCAGCGAACAGATCTCGGCCTGACTCAGACCGGCGGCGTGCAAAACCCCGAAGAGGGAATCCGTGCCCCGTGCAGCCGCGGCCTCGCCGCGAAGCCAGCCGTAGAATTCTGCGGCGCTGTGCGCCAGGTGCTGTTGCCGCTCTGGATCGGGCCAGCCCCAAAACAGTTCCAGGGAATCCTGGCTCCAGCGTTTCAGCAGCGAAAGCTCGGGCATCGGCTGAGCCGTCAGTTCTGCCATGATGACCGGCGGGATGTGCATGGCAATCGATTCAGCCAGATCCACCACACGATGGCCCGGGGCACCGCAGTTCTTCGTGCCGAACTTCAGGGCTGCAGGGTCCAGTGCCGCGGCCGTCAGGGTCAGCCGCTCCGCGCTCAGTTCACGGACTCGCGCGCTGATGCCCATGACCTTGGCGGGTGTGAAAAATTTGCCCACCATGGTCCGGACAGCGCGATGCTTCTCCCCCGTAGCGGAGGCCAGTACCGGCGGCAGCGCGAAGCGCGCCTTGGCCAGAATGCGCAGTGTGCCCGGGGACAAATCCACCACCGAGGTTAGAGCGTTGCTGGGGATGAAATCCTCCGTGCGCCGCATGACTTCCTTGACCAGCTCCGGGTCACTAATGCTTGTCAGGGTCAAAGCCGTGCTCCTCGTGGTGCTGGACGTCAGTTTCTCCAACGTTTGTTAACTGCTTGGACGCGGAATCAAGCCGGGAAGTGGGCACCAGCAGGGCCAACTGTTCCGAGGCACGCTGGAGTTGTTCCGGTGTGAGGCAGGCCCGGGCGGTAAGCCTGAGCCGGGACACGCCGTCGGGCACGCTGGGCGGGCGGAAACAGCCCACCTGAATCCCCGCCGCACGCAATTGCTCTGCCACTCGTACAGCCTGGGCGGCACTTTCCATCGGAACAGATTGCACGGCACCAGCAGCTACAGGCACTCCACAGCTACGGGCCAAGGTGGCTGCGTTGGCCCGGACGCGGGCGCTCAGCTCCGGCTCAGCCAGCATAATCCGCGCTGCTTCGGCTGCCCCGGCAGCCGCCGCCGGCGCCAACGCAGTGTCGAAAATAAAGGTCCGGGCCGAGTTCACTAGGTGTTCGCGAAGGGCGGGCGAACCCAGCACAGCACCGCCCTGAGATCCCAGCGACTTGGACAGCGTAGCGGTGACTGCCACATGCGGCACGCCAGCCAGGCCTGCCGCATGAACGGCACCTCTTCCACCGCCAAGCACGCCTAAGCTGTGGGCCTCATCCACGAGCAAGAGGGCGTCGGCCTCCGCACATATCTGTGCCAGAACCGGCAGATCGGCCGCGTCACCCAATACCGAATAGATGGATTCAACCACCACGATGGCGCGCGGCTGCGTTCGATTCTTCAGAGCGGCCCGGATGGCGTTGAGATCATTGTGGGGCACGGCGATGGCCTGCGAGCGCGAGAGCCGAACGGCATCAATGAGGGACGCGTGGACGTGGGCATCGTGGATGATGAGTGTGCCCGGCCCTCCAAGTGCGGTCACCACACCCAAGTTTGCTGTGTAGCCACTGGAGAATGTGAGCGCAGCTTGCTGCCCGGTGAGGGCGCAGAGTTGTTCTTCGAGTTTCACGTGAGCAGGGGTGGTGCCGCAGACAACGCGGGATGCTTTTGCTCCGGCACCGAATTCTTCAAGTGCTGCCACCGCGGCGGCTATGACCCTTGGGTCTGCGGATAGGCCCAGATAATCGTTGGAGGCTAGGTCAATGATTTCCCCAGCCGTCGTGCCGTTGGGGATGTCGGGATTTACAGGAATCACAGGATTTACCGGGCTCCCTGACGGCTCAGGGTTTCCTGACTCCTCAGGACTTCCTGACTTCTCCGGCCAGAGACGCATCGAGGCCGTGCGCACCATGCCGCGTTGCCGACGAACCTCGGCCCGTGACGCAAGCCAAGCCTCCATGGCCGTGGCTGCGCTAGTGGTTGCGCTAGGGGTTTCAGTGGGGACAACAGCACGTTCAGGAGTACTGGCCATCAGCCGTGCACCTGAGCAATAGCCGCGGTGATGCCCGCCCCAATCGTGGCCACATCCTCCGGGCTACTGATGTAGGGCGGCATCGTGTAGACCAAGTTGCGGAAGGGCCGCACCCAGACACCATGTTCCAAGGCAACGCGGGTCACCGCGGGAACATTCACTGCTTCGCCAAGCTCTACGACACCGATGGCACCAAGGACGCGCACATCCCGCACTGACTCGAGGTTGTTAGCTGGTGCCAGAGCAATGGCAAGGTTCTGTTCAATCCTCTGCACCTGGCTCTGCCACTCCGATGACAGCAACAGATCCATGGAGGCACAAGCCACGGCGCACGCCAGCGGATTGGCCATGAAGGTGGGCCCATGGAGGAGGGCACGAAGCGGGGAATCGGTAATAGTACGCGCGACGTGGGCCGAGCACAGCATGGCTGCCAGCGTCAGGTAGCCGCCGCTGAGTGCCTTGCCCACGCACATAATATCCGGAGCCACCCCGGCCCACTCCGACGCAAAGAGCTTTCCGGTCCTGCCAAAACCTGTCGCAATTTCATCCACGATCAGCAGCAGGCCGTGTTCGTCGGCCACTCGGCGGGCGGCGGCAAGGCACTCGGATGCGTAAAAGTGCATGCCGCCGGCGCCCTGCACAACTGGTTCAACAATGACGGCAGCCAACTCGTCACGGTGGCGCTCCACAGTCTCCTCCAGTGCATTGATCCACCCAGCCACTTCGGCCGGGTCGGACAGCAGTTCTCCGCCTATGAGCCGGGCGGCAGGTGGCTGCGGCAGGAAATGGTGTTTGGCCACCAGCGATGGGAACGCTGCGTGCATGCCGTCAACGGGATCACACACGCTCATGGCCGCGAACGTGTCACCGTGGTAACCACCGCGCAGAGCCAAAAACCGTGTACGTTGAGGCCGGCCCCGGCCCAATTGGTACTGGATGGCAAGCTTGAGCGCCACTTCCACGGATACCGAACCGGAATCGGCAAAGAAAACATGGTCAAGACCATCCGGGGTCATGGCGGTGAGCCGTTCTGCCAGGTCCACGGCGGGCTGGTGGGTGAGCCCGCCAAACATGACATGGCTGAGCTTCCCGGCTTGCTCCTGCAGTGCCTGGTCCAAGACCGGGTTGCGGTAGCCGTGGATCATGGACCACCACGAACTCATGGCATCGATGGCCTCAAATTCGCTGCCATCCGCGGCGCCGAGTGTCAGGCGTACCCCGTTGGCGGCATGGACGGCGTAGGGTGCGTCCCCATCCAGCGGCGCATACGGGTGCCAGAGCAGTCCCCTGTCCCGGGCAATCAGCGAGCGCATCCCGAGATCAGCCCCAGGCCTAGGACTAGGCGCAACACTGGCCCCACCGCTCACGGCGGTTCCTGCGGTGCTACTAGTTCCCACCTCGCTGGCCGCAGCCTCAAGCATTGGGGGCCACGGCCGTCCCGGCCCCACGCCGGCGGATGGTGACGGGACTGATCAGGGCGGTTCCGGCGTCGAACGCTTCTTGGCGGTCCAGCTCAGGACTGTCCGCTTCAGAGTGGTCCGCGCCGGGGAGAGCTGTGGTCTGGGCGCCCAGTACCACGAAACCGTTATCGGCGATCATGGCGAGATCATCGGCCCCGGATTGGCCCTCACTGGTGAGGTAGTCACCGAGGAAGAGCGAGTTGGCCAGGTGGAGGGCCAGGGGTTGGAGGGTGCGCAGGTGCATTTCGCGCCCGCCGGCCATGCGCAGTTCGGTGTCGGGGCAGGCGAAGCGGACCATGGCGAGGATGCGCAGGCAGTGGGCGGGGGTGAGGAGCCAGGTGCCTTCCAGCGGGGTGCCGTCGAAGGGCATGAGGAAGTTGACGGGGATGGATTCGCTGCCCAGGGCTCGGAGGGCGAAGACCGCGTCGATGAGGTCGTTGCTGCTCTCCCCCATGCCCACGATCAGTCCCGAGCACGGTGAGAGGCCGGCGTCCTTGGCATGTTCCACGGTTTGCACGCGTTCGGCGAAGGAGTGGGTGGAGCAGATGTCGGCGTAGTTTTCTTCGCTGGTGTTGAGGTTGTGGTTGTAGGCGTCGGCCCCGGAGGCCTTGAGTCGCTGGGCTTGGCCGTCTTTCAAAATGCCGAGGCAGGCGCACACCTCCACGGACGGGTACTGCACCTTGAGGTTGCCCACCATGCCCGCCACGCGGTCTATATCGCGGTCGCTGGGTCCCTTGCCGCTCGCGACGAGGCAGACCCGGGAGGCTCCGGCGCGGATGCCGGTAGCTGCCTGGGCCACGGCGTCTTCGGGTTTGAGCCAGGTGTATTTCAGGATTTGGGCGGCTGATCCCAGTCGCTGTGAGCAGTAGGTGCAATCTTCGGGGCAGAGCCCGGATTTGAGGTTGACCAGATAGTTCACTTTGACCGTATTGGCGAAGTGGGCGCGTCGCAGCCGGGCGGCTGCCGCAACCAGATCCAGCAGCTGATCATCGGTGGATTCCAGGATTGCGAGGGCTTCTTGGCGGGTCAAGGTGGCGCCGTCGAGTTGGCGATCGGCGAGGTCTGCAAAGTAATTGAACACTGTTCAATAGTGGGGTGAGCTGTGGACATTGTCAATCGAGGGCCCTGCTGATGGGGGAAGATGGAGGGGTGCCGCGGTGGCATGAGAATCTGGAAAGGGTGGGGCCACAATGGCGTTGACGCGTGAGGCAATCGTGGAGACAGCCATGGAAATCCTGCGTGAGTACGGCCTGGCCGACTTGTCCATGCGCCGCTTGGCCCGTGATCTTGGTGTGCAACCGGGGGCGCTGTACTGGCATGTGAAAAACAAGCAAGAACTGCTTACCGTGCTCGCCGGACTGATCCTGGAACCCGTTTCAGCTCAGTCTCCGCAGAGCATTCGAGAGCTGGCGGTGGGTCTGCGCGCCACACTGCTGACGGTGCGGGACAGTGCCGAGGTGGTGGCGCTGGCGCACGCCCTGAACCCACGCGCCACGGCCCCACTGCAGCAATTTGGTGCATTGCTGGTAGGCGAAAATCTAGCCACGGATCAAGCCGAGTGGGCGGCAGAGGCGCTGCTTTCCTACGTTTTGGGTTCGGTGACCGATGAACAGACCCGTGCCGGGCTGACGCGCGCCGGGCTGTTGGAGCCCACGGAACGGGACGCTAGCAAGATCTTCACGTTCGGACTCGATCTCATGCTGAGCGGGCTGACCTCTAGCTGAACCGCGCTGCGGCTACGCCGTAGGCCGCTCCGCGACTGGACTGTGGGCAGGCATGGTAGCTTTGCTCTTGGACACTGCACGGGGTGCCGCATTGCGGCTGAGAGCTAGACCCGTCGAACCTGATCTCGATAATCCGAGCGAAGGGATGCCGGTCCGGAATCAAATACGAGAACACCGTCTTTTGGCGTACATCTCGTAATTTTGTGCATCCTTTCGCGCTTCTGAAAGGTGCACACGTGCTCATCAAAGACCAGACTGTTCTCATCACCGGCGCCGGTCGCGGGCTCGGTGTGGAGATTGCCCGCTCCTTTGCCCGTGAAGGCGCCCGGGTGGTGTTGAACTACCGCAACAGTGAACACGCCGCCCGGCAACTGGCCACCGAACTCGGCCCGGACCAAGCCATTGCGCTGCAGGCCGATGTTACCAAGAGCGATGAAGTGGCAGCAATGGTCGGCGCCGCCGCGGAGTATTTTGACGCACCCATCACCACCCTGATCAACAACGCCCTCCCGGACTTTTCCTTCAACGGAGACGCCCGGCCCAAGGCCAAGGAGATTGGTTTTGCAGATTTCCAGGCCCAGTTCTCCGGAGTGGTGGGTGGGGCGCTGAACACCATCCAAGCCGTGCTGCCTGGGCTCAAGGAAGCCGGCTTCGGTGCCATTGTGAACATCGGCACCAACCTCTTTCAGAATCCGGTGGTCCCCTACCACGACTACACGGCGGCCAAGGCGGCTTTGCTGGCATTGACCAGGACGTTCGCGGCCGATCTGGGACCGACAAATATCCGCGTCAACATGGTCTCCGGCGGGCTGTTGCGCCGCACAGATGCTTCCTCGGCTACCCCCGAGCAGGTCTTTGACTTGATTGCCAGCGGGACACCGCTGCGCAAGGTCACCACCCCAGCAGAATTTGCTGATGCGGCCCTGTTCTTCGCTTCGCCTTGGGCCCGGGCTGTCACCGGACAAAATCTGGTGGTCGACGGCGGACTAGTGATGAATTAGGGGCCGGTTAACGTGGGAACGAGCAGTATGGAAAAGACACGAGAATTACACATCAACGCCTTCTTGTTCGGCACCGGACATCACACCATGGGCTGGCGGCATCCAGATTCCAGTGCCGATAGAGTCGGCGAGATTACCTATTTCGAGGAACTGGCCAAGCTGGCCGAAAGTGGCTTTCTGGACGCCGTGTTCTTTGCCGACGGGCACAGCGTGAACCGCAAGTATTCAGCAGGCGTTCCGGGACTTCTTGAACCGATGACGGCATTGAGCGCCATGGCGAGGGCCACCCGCCACATTGGCCTGATCACCACCGTTTCATCCAGTTTCTATACCCCGTTCCACGCTGCCCGGATGCTGGCCTCGCTGGATCACATCAGTGGTGGCCGGGCGGGGGCCAACATTGTCACATCCATGTTTGATGCCGAGGCCCAGAATCACAGCATGGCCGCCTTGCCACCCCATGCCGAGCGGTATGATCGCGCCGACGAGTTTGTCCAAGTGATCAAGCAACTGTGGGATTCGTGGTCTGATACGGCACTCTCCCGAGACCGAGAAACAGGGACGTTCATCGATCCCGGGCATATTCGCCCCATCAATTATCGAGGCAAGCACTTCTCGGTGGCGGGTCCGCTGAATGTTCCACGCCCTCCCCAAGGCCATCCAGTGCTGTTTCAGGCAGGTTCTTCGGAAGCTGGGCGGGACTTCGCGACCCGTTCTGCCGAGGCCATCTATTCGGTGGCATGGGACAAGGAATCAGCGCTCGAGTTCGCTGCGGATATGAAAGTGCGGCTGACTAAGGCAGGTCGCGGCGGCACACAAGTTCCTATTCTGCCCGGTTTAGTCACCTATATCGGGGCAACGCAGGCGCAGGCGCTGGAGAAGAAACGGGCCCTTGATACCTACCTGGATATTGACGCCGCCCTTGCCCAACTCGGCGTTTTCACGGGCCAGGACTACCACAACCATGGACTTGATGAGCGTGTGGCGCCGCTACCGCCTGCTGAATTGTTTACCGGTCCGCAGGGGCGGTATCTGACAGTCCAGCGCATCATCGAGACGAAGCAGCCCACGCTGCGGGAACTACTTGGCTTCCTGGCCGCAGGCGGTGGCCATGCCACCATGATAGGCACTCCCACCGAGGTTGCGGATGAGATTCAGGAGTGGTTTGAGTCCGGCGCCTGCGACGGTTTCAACCTTATGTGCCCCGTCTATCCTCAATCGTTGACGGATTTCGTGGATCTGGTGGTGCCTATCTTGCAGGAGCGCGGCCTCTTCCGAACGGTATATCCCGGCAGCACTCTGCGTGAAACCTTGGGACTGGCACGCCCATCAGTCTGAGGTACCTCCCCTTTCTGACGTTCGACGCCGGGAGCCCACCTTTCACTGGAAGGTGGGCTCCCGGCGTCGAACCGTAGGCGAAAGAAGAGTCAGTGGGTAGCCGAGTCCAATGCGGTGGTCTCTTTGCGGGGACGTGACTTGGCGGTGTTGGTCAGCAGGGGCGCGAGGGCCACCATGACCAAAGCCAGGATCATGGCGCCGCGCAGGCTGTCGGCCGCGACGGATAATGCCTCGGGGAAGCCCAAAGAGGCGCCCACGCCGCAGTGTTGCTATGGGGCGTGGGAGATTAGTGTGCTGGCCCGCAGGACGGTAGCGTTGCCGAAGCGCTTCAGCAGCGGGGCGCCGAGGAACCGACCAAGGGTCATGGCGGATCCTTCTGCGAGCGCCAAGTGTACGGTTCTCTAGCATCTGACGGCGCTACAAACGTCCCTATCCCAATAGATAGAGATTCTCTTTCCTCCATCAGTAATCCCGTCGATGGTAATCCCGTCTGCAGTGATGGTGGCTTGCTTCGAAGTTCCGAGGTGGGGAATCTGAGGCACCACCTTCGGCGCTTCTGATGCGGCAGCAGTGGAATCAAAGCCGCTATCCGTCCTTGGCAGCCAACCCCGCCCACTGCGTTGAGTATCACTGGATTCCATACCGCTAATCGCCCCGAACACTGAGAAGATTTAAGGGCAGCTTTAACCAATGGAGACCCCCGTGAATACCCTGTTCCAAAAATTCCTCGCCCTCTTTTCCGCTCCCAAGCCCGAGCAGGCCGAGCCCACCGATGCGCACCTACTCTCAGGTGGCATGCCGCTGGCTAGCCCGGAATACTTGCGTAAGTTTGCTCATCGGATCGGGCTCGAAGTGGACGATCTCTCCCCTGCCGAGCAGCGGGAGCTGAAGGTGCGTTTGGATCAGTCCATGGACTTCAGGGAGGAAAACTATGCCTCCCTGTATCACGAGGTTTACCAGCTTGGACATGGCTATTCCCTGGACGACGCCAGCCGTGTCAGCACCCAGATCAACGACATTTCAGCTGAGTCAACGGCTCGAGCGTTCCTGGATTACCGCGAGAATGCTGTGGCCGCAGAGGCCTTGATGGCCGCCGGCTCACTCCTCAAAGAGGCGGGCGAAACTGCCGCGGCAGAGCGCCTGTTCATCTTGGCTGAAGCCCGCCGTCATCGCAGCTCACTCTTGGAAACCAACAGTGCGCAAGCCACTGCTACCGAATCTCTCGACAATGAGATTCACGCGCCAAAGACCGAAGCCCTCGTCATTGTCGAGAACGCGAACGCCGACGCTGCGCAGGTCTCCGCCCCGGGCAACCCCGGGATTGAGACGCTTATGGATGCCCCCGACGCTGTGAACACCACCAAAAAGAAGCCCACCAAATAGTCCTTCGCGAGGCCAACGCTGGAAGGTGACGTGTCCGGCGTCGTGCACTTCTTGTGAATGCATTACTTGTGAATTTACGGCGCCGGACACTCACCTGCCGCCACCTCAGTCAACACGAGCCCGGAAACCTCCCCCAATAAAGTGACTTCCGGGACTGACGGAAAGAAATCCCCGCTCACAGCACCTTGGCGAGAAACGCTTGGGTGCGATGATGCTGAGGATTGCCCAGAACAGCAGCTGGGGTTCCCGATTCCACGATGACGCCGGCGTCGAAGAAATGCACGGTGTCTGCCACTTCGCGGGCAAAGCCCATCTCATGCGTCACCACCACCATCGTCATGCCCTGACGCGCTAGTTCCTTCATTGCCTCCAGCACTTCGTCGACGAGTTCTGGGTCAAGGGCTGAGGTTGGCTCGTCAAAGAGCATGATCTCCGGATCCATTGCTAAGGCCCTTGCGATCGCCACGCGTTGCTGCTGCCCACCGGAAAGCTGGTGCGGTCGCTTGTGCGCGTGTTGAGCCAGTCCCACCCGCGCTAGCTCCTCTCTGGCCCTGGACTTGGCTGCCGCCTTGCTAAGACCACGTACTTGGACCAGCGCGCAGGCCACGTTCTCCTCTGCGCTCAGGTGCCCGAACAGGTTGAAGCGTTGAAACACCATCCCAATTCTTGATCGGAACTGGGCAAACTGCTTCGTGTTCCACTCGTAATAGCGTCCCTCCCGGTATTCGTACCCAACGTGCCGATCCTCGACTAGGAGGGTCCCGTCGTCGTAAGTTTCCAGCGCGTTCAAGCAACGCAGGAACGTGGACTTACCCGAACCCGAAGGCCCGACGATGCAGCTCACCTCGCCGGTTCCCACTGTGAAGTCAACACCGGCCAGAACCAGATGGGTGCCGTAGGACTTGGTCACCCCATGGGCTTCTACATGTAGTTTCTTGCTCATGAGAGTTCCTTCCCGGCCTTGATGGAATCATCCACGCTCAGCGTGATGGCGGCGGCGCCCGCGAGGGGCCGCGACGTGCGTTTGAGGAATACCCGCTGGAAAAGTCCAGGCCGGCGCACCAAACGCACGGCCTCAGCACCGTAGCGCGTCTCAAGTTTGGACTGGAAGAACGTGGCGATGGCCGTCATGAGCATGTACCACAGCGAAGCCACAATCAGCAGCTCCATGATCAGGTTGTTTTGCTTGTAGATCTGGCTGGCATTGGTCATCAGGTCATTACCGGCCACCACATAAACCAGCGACGTGGTTTTCAACATGGAAATGAATTCATTGCCCGTGGGCGGAATAATGATGCGCAACGCCTGGGGCAGGACAATGACGCGCATGCGTTTCACCGGCGTCATGCCCAGCGCATATGCGGCTTCGGTTTGGCCTTTGTCCACGGCTTGAATTCCGGCGCGGACCGTCTCCGCAAAGTATGCGGCGAGGTTCAACCCGAGGCCCAGGAGCGCGGCATTGAACCCCGTCATTACATCGTTGGTGTTCCACCAGATACCAATATTGGTGAACGGGATTTGGAGGACCAGTTTGGGAAACAGGAACGCCAAGTTGTACCAAAAGATGAGCTGGACCAGCACCGGTGTGCCCCGGAAGAACCATATGTAAAGTGTAGACAGCCAGTTCAGGACCGGATTGTGCGAGAGCTTCATGATGGCCAGCACAACGCCCAGCACCAGGCCTAGGACTGTGGCTAGGATGGATATGGTGATCGTGACCCAAATTCCGTCAATGATCTTGGGGAAAAAGAGATACTCGGCCACCCTGTTCCAGCGGATGTTGGGGTTAGTGGCGAGCGTGGACAGAAGCCAGATAAACACGGCCAGCGCCAAGGCTCCAACAATCCAGCGGTCTCGATGTTTAAGTGCGACGACGGGCACTAGGCTACCGTCGGGTCCGCTCAGTTCCTTGGGCCTACTGGGTTTCTTCACGGCAGTTCCCTATTTACCGTCATTGACGGTGGCCGTGCCGACCGTCATCTTCGAGACGTTCCAGGCGTCCAAGATCTTGGCGTAGCTGCCATCGTCGATCAATGCCTGCAACGTTTTCTGGACGACGCCAATGAGTTCCTTGTTTTCTGGCTTCATGGCAATGCCCCATGGGCTTTCACCACCCTCAATAGCCACTGCCTCCAGCTCGCCGCTGGAGGTCTGGGCCCGGTACGCGGCCACTGGATAGTCGTTGATTCCGGCGTCGGCGCGGCCGTTCCTGACTTGGAGGATCGCTTCCTGATCGCCTGCGAACTTCAACACGGTCACGGGTTTACTGCCGGCGGCCTTGCAATCGGCGTCGATGGATTCGGCGAGGGCCAGCGAAGATCCATTATCTACGACGGCGAGTGTCTTACCGCAGGCGGTGGTTGGCTCACCCAGAGCCGCAGGATTGCCCGCTTTGACGATCCAGCCGTTACCTGCACGGACATAATCCACGAACGTCACTGTCTTGCGTCGCTCAGCGTTGTCAGTCATGGATGACATGATCCAGTCATAACGGCCCGTGGTAATGCCGGGGATTTGCGCGTTGAAGTCTTCGTTGTTGATGGACAGCGGCACACCCATTTTGTTGGCCAGGGCCCGTGCAATAGAGGGGTCTACACCAACGAGCGTCTTCCCGTCAGCGGCGAACATCTCCATGGGCGGGTATCCCTCGGAGGTCGTCATCTTGATGCCTTCGGATTGGAGCGCTGCCGGCAGGGCGGCCGTCAGCGAAGGATCGACTTTGATGCCGTCAATGACGCTCTTGGCAAGGTCCTCGGTTGGTGCGGGCGTGGCGGTAAAGGTAGAGCCAACATTCTGCGGTGCCGGCTCACCCCCGGAGATGCTCTGGCCGCCGCAACCGGTCAGGGCCAGAGCAGTCAGCAGTACGGTTGAGGCCAGCGCGACGGTGCGCAGAGCCTTGACGGTGGTACCGGAGATGAACTTGTTCATGATTGTTCTCCTAATAATGGTGCGGGAATTGGGTCGGGAAACTTTATGGGGAAACTTGGAGGGAAACTTTGTGATGGCCTGCGTATAGGTGTGGCTGGTTACGGGTGGCTAGTTACTCGTTACCGGTTACGGGTTACGGGTTACGGGTTACGGCGGTAACGCACCACGCCGCCCACCGTGGTGGATTGGACGGGAATATCGCGTAACTCAGAGGCTGGACTGGTGAACGGATCGGCTGCCAGAGCAGTGAAATCGGCCAGCATCCCTGGCCGCAGCCTCCCCTTATGTGCCTCTTCTCCGGAAGCGTAGGCCGCCCCAACGGTGAATCCTTCTATGGCTTCAGTGACGGTGACACGTTCGCCTGGCTGCCATCCGCCTTCGGGCTCGTCATGAAGGTTCTGGCGTGTAACGGCCGCATGGATGCCAAACATGGGGTCGGGGTGCTCCACGGGCGCGTCGGAACCAAACGCGGGAACGGCACCGGCATCGAGCAACGAACGCCACGCATAGGAGGCCAAGTTCCTCCCTGCCAAGAGGGTCGAGGCCAGCGGAATATCAGTGGTGCAGTGGGTGGGTTGCATGGAGGGAATGACTCCGAGCCGGGACATGCGGGCAATATCTTCAGGGCGCAGGTGTTGGGCGTGCTCAATCCGGTGGCGGAGCCTCGAGGCACGTTGGCCGTTCCCAACAGGGGGGCCCAGCGGGTTTCGGGCTAGGTCAGCATAAGCGTCCAGCACCAGCTCGTTGGCACGGTCCCCAATCGCGTGGGTAGCAACGACGATTCCGGCTCCTGCCGCGAGACGGACCAGTTCAAGCAGACGTTCGTAGGGGATGACCTCAATACCGGTATTGCCGTTCTCATCCGGAAACGGGGCGTTCATGTGGCAACTGTGCGAACCGAGCGCGCCGTCTGAGAAGAGCTTGACGGGGCCGGTGCGCAGCCACACATCACCGTCCCCTGTGGCCCTGCCCTCGCCAATGGCCTGCTCCAAGGCGGTCATCGGAATAGCCTTGTGGACACGGATGCTCAGCTTTCCAGACTCGCGCATGCCAGCATAGGCGGCCAACGCATCCTCGCCATCGAAATCATGGACCCCTGTGAGTCCTACGGCCAGCAGTCGCTGCTGCGCCTCGAGTAGCTGCACGCCAAGGTCGCCGGCCTCAGCGCTGTGCATGATGTCCACAAGTTTGTCTCCGGCGGCTTCGCGCAGGACGCCCGTGGGTTCACCAGCAGAATCCCGAACGATCTCCCCACCCACAGGGCTGGGAGTAGAGGCATTAATTCCGACAGCGGCCAGTGCGGCTGAGTTGGCCCAGAGGGTGTGTCCGTCAATGCTGGGAAGCGCGGCGGGACGGCCACCCGTGACGGCGTCGAGCTCGTAGCGGCTCGGTTGCACAGGGACGGCCCAGGCGTTGAAGTCCCAGCGTCCGCCAAACACCCAGGAATCACGCGGGAGCCCTTGGGCATAAACTCGCACCCGTTCCAGCGCTTCTGCGATGCTGCGCGTGCCGCGAAGGTCCAATGCGGCGATTTCACGGGCAAAGTTCGCCGTGTGAATGTGTGAATCGGTCAGCCCGGGGATGACAGTTGCGCCGTCAAGATCAACAATTTCCACCGGGCCTGTGGCGTGTGCTCGGAGGTCCTCCCCCTGCCCCAGAGCCACGATGCGCTCTCCGCGGGTCAGCACGGCTTGCACTTGGGGCTCGGAAGCCACGAGTGTGTGGAACCGGGCGTTGATAAAGAGCCGTTGCTCAAGCATTCCTAATCCTTTGTATGAAAGTGCTGGGTCACATATGACGCTGTGGCTGGCCGGATGCGGCATTGGTTGCAGCTGGCTAAACAACCATAAAAGAAAAATTGGCACATATGATGTGAACCACATGGACAGTTCACGCACCTGACTTCAAGGAATGCTTATGCTCAATTTGATTCATCTGCGCACGCTGGTGGAAGTTGTCAGGCTCGGCTCTTTCACAGCTGCTGGAAACCGGCTTGGTTATACGGCTTCCGCGGTGTCGCAGCAAATGGCTGCGTTGGAGAAGGCCAGCAATGTGCGGTTGTTTGTGCGCAGCGCGCGCAGCGTGCACCCCACTCAGGCAGCACACGCCATGGGCCGGCAGGCGTTAAAGCTGCTCCGGGATGCGGAGAATCTCCTCGCCGCGGGAGTGGCAGCTGGAGGCAGCGCTGTTCGCGAACTGCGCGTGGGGGCTTTTCCTTCAGTCGCTGCCTCCGTCATCTCGCACATTATTGAATTGCCTGCGTGGCAAGTTCCCGCCGTCCAGGTCAATATCGCCATTGGTGAGCCAAGCGCCGTCGTCCCTGGTCTTCGGGTTGGTGGCGAGCTCGACATTGGAATTGTTTATCAGGTTGGCGAGTCAGGGCTGGCGCTGCCACAAGGTGTGAGCCGACACTGGCTGGGCGAGGATCCGTACAAGGTGGTGGTGCCCGCGAGTTGGGGCATCACGCCCGGTTCGCGCATGAGCGTGGACGCTTTGAGTCAAGCCCCCTGGATTCTTCACCTGCGCGGATCAAGCGACGCCAGCGTGTTCGATTTTGTCTTGGCCAATGCGGGTCTGCATCCGCGCGTGGTGGCCTCCAGCGACGATTTCAACGTGACGCTGAGGTTGGTTGCTGCCGGGCACGGCGTGGCCATGGTCCCCCAACTGGCCATGACCGAACAGCTCTTCGGAGTAGCAGTGGTAGAAGTCCCAGAGATAGCCTTGACCAGAAAACTTATGGCACTGTGTGCCGAAGACGCCCCCACGGACCTGGCAGAAAACTTTGTCGAAGCTCTCAGAAACACCGAGGCTTTTCGTCGAATGTAGAGGCGTCGGCTGGCGTTACGGACCGCTGGGCTATGCGTCTGCATGCGTCTAGACAAAATGAAGCTGGCTGCTGCACCGTCTTCGATGCAGCAGCCAGCTTCAATTTGAGTCGCCGAATCTGTGGGTCGCTGGGTCAGTGACCAGTCGAGTCAGTGACCGGTATCGCTTGCGGCCTTCTTGGCCGCTTTCTCAGCGTCCTTCTGGGCACGGACTGCTTTTGCCTCGTCCTGCTCCTCAGCCTTCTCCTGGTGAATGACCTCCGCCAGCAGCTTCTCCATTTCCTTGGCGACGCCGGCAGCCGAGGCGGGGTTCTGGCCTGTCACCAAACGGTCAGCTACCTCAACCTTCTCCTCAAAGACGTCCGCGAAGACGTGCGTGGCGCCCAGTTCCTCAAGCTTGTCAGCCAGGAAGAACGGGATAACCTTGTCCTTTCCTGCGGCGACTTCTTCATCATTGGTGAAAGCCGCAACCTTACGGCCATTGACGAGGTGAATGCCGTTGTCCAATGTGACGTTCAACAATCCGGCAGGCCCGTGGCAGACAGCGCCCACCACTCCGCCAGCAGTGTAGACGCTGGACACTAGGTTCTGCAGACCTTCGCTGTCGGGGAAGTCCCACATGGTGCCGTGGCCTCCCACAAGGTAAACGGCGTCGTACTGTTCGGGATCAACCACATCAACGGATGCCGTGTTGTAGAGGCCGGCACGCGTGGTCTCGTCTTCTGTGAAAGCAACCTGGATGGGATCTGTCGAGTCAACCTCGTCGCGCGGAGGTTGACCGCCCTTGATGGACGCGAAGTCGACGAAGTGCCCGGAATCCTTGAAGACTTTCCAAGGATGCGCGGCCTCGGCCACGTTGTAGCCGGTCTTCTCGCCTGTATCGCCGATCTCGGAAACGCTGGTCAATACCATGAGGATTTTCTTCATGAAATGCTCCTTTCGTCCACTTTCCAGCCTAGTTGAGTCAGGGCAAGCTGTCCTGTTTGGACAAAAAACCTCTGGAGCGCGAGTGCGCAAAATCGTTGCTATGACAGCCAACGGGCACCCAAAAGGCCTTTGTGGTGGAATCCATTGCATATCATCGCGATTCTCGCAACCTTGAGGTTTCTGGCGAGTGCGGACGTTCGCGCAGCACACGTTGGCGATGCAGTTCCGTGGTTCGACCCTCCGCAACGGTGAGCCCGATCAGTTACCCCACGAGTTTGCCGCGACCACGAGTGACAGGGCGGACTCCCCTACTGGATTGGCGGCTCACCTTCCGACCACATGCGCTCCACAGGAGGCTGGCACATAGGGAAAGTAGCCCACCATCCCAGCAGTATTTGGCTTTAAAGAGAAGCCGCACGGTTGGAACCACGAGTAGATGGGTCCATCCGTTGACGTTGACACAACGAAAACTACCGGTAGGAACTTTTCTTCACACTGGAACCAAACTTCTAAAGGACACGGAGTTTTGTAGAGAGATAACGCAAGGATGGCCCCTGTCGGGGCTATTTCGCACCGGTCTCGTCCAGCGTCATTCCGAGCTTTCTGGCCCCTGTCGGATTCGAACCGATGACCCCCGCTTTAGGCTGAGAGGGCTACTTCGACTTGTCAAGACCCCGCATTACCTTTTGTTCTAGAGGGTCATTTGCAACAATGAAGGGTACTAAACAGTCGGCAATTGTCGCTGATTCTGGCGCGTTTATGGCGAGTCGGTCGAAAATGCCGCACCGACCTGTTGGGAGATCTTGGCGTAGCCAGTCAGCCCCGATCCCATAGTGAGTGCTGATGCGTTATCGACGTCGAACTCGCGAGTCTGTTGATCTTAGAACTTAGGATTAGCAATTGCCGCTTCCGGCCATTGCTGACCATTGCTCATTGATACCTAGATTCCGGGGCAGAACGGGTGAATGAGCTGTGCCCGCTACCCGTCACTAACGGTCATTATTGACGGTTTCCGGTGGGTAAACGGTGGGCGGTACGATGCGAGTATCGCTACTGCCGGGGCCTCGTGCGTTGGTAATGATCAATCGCTGCGGGCGGGATCCGGCACGGCGAGGTCTTGCCGCCGGTTTTGTAGGCACCCTTCAATACTTGGGTTCTACAGTGACGGTTGATAGCCTCCACCTTCTCCTGCAACATCTCAGCAACCTGCTCCGGCGTGTAAGCGCGAACGACAAGGGTTGGTGCATTCTTCCCAGTGTTCATGACTCAAGCTATCGCGTCGCCATGACGCTTGCACGGCTTCCCGCCCTTCAACGGGGCGGAGCGGCAAGGGTTCCCGTCGCGCTTCTTCGCGCCGCAAGTGGATCCCATGACTATTCCCAAACGGTTACGGCCCGAGAAATACTTGCGTCTCCCTCGGTACCAAGTTCGAAAGGATCACCCTTGCTAACAGCGCTTTCAGATGATCCCAGCGGCTTCGGACCATTGGGGTCGAGCCTTAGGGTCTCAACTCGTTCGACAACCCTAGGGGCAGCCATTTGTCCAATAATAGAGTCATAGACGGCGAATGTGCCCTTTCCTCCAATATTGACTTTCTGTGTGCGAAAGGTTTGAGCCAGCGTTATATTTTCGGCGACCTCCACGGCAACTACCGTAATTTTTACGCGTTTAATGCCGCCAAGATCCTCGCCTGTCTCCGGATCTTTGATACCAATCGTTTTTGGATCGAGAATGTTGAAATACATTCCTTTTCTGACGCCGTGGTTCTTGCCTCGGTTCAGGATCAATTCTCGATCGCTAACAACTTCTGCCACTTTGCCGCTGATGCGGTCGTTACTCTCACTCATTTGTGTTTCCTTCATTCGCCTCAAGCTGCCTTAATCGTCGTGATCCAGCACTTCTATCGAAAACAACTCGATCCACGACTCCGGGTGCAACGGTGTTCCAGTTTTCAATGGTTCGTGCATAGTGTATTTCTTGTTGAAGCAGTAGATCCTGCGCAGCCACAAGACGGATTGTTAGCGACGGTACTTGCAACTCTGATGCAACCTCGGTTATCGCAGTTTGTGCGCGATCGCTATTTGTTTTCATATCCAGCAGGCTCAGCACTGAGGCGCTAGCTGTCTGGACGTGGTTTACAGGCTTGGGTGTTGGTGCGAAAAGTATTCCGACAACGCCCCCGATGAAAATGAGTATCCCGTTTGCAGTCCCCGCTTGCCATTTTTCCAGGGGCACAACGTTTACGAAGATTGCGAGGGCCACTACGAGGATGCCTACAACTATGCCGCACCACCACTTCCGCCCGAAGTACAGGACAGAGTTTTTAAAGTAGATGCCGGTTCGTTGTATTAAAGACGGCCTAGTTTCTGTGGACACAGCAACATCTTCTCATGCCTCTGGGACCTTCCGGTCTAACTACGGCTTGGTTCCAATGTTTCTCTATCTGTCGCCAGCGATTGGTTACCGCCATACGCCACTATTCAATGCGGTCTGCGGTGTCCAGGCTGATTCCGTTCGTACGGTTCGGATCCTTGGGTGACGCCGCCTTGGTAGCCGGGTGTGCCGCGTTCGCCTAGGTCTTTGATGTCGCCCCATCCGAAGGCGAGGATGCGGTAGTTGACCATGGCGTGGCTGATTTGGTTGATGTCCTCAGCGGTCATGCCGAATTGGGCGGGGGACGCGCAGGCGTCGATGAATGCTGGTGCTTGTCCTGGGGTGAGGGCTGCGTGGAGCTTGTTCGTGGCCTCATCGGTTTCGATTTTGCGTGTCAGCCAGCTCTTCACAGTTTTCTCCGTCGTTTCTGTTTGGCGATGTTGCCGGTTGGGTAGAGCGGTGGGGGCATGACGTACTTGGGGACTTCCACTTGTCGGGCGGCTGCACCCATGGCTAGGAGCGCGGCTTCCATGTCCGCAAAGGTTTCACCGGCAATAGCGGCGGCTTCGGCGATGACCCGGTTCCTGGCTTCTCGTCCTTCCACACGGGCGGCGGCAGCAATGCCGAAGCCAATGCCGTCCGTGGACACGTACCGGCTGATGTTGATGCCGCGCTGCAGGTCGCGCATGGTGGGTGCTGCGGGGTCGAAGCTGCCAGTAGCAGGAAGTAGACGCCGGGCTCAATGCTGATAGTCACGGTGCACACGTTTCCGTGCCCGAGTACCCGCCCGTCCAAGTAGTCGCGGAAGAGCTGGTTCATCATGAGTCGAACTTGATAGTCGAATAGGTCCGTGGGGTAGGCCCCGGAGCATGAAATTTGGAAGTGTTGCCGCAGTTGCCGGTGTTGTGTTTTGGGTGCTCTTCTCGTCTGCAGCCCTGCTGATTTCGATCAGAAACTCTAGGGATACGCGGGCGTACAAGGATCCTGTGTTTGTACTCGAGTGTGAGGCGATCGTGCTGGACAAGGCAGTGGACGGATCTGCGGAGCAGGCGCAGGTTTGTATGAAGCTGGTCAACAGTGGCGAATCGTTTGCTACTGACGTTTCGATCGTGGCGGAGTTTGACCCATACGGGCTTCATGTGCGCCCGGCTGAGTGGGCTTTTGTGCCGAAGGACGGCGGTTCTGTTCCTTGGTACACGTCCGTTGGTGTCAGCGATCATGGCGGGGCGGGTGTCCTCCAAGCACTGGACACGTCCAAGGGTGAGAACTTGTGCACTGTGAAGTTCCGTAGCCAGGCTGGTCACAAGCGCGAGGTGCGAATTCCCCTGCCCGATGTCTTCGCTTTTGTCACTTTCAAGGACAGCAACCAGATCTACTGATTCGGCGTTCACGTCGACACCTTCCCGGCCGGCAGCTGGGCGACACGCACCCAGGCGTCGGGATCTAGCTCTACTTCGTCGCCGTGGTCGTGGTCCCAGTCGATCCAAAGTGTGGTTTTGGTGCCGCCGTACGTGACAGCACCAAGTGCGGCCGCAGGTGACCGCTGGTGTTTCCCTGTGTTGAGGCCGCGTCCAACCTCCCATTCGATGAGTTTCCCGAAGCCGGCACCGGACAGGTGCCGGGCCTGCATCACTGTTACTGGGGAGGGCAGCGTTCCGCAATGGCGAGATGCCTCCGCTAACAGTTCGTTCTCAGGCCTGTTCATGGCTCCCCCTCACGCCTATTGGTGAGCGCGGCCCAAGCGCCAAACAGGGAAGGTCAATCCACCATTTACCCACCGGAATGGCCAAATATCCGCCAGCATACTTTCACCCCAATCTATCAACCAACCCTTGGGCAGACCCGCGTTCACCGCACGGGTCACCGTCGCGCTTCTTTGCGCCGCGTGGAAGGCTACCCTCTGCGGTACTCAAAGCGTTTTTCTCAGGACAGCACGACGTTCTTCTGCTCCCTCAGAGGGACCAGACCAGTTCTTATGGTGTGATCGCGTTGGAATTTGTTTGGCTGGCGGGCGCAGATTCGCGCACCACCAAGTGTGTAGGCAGAATCATGGGGCTCGGGCTCTCGCCGTCGATCAGGCGCATGAGCATCATGGCCATTTCTTGGCCGAGTGCCTTAATCGGCTGACTTACGGTAGTCAAAGTCGGTTCAGTCTCCTGCGCAATGCCTAGATCGTCGAACCCCACAACCATTACATCCTCCGGGACGTTACGTCCGCGGGACTTCAATACCCGAACCGCAGACGCCGCCATGTTGTCTGAGCCGACAAAAACAGCGTCCAGATCCGGATGATCGTCCAAAAGCTTCGTCATGGCTTGGACACCGCCTTCACGGGTAAAGTCCGCTTCTGCCAACCAATCGGAGGCAAGACCAACGACGGCCATGGCGTCAGCGAAACCCCTGTACCTTGCGGCGGAGGCTTCCAAGTCCATAGGACCGATGATGGTAGCAATTCGCTTGCGCCCAGCGCCCAATAGATGCTCGGTAGCAAGACGCGCACCCCCTCGGTTGTCTGCGTCAACGTACCAACGATGCTCCCTGCCCAAAGTGCGACCGCAGAACACAACGGGGAGGTCAGTCGTCGCGAGAATCTGATTCAGCGGGTCATCCTTGCGCATGGCCAATACCATCACCCCATCCGCCCGGCGTGACCTCAATAGTCGTTGCAGACGCTCCGGGCCACTACTCGGGGATGCAAGCATCAACGTCAAATCAAGTTCAGATTTCTCCAGGGCGGTGGCAATCCCGACGATGATCTGAGAAAAGAACGGATCTGCGAAAAAAGCGGGGTCCTCATTTGAAACGACCAGAACCACCGAACCGACTTTGTTTGTAGCGAGTGCGCGCGCTGTCGCGTTGGGAAAGTAGCCGAGATCCTGAGCTGCTTTCATGACAGCGTCACGCTTGACCGAACTGACGTGTGGTGCATTATTTATGGCTCGCGATGCCGCAGAACGTGACACGCCCGCACGCAGTGCTACCTCGTCAAGCGTCGGTCGGCTCTGTGGATCATGCGACGCACGGAAGAGTGGGACCTTGGGTGCCGACGCTAGGTGATCAGGAATGGATTTGGGCATGATTTGAAGTCTACTGCCATGATTCTTTCCGCGCGCACGAAACACCCCACCTCTGGGATCTTTGAGGTCTCAGAGGTGGGGTGTTTCGGGTCAGGTCGGGAGACTAGGGACGCTACGAGCCCTCCCCAGTTGCCCTCCGTCCTAGAAGGACGACCCCAGTGCCAATGAGGACCAAAACGAGGACGGCAAAGACCGTCCACTGCATTCCAAAACCCGTGGCTGCTAATTTGGATTTCTCTGTGTCCCTCGCCGGATCACCTTGGGACGAATCATCCTCCGGTTCCGACGTCGGGACCACTGTGGGTTCGATGCTCGGGTCCGGCGTCGGATCAGACTCAGACGCGTCCGGAACATTCCTCACAACAAGGGTGGCGACGTCAGAGTAAACGCCTCCGAATTCATTGAAGAAATATGCTCGGTAAGATCGTCCGTGATCCGCGATCGTCGTTGACAGCGTCAACGTCGAGACCACGGCGCCCGAGACGTCCTCCCACTCACCGTTCTTGAACTGTTGCCATTGTACGGACGGTGCGGGCTTTCCCGTTGCCGAGGCTGTGAAATGCGCAGTCTCTCCGCTTAAGACTGAGAGGTCGGCGGGTTGCTGGTCGACGTGCACCATGCCTCCAGCCCCGGATTCATTGCCGGCCGCTTGGTCCGCAACAAATGACGCTACCCAAGACATCGCGGAATTCCAGTTCACAGTGATTTCGTTGGTAGACCATGACTGGATGTCATCCACATAGCACAGCTGTGGTGCGCAGTTGTCGGTTTCGTTGTAGAACATTTTGATGACAGGATCCCAGGTTTCTGTCATGGAATTCGGACCACCGGATACCGACCCGCGGGGCGGGTTGGGCAGGCTCGGATCGAGTGAATGTGAGAACCACCGGCTGTGCTGATTCTTCGAATATTGGTGGCCGTAACCAGTGATGTAGGAATGATTGAGGGCATTGCGGCCCAGTAAATAATCCATCGCTTCTATTACACCATCAGCAAACCGTTGGTCACTGGTGAGGTCAAAGGCAGTGCCCAAAACGATTTGGTTGTTGAGAATAGAGCTGTTCGAACCCCAGTCGTACTGTCCATCGACGCCAGGGTATGCCGTGCCAAACGGTTGTCCCTGCTGCCACAGAAGGTATTTTTCAGCCGCTGCAATCACCGAGCTGCGGATTTCTGTACGTCCGGGGATGTCCGACTCAACCGTTGCAAGGTTCATGCGCCCCAATGCGGCCGTTTCGAACCAGTTGAGTCCCCCTGCAGTCCAAATATCGGCGGTGTTGTAATCGCTTGCGAGCACGTAGTCCTTGAAGCCCAGCTCACTGGTGGTCAAGAACATTTCTGCCGCCGCCCAGTAAAACTCGTCTAAAACGTTGTCATCATCGTAGGGGCCACTGCCGGGGCTGGGGTCTGTATTCGGCGCTGGCGCGTACAGGTCCGGAGTCTCGAGGGCGGCAGCCCAAGCGATCTTTCCGGCTGCAAGAAGATCCGCGGCAAACTCTTGATCGTACTGTTCCCACAAGCGTGCACCCTGTGCAGCCACGGCAGCAAAATTCAAGGTGGCAGCGCTCGAGGGACGATGCAGGTAACGCTCCTGCGGACCATCCGAAGGTAGCAGCGGAAGCCCGGTCCAGTCGACGTCGGCAACTTTATGATGAACCATACCGGCGTACAAGTCTGCATCGCTCGGAACCTGCATTTTCATCATCCATTCAAGTTCCCAGCGGGCCTCGTCCAGCGGGTCCGGAACACCATTACTGCTCTCATCCAAGGGAATATTCAGTGAGCCATCGCCCAGGTCGGCACTAGCGCCGGTGGGACTGGACAGCGTGCGCTCGTACGTACCGAGGATCTGCGCCACGGCTAGACCACCATTGACAACATACTTTCCATGGTCACCGGCGTCGTACCAACCGCCCACGACGTCGGAAGTGTAGTTGCAAGACCAGTCGCCGTACATCCAATACTCACCCTCGGTCGCCGGGGTAAGGCAGGCCACGTCATAATCTCCCTGATTGGCGCTGCCTTCCTCCAGAGAACTGCTGGGATTCTCAACGTGCCCGGCGGGCCGTGTGTACTTTTCGGAATCAGGCTGGCCCACCATGACTGAACCGTCGATCGCGATACCACTACGCACAGGGTAAAAATAATTCATGGCGTCATACCGCAGTTGTTGATAAATGCTCTCATCGATGACAAATGAGTAGCTTTCCTCCCCGTCCGCGACCAAGGTGTATGTCCCGGGCTTGTTGTATGTGCTGAAGTCCAACTCATGAACGTTTAGACCTGCGGTTACATCGATTCCTGCAGGCACAGTCTGTCCCACAACCATCACCACGCCGCCGGCGCCCAGGAGCTTCCATTCAACACCATCACTTGCGTCGGTCACGAGCGTGGCCTGCTTCGGCCCATCAGGAAGGTAACCCACCTGATTCACTCGAACGCGAGGCCCCGTTTCTGGAGTGAATTTCTGTGCCACAGTGCCGCTCAGAAGAGAGACATTGTCCAAACTAAATGTCCAAGGCTCTGGCGATCCACCTAACTGGAAGGAAACTTCACCAAGGCCTGGCGTTTCGGCATCTGTGGATGGAAATCCTGCCGAAGCGGTAAAGGTGTATTCATAATGGGAAATGCCTGGTGTGAGCGTGGGCGTTTGTTCAAAAAGCACATCGTGCGGCGGCTCGTCGTCGCCGAGAACAACCCGGACTGGACGGCCGCTTGACGAGCCTGCGTCAAAGGAAAGCGTGTACGTGACGCCCGGTTCAATGATCACCCCGTTAAAGCCAACAAGTTGATCCCACTTATCGACCGTGCCACCTTGGAGGTCTACTTCCAGGACTCCAGCAACGACCTTGCTGCTCACCCCGAGTCCGGCCGCGTAGAAGGGAGAAAGTTCCCCATCCTCAAAGTCACCCCCCACGATTTGTTCCACGGACCTGTTCACCACGGAAAAGTTGTCAAAGCACACGGTGTATGGCTGATCCTGGTTGCCCAGCTGGAAGGAGATGTTGCCCGTCGCTGTGTTCCAAGAATCCTCCACCGGTGATTCTGGGGTCTCCGCGGCTGTGGGCCATTCCTCAGGAGAAAAAGTAAACTCGATATGTTGTGGCGTGTCAGTCCCGTCCAAGGCCACAGAGTGGGCGAACGCAGCAGGGTAGCCAACACCTCCCTGCATCGGGATGCTCAGGGCCGCGGATGCATGTGCGTCGAATGAAACCTCATAGGTGGACCCACGCTCAAAAACAACTTCGTCGAGTTGAGCTGCGATATCCCAAGGGTTGTCGCCTCCTTCCACCACAGCGCAAAATTCGCCGGTGTCAACCGACGACGAGACCGCACCGGCATTGGCATAGGCATGCCATCCTGAGGTGTTGCCATCGGTGAAGTCATGCGCGGCAACGCCAGGGCCGGCGATCGCCAATGGCGCCGCCACCATACTCAGCATCAAGGCGGATGTTGTCAAAACGGATATTCGAGCAGCACGCCCACGGGGCGTCCGGTCAAGAGCAACCACAGAATCTCCAAACTATTTAGGAGCGCTTCCACACAAGTTGTGTGCGGCGCGTCACTTCAAGGGATGGCTAGAAGCTACCACCGAAACTAGCGCCCGACAAGCCGGGACCGCTTCCAAAAACATGCGTGTAGGTCATCGCGAGTCTGGTGTCATTGATTCCCAGATGCTATTGACAGCAGGTCGAATGGCGGGACATGCTGACTTAGCCACTCTGGAAATCATCCGGGATCGCTCCCAAATAGTTGGGCGTCTTTTCGCTTCCTAGTCGCAACCAATCTGCAAGATACCGCCAAAAACCGCCCCCAGTTCCCGTACGATCATTCGCGAACTAGAGCAGGGACAGCGCGGACCGGAAATAGTGATTCTCCACTGGAAACCGGCTGATATCAGCCACCCAATCCCAATAGATCGGAGCAACAAATGCGCTTGTCATCAGGACCTCGCATTCGCATCGCCGCAACTGCCCTGGCCGTGGCACTGGCCTCGCTCGGCACAGCACCCATCGCTTCTGCCGCAAGTCCACCTGAACTCACGAACGAGTTCTATGTCGACCCGGACTCAACCGCCCTCCAGTGGGCTGACGCCAACCCCCAAGACGGCAGGTCGAACGCCATTCGCACGTCAATCGGGCAGCAGCCAATGGCGCGATGGTTCGGCAGTTGGAGCGGAACCATCGGTACCGCCACCGGCGCATACGTCGGCGCAGCCGCTTATCACGACAAACTTCCCATCATGGTCGCCTACAACATTGCAGGTCGCGACGCATGCGGAGGGCACTCCGGTGGCGGTGCAGGCTCTTTGGACGCCTACAACACGTGGATCGCAAGCTTTGCAGGTGGTATCGCCGATAGGCCGGCACTCGTCATCTTGGAACCCGATGCACTCGGTGACTTCGACTGCATGAGTTCATCGCAAGTGGGCGACCGGCAAAACATGCTGATCAATGCCATTGCCCAGCTCAACGCACAGGCACCTAACGCCTGGACATATTTGGACGCCGGTAACCCCGGATGGATTGACGCCGCAACGATGGCCCAGCGGCTCAATGCGGCAGGACTACAGGGCGCCCATGGCTTCTCTCTGAATATTTCCAACTATCACAGCAACGCCGAGAACACCGCCTACGGGAATGCCGTCAACGCTGAACTCCATGCGCGCTTTAGTTACACGAAGCCGTATGTGATCGACTCCAGTCGCAACGCCACTGGAAACTCAACTACCCCGTGGTGCAACCCGGGCGGCCAAAGAATCGGTGCCGCGAGCCAGCACGGAGCGGGGGCCGAAATGCTTCTCTGGATCAAGACCCCCGGCGAATCCGATGGTGATTGCGGAGTGGGAATGGGCTCCACGGCAGGTGAGTTTCTGCCTCAGGTTGCCTACGACATGATTTATGGCTTCTAGCCCAGGAAGCACACCTGGCAAGCGCTCCGCGAGCCGGACAAAAATAACAATTCAGTAACGTACGCCTGCTAAATTCTGCAGCCCTGCGCGGAACCGGGAGCGCTTCCAGATATATTTCAATGAGTACCCTTGACAGCGCTTCCACGGTCATAGCATTATTGGGTCAGCTTCATGGAAGCGCTCCCGTTTATGAATTAAAGTATTAGTTACGTCACGCCTCAAGATCCCCGACGCGAGTCCATGCTCGGCTGGGGTGTGAACGATTTTCTCACGACCGATAACAAGATCGGTCTTGGACAAAGGAGTCAATATGCGTTTACCCATCGGCAAGAAATGGGCGGCGATCGCTTCGCTGGCCGCCATCACCCTGCTCGCTTCAGGATGTTCGAGCAGTACGCCGTCTTCAGACAGTGACGGCTCAGATGTCACCCTCACCGTTGCCACGTTCAATAACTTTGGGTTTACCGCTGAACTCCTCAAGGAGTACACCGACGCCAACCCGCACGTCACAGTCAAGCACCAGCAGGCTGCAACCGCACCTGATGCCCGCACCAACCTCACCACCCGGCTGGCAGCCGGCGGCGAAGGTCTCGCCGACATTGAAGCTATTGAAATTGACTGGATGCCCGAACTCTCCCAGCTCCCGAATGCCTTCATGGACTTGGCGTCCGCTGATGTTGAAGGGCGATGGCTGCCTTGGAAGGAATCGCAAGGGCGTACACCTGACGGCACCCTGATTGGTTACGGAACCGATATCGGGCCCCAGGCCGTCTGCTACCGCGAAGATCTCGTCAAGGCTGCCGGGCTACCGTCTGACCCAGCAGCATTCGCCGAGTTCCTCGGTGGCAAAAACGCTACCTGGGAAGACTATTTCGAAGCCGGGCACAAATTTGTAGCAAAATCCGACACAGCCTGGTTCGACTCGGCTAACGCCACATTCCACAGTATGGTTGGCCAACTCGAGGCCGCGTACGAGGACCCCACAAGTGGTGAACCCACCAAACTTGCCGACAACAAAACCATCAAGGACATGTTCACCAAGGTCCTGAAGGAATCGACTGACCTTTCCGCCGGACTTACCCAGTGGGAAAGCGACTGGGATTCCGCGTTCCAGAACAACGGATTCGCGACCATGCTCTGCCCCGCGTGGATGACTGGTCCCATTGAAGAGCGCGCCGGCGGAGTCGAAGGATGGAACATCGCTGACGTATACCCCGGCGGCGGCGGCAACTGGGGTGGATCCTTCCTCACTGTCCCTGCTTCGGGCAAGCACACCGAAGAAGCAAGGAAACTCGCCGCTTGGCTGACCGCACCCGAACAGCAAACCAAGGCTTTCGAGACCGCTGGAACCTTCCCGAGCCAGATCGAAGCTCAGAGCTCGCAGGTGCTTCTGGATTCCAAGAATGACTTCTTCAACGATGCTCCGACCGGCCAGATCTTTTCCTCACGAGCGGTCGCACTCAATGATGCGCCCCCAGTATTCCAAGGCCCGAACTTCTTCACGATCCACTCCGCCGTGCAAAACGGAATCACTCGTGTGGACGTAGACAAGTCCCAGGATGCCGCGGCGTCGTGGAATGGCGTGCTGACCGAATTCTCAGAACTCGGCTTCTGAGCTAAGCGTTCCTGAGCTCGCTGAGGCGAGACTCGCTGATCCTGTCGGGCGCCGTTGGGGTATCCACGGCGCCCGACACAGCTCACTGACGCTCACAAATCTTCCGAAGGAATCTTTCATGTCAGTACAAACTGCTCCTAAGCCTGTGCTTGAGAAGGAGAAGTCTCCGCGCCGCGTCGCATTCAGTCAGAAACGCGGCAAGTGGGACGTCAAGCTTTCCCCCTACCTCTACATTTCACCGTTCTTTATACTTTTCGCCATCACGGGGCTTTTCCCTCTTGTTTATACGGCTTACGTCTCGGTTCATGAATGGCACCTGCTGCTCGGACAGGGAAAATTCGTTGGATTCCAGAACTATGTCGATGTTTTCAACCAGCCCACCTTCTGGAAGGCGCTGCGCAATAGTTTCTCGATCTTCCTGCTCTCTTCGGTCCCGCAGGTCACCGTCGCGCTTTTGCTCGCAGCGGTACTCAATGCCAATATTCGCGCCAAGACGTTTTGGCGTATGGGCGTTCTCTTGCCATACGTTGTTGCTCCCGTTGCCGTTGGCCTGATCTTCTCCCGCCTTTTTGGCGACCAGTACGGTCTCATCAACGCAGTTGTGGAAACTTTCGGAATGGACCCGATCGCCTGGCATTCAGATGTCATCCCCAGCCATATCGCGATCGCAAGTATGGTGAACTTCCGCTGGACCGGCTACAACACCCTAATTTTTCTTGCCGCAATGCAGACCATTCCCAAGGAACTCTACGAAGCTGCGATTATCGATGGCGCCGGGCGATACCGGCAGTTCATTTCCATCACTGTTCCTCAGCTGCGCGCCACTCTCATCTTCATTATCGTGACCGCCACCATCGGAGGCCTGCAAATCTTCGACGAAGCACGTGTTTTCGACGCCGCCGGAACCGGCGGTGCCAGCAAACAGTGGATCACCGTGACAATGTACATCTACGATCTCGGCTGGGGCAACCAGAAGAACTTCGGCCGCGCCTCCGCGGTAGCGCTGATCCTGCTCTTCATCATCGTTGCGATCGGTGTCATCAACTTCGCGATCACCCGCCGCATCTCGGATTCGGGTAGCTCAAAGCCTGACAAGAATAAGTCCAAGACCACCATTTCCACAGCAACGAGGAAAAAATGACTTCGCTTCCCGTCATTGCCCAAACCTCCGGTAAAGGCGCTGCCCGCTCGGAGGGCCGCAAACGTCGCCGACTAGCCGGTGGTGCAGACCGCCGTCCGCGCTGGGTCACCTACGCAATCCTCGTCGTCGTTCTTCTCATCTCGATCTATCCGCTCTACTACACCTTCTTGCTTGCTTCCTCGGATCAGCTCACGATCTCCAAGACGGCGATTCCCAGCCTGATTCCTGGTGGGGAGCTGATCGCGAACTTCCAACGCATCCTGGACTCTGATATTCCTCTTCTAAAGGGTCTGCTGAACTCCACGATCGTTGCCGTACTGCAGTCGTTCTCGGTGGTTATCTTCTCGACGCTAGCCGGATATTCTTTTGCAAAACTGCGGTTCAAGGGCCGCGGACCTCTCTTGGTATTCGTTATTGCCACCATGGCGGTACCCACCCAGCTTGGCGTGATTCCGCTGTTCGTGGTGATGTCCAACATCGGCTGGTCCGGTAAGCTCGTCTCCGTCATCGTGCCCGGCATGGTGACAGCATTCGGTGTTTTCTGGATGACCCAGTACCTCGAGAATGCCCTCCCCTACGAACTCATCGAAGCCGCCAGGATGGACGGCGCTTCCATGATCCAGACGTTCTGGCACATCGCCATGCCGGCAGCACGCCCCGCCGCCGCAATGCTTGCGCTCTTCACGTTTATTGGCAGCTGGACCAACTTCTTCTGGCCCTCGATTATCCTCACCAACAAAAATCCGACCCTGCCTCTGGTGATACGCCAATTACAGGCGGGCTATTTCCAGGACTACTCGCTCATCATGGCCGGCGTAATCCTGTCGACGATCCCCCTGATCGTCGTATTTATCTTCGCGGGCAAACAGCTCGTTACCGGCATCATGTCAGGAGCAGTAAAAGGATGACCAACAACTTGAACCTCAACAGCAATGCACGGATTCAGTTCCCCGATGGGTTCCTCTGGGGAGCTGCCACGGCAGCGTTCCAAGTCGAGGGTGCCAGCCAACATGACGGACGCAAGGACTCCGTGTGGGACACGTTCGCACGAGTTCCGGGGGCCGTCTTGGGAGGCGACAATGGGGACGTTGCGTGCGATCAATACAACCGTTACAAAGACGATGTTGAGCTGATGAAATCCCTGAACCTTGACGCGTACCGTTTCTCAATCTCCTGGGCCCGAGTTCGCCCAGACGCAGTCTCTGGCCCAGCAGGCGTCAACCAACTCGGCGTCGACTACTACTCGCGCCTCGTGGACGAACTACTTGCCAAGGACATCCTGCCGTGGGTGACGTTGTTCCATTGGGATCACCCGGCAGCACTGGAAAACAACGGCGGCTGGGCCAATCGCGACTCGGCCTACCGCTTCACCGAGTATGCCCTGACCATGCACGAAGCCCTTGCCGACCGTGTCAATATTTGGACCACTCTGAATGAACCGTGGTGCTCATCCTTCCTTAGCTACGGTGCCGGTGTGCATGCACCCGGCAAAACCTCCTACCCCGATGCACTCGCTGCAGCACATCACCAGATGCTCGGGCATGGTCTTGTCACTCAGGAGATCCGGAGCCGTCAACCGGAAGCGAATCTTGGGATCACCCTGAACTTCACGGTCGCTGACCCGGTGGATCCCAACGATCCCAAGGACGTTGATGCGGCCCGGCGCATTGATTGCCAGATGAACCGAGTCTTTACTGATCCCATTCTGCGGGGTGAATATCCTCAAGACCTGTTCCCCGATTTGGCAGAAGCCGGGCTCGGCGGAGTTCTAGAATCGCACATCCAGGACGGCGATCTGGAGATCATTTCCACCCCGATCGATACTCTGGGCGTGAACTATTACCACGGTGAGGAAGTTTCCTATCGCGAGTATCCGGACGCAGTTGACGGCAGCGCTCCCGTCTCACGAATCACACAGTCCCCGTACCCGGCGGCTGAAGGCGTCAAGGTCCGCAACCGTGGCCTGCCGATGACGGACCAGAACTGGGAAATCCAGCCCGAAGGGCTGACCCGGCTGCTGACTCGGTTGCAGACAGATTACACAGGTCCTCGCGGAGTGGCCTTGTACGTGACGGAGAACGGCTGCGCGTTCGACGACATTCCCGATAGTTCCGGCTATGTCAACGATCAGAACCGACTCAACTTCTACGACCTCCACCTGCGAGCCATCAAGGATGCCATCGATGTCGGCGTTGACGTCCGCGGTTATTTCGCGTGGTCACTCCTAGATAACTACGAATGGGCTTGGGGGTACAGCAAGCGTTTCGGAATCGTGGGAGTTGACTTCGAAACTCAGCACCGCACGGTTAAAGCCAGTGGTCATTGGTATGGACAGGTCGCGAAAGAAAACGCTGTTCCGGCCGTGCTGGCAAGAGCACTCGAGACTTCATCAGCCATGGGAAGTTAGCTTTGTGACCTCCCCATACCAGAATTCACTAATAGCGGCCTCGCCACCAACCTTGGACGAGGTTGCGGCAGCTGCCGGAGTCTCCCGTTCGACCGCCTCTCGCGTGATCAACGGGGGGCTCCGCGTGTCACCGGCCTCCCGAACAGCAGTCAACGCTGCGGCTACGTTGCTCGGGTACAGTCCTAATCGTGCGGCGCGTTCTCTGGTCACCCGTCGCACCGACTCCATCGCGTTGGTAATTCCCGAGCCCGACGAACGTGTGCTTTCCGATCCCTTCATCGGTGCCACCCTTCGTGGTATCAGTGCTGCCCTCGCCTCTTCCGACAAACAGTTGGTACTCCTGATTGCCAGGCCGGACGAGTCCGGGGGAAGGATCGCTACGTATCTGCGTGGTGGATACGTGGATGGGGCCGTCATCGTCTCACACCACCGCAAAGACGGACTTGAAGACGCCGTGATGGGCTCTCGCATACCAGGGGTCTTCGTCGGACGGCCCTTCCACGACAAGGACCTTCTGCACTACGTCGACGTCGACAGTATTGCCGGTGGGTACTTAGCCACCCAGCATCTGATCAATCTCGGACGCCGCCGTATTGCCCACATAGCAGGACCACACAACATGACTGCAGGCATGGACCGCACCACAGGGTGGAAAAATGCTCTCGCCGATGCAAATCTACGTTCTGATCTACTCGCACTAGGTGACTTCACGACCGCGTCTGCCTACGAAGCCATGAACAAAATCTTGCAGCAAGAACCGGAGGTTGACGCGGTGTTCGCAGCGTCAGACCTTATGGCACTCGGAGCGTTAAGTGCACTCCGTGACCATGGCAGATCAGTCCCCCATGACGTCGCAGTGATCGGTTTTGACGATCTGGGCGCTGCAGCGAACGCCAGTCCCCCTCTGAGCACGGTGCGTAACCCTGTTGTTGAAATGGCTGCCTCTGCTGTCGAACGGCTCCTGCAAGGGATTGCCATGGGGACGGCGTTCCATGAATCTCCGAGCCCCATCGTGTTCTCCCCCGAACTCGTCATCCGGGACAGTACCCGTGGTTACTGATACCGCACTAGTTCCGAACAACAGACAGCATCCGTAGTGAATGTAGAGCATCAATTACAAGGAAAAAGATAAATGACCACCCCGGTAAGGTTCCTGAATCACCCAGCAATAATCCAGGAGCCGGCAGCCATCAACCGCCCCCTGTACTCTATTGGATTCGACATCGGCGGGACATCGATAAAAAGTGGGATAGTTAGCGCACAAAATGGCCAACTGGCCGGACCCCTGTTGACTATTCCGACACCAAAAGTGGCAACACCAGCGGCAGTGGCAACGGCAATCTGTGAAATGGTCAAGGAGCTCGAGCTTTCTCCATTAGCACCGCTACCCAACGCACCCGTTGGAATAGCCGTGCCTGCCATTCTGCATAACGGCGTCGCACAATCTGCCGCCAACATTACTGACACATGGATCGGGCTGGATGTAAACAAGTTCATGGCGGAACAGCTGGGTCGTGAAGTCAGAACAATAAATGACGCTGATGCCGCAGGCCTTGCCGAAGTCAAATTTGGTGCAGGACAAAACCGTAAAGGACTCGTTGTGGTCATCACTTTGGGGACAGGCGTAGGTTCCGCGCTCGTATGGGACGGAACCCTCATACCCAATACCGAGTTCGGGCATCTTCAAGTCAACGGACAGGACGCCGAGATCACCACCTCTGCAGTCGCCCGTGAACGCAATGAAATGAGCTGGCCGGCATATGCCGAACACCTCAACCGCTACCTCTCGCATCTCGAATTCCTAATGGCGCCTGGCCTTATCATTATTGGCGGCGGAATCTCAGCGAGTCCCGAAAAATTCCTTCCCATGCTTACATTGAAGACAAAAGTCATTCCAGCGCAGTTGCGCAATACCGCAGGAGCAGTAGGAGCGGCCACACACGTGTTGGCCGCTCAATACAAATCCACGATCCAGCACACTTCTTTGTAAGTGCACCACGGAGAATGGAACCGGAGAGGTGCATTCCGAGCCGGCATCGGAATGGCGGACGGTGCCGAGCACAGGCCTCACATGACGGTGCCGTTCAGTGCAGCGCTGCCAGAGCGCAAGTTGGAGAGCATCCTCCACAAACGCAGTGTCATGCGAGGTCGACGAGGCCCGCAACAAGATTTTGCGGGAGAACAAATCGATCACGAACGACACGTAAGCGAACCCGTCACGAATGGGAACATACGTTAATTCCGTGACTTAAACCTTGTTCGGGGCATTAGTGAAGAAGTTCCTGTTCAACAGGTCCTTGGCCCGAATTTTGTCCTTGGAACGGATTGTCGTAGTCGTCCTGCGTCCCCGCACCCGGCCCTTCATCCCAGCTACACGCATCAGCCGGTCAACGGTGTACTTGGAGATATCACCCATCCCGTTACGCTGCAACCAGTCCCGCATTTTTCGTCGCCCGTAGAGCGCTTCAGGCTTCAGCTTCAGCGTCTCCTGGCCAAGCATTTGTAGGTCGTAGAGCTTGTTGAGGATCAACACGTCGGTAACGACGCGCGGCGCTGCCTCATCTGCTTTCCAGCTGCGATACGTGCGAGCAGAGACCATCAGGCCCTGAATACTCAGGGCCTGGCCGATCTGATGGACTGCATACCCACGTTCACGTTGCCGGTCGATGAACTCAGTATTTAGTGACGGCGAGGGTCCAGCTCCCTCGCGAAGAAAATCGCTGACGCTTTCAAAATGTCGTTAGCTTCCTCAGAATCCTTGACCCTAGCCTTCAACGCTTTGATCTCTGCGAGTTCTTCACTGCTTGGCCCAGTGCGGACACCGGCATCAACCTGTGCCTAGTGTTAGCTGCAACTTTAAGCTGACCATAGACGGCATTTTAGCTTGACCGTTCCTTGAATTTTAGCGGTCAGTTCCAACTTGCAGTTGACACACCGGCGGCTGCTAACTATTGGCCCTCCGACCGTCCTATTCCCGGTATTGAGCCCAGCCAGCCAGTGAATTCCCTTAGGGCTGCGAGCAGTCCAATACGGCATCGTCGGTCATCCGCCCACACAATCCGACAAATTTGGCCTGAGTAACTGCCTCGAGAAGTACGATGGCGTACCCATCCCAGCCCGGCTGTTCTCACTTCTGTTAGGCCGACGGAAGTCAGACTCCGGTCGTGGCCGTCTCCGACTATGTCAGTTGCCAAGATGCCGCAGGCGCAGTTCCCCGATTTTGGACTCCAACCTGCCCGTGTTGGACGGGTGCACGAATTCGGGCGCGTTCTGGGCTGTTGCGGGATCCAGTAGAACCCCGAGCCTGGCTAATTCCACCATGAGCGGGATTGTCTGAAGGCCCAACTCGGTCAGCGAGTATTTGCCTTGCTTTCCCGGCGAGGCATCGGCTTTTGTCAGGAACCCGGCCTCTGTCAGGTCGGCGAGGCGCCTCGATAGCACCGGAGCGCTGATCCTTTCTGCATTGGAGGTACACAATTCACGAAAGCTTCGCCGATCGTATGCTGCGATGTCCCGCAGGATCACGAGGCTCCATTGGTCACCGATCATCTCAAGAGCCCGGTTGATTGGGCAGCCGGAGCGTGGCGATGTGATCATCTGGACCTCTCCTTAGTGGTTGCATTCTGTTACTAGATTGTATACGGTAAAACCGGTAACACAATGCAACCGGATGGTGCGGTCTGCAAACCGAAATTATCCGCATCCGCGGAATTACAGGAGCAGGAATGAAGGCCTTTGTCCTCCAAAAATATGGCGATCCCCTCACCCAGGTGAACATGCCTGTACCGATCCTTGCGGACCACGAGGTCTTGGTTCGAATGAGCGCAGCAGGAATCAACCACGGCGATGAACGGCTCCGGACAGGTGAATTCAAGCAGATCTTTCCTTTCAAGCTGCCCATGGTCATGGGCAGCGAGTTCTCCGGTGAGGTCGTGGCCACTGGCCAGCAAGTTTCGAAGTTCAAGCCAGGGATGCAGGTGTATGCCTACCCGGATCAATCCCGAATGGGGGCATTTGCTGAACTTATCGCCGTCCATCAGGATCACCTCGCTTTGATCCCGGAAACCGTTGACGTGCTGGAAGCGGCCTCACTGCCGGTGGTCGGTCTGACCGCCTGGCAGGGCCTTGTGGAGATGGGCAAGCTGCACGCTGGGCAAACCGTTCTCATCCATGGAGGATCCGGCGGCGTGGGATCGGTCGCGATCCAGTTGGCGAAGCATCTAGGAGCCACAGTTGCCACCACCGTGAGCAGCGTCAATGCAGGGTTCGTGCGCGCACTCGGGGCGGACATCGTTATCGATTATCGCACTGTCAAGCCCCGGGTTTGGTGGAGGGTTTATTAGACCCGTTCCATCGTTTTGATGGCGGGCAGGTTTGAGTAGTAGTTGGTTTCTGCTTCCACGGGTGGGATGTATCCGATTTCGCCGTGGAGGCGCCGGTGGACTCTTCTATGTCTGTCAAGCCGCTTCCTGAATCTTTGTCGCCTGAGCCGCGGCAGTCAGAATTCTGAACACACGACGGGCCAGATAGCGTTTGATGCAGCGCCGGATCTCCTTGTCTGTTTTGCCCTCGGCGCGGCGTTTCTCGACGTAGTCGCGGGTTACAGGTTCATAGGTCATCCTGGTGATCGCGGCCATGTGTAGAGCACTGTTGAGTCTTCTGTCGCCTCCACGGTTCAGCCGATGCCGAACGGTGTTTCCCGATGATGCAGGGATGGGATTTACGCCGGCTAGAGAGGCGAAGGCAGCCTCGCTACGTACCCGTCCCTCGTGTGACCATGCCACCAGACATTTCGCCGCGGCGACCGCCTGGAAGCCCTTCTCCTCAAGCAGGGGCGCGGCTTCGCTGACCTTGACCAGCTCGTCCAGCTTTTGCTCGTTGGACTTTAGCTGGTCGCCGAGATCCAGTATGTTTTTGGCGAGGCGTACCGCCTCGGAACGGGCGATACTCAAAGCCAGTTCTTCCTCGCGTTCACGCCAGCGTGAGATCTCCTCGATCTGGACTGGGGTGAGCTTCCTGTGGGCATCAATTCCGAGGTCGTTACTGCGCACCAAAGCGTTCAATGCATTGATCGAACGGGTACGGGCCTTGGTCATGGACTCGCGTGCGGTGACCAGGATCCGCAAGCCTTGGCGGATCCCTTCGTTCAAGCGGGGGCGGCGCAATTTCTCAACCGGCAACGACAGCACGGCCATGCCCATTCGGTGGGCGTCCAAGGCATCGGTTTTGCCGACGCCGCGGTTCTTTTTGGCGTCCATCCGTGGTGCTTCTGTGACGGGGAATCCGTGGGCGGCTACGGTCCCGGCGAGGATCGCTCCGTAGGACGCGGCTCCCTCGATCACCCAGAGAGTATCGGCGTCGGCGTTGGTGCGGCGTGCTACCCATTTGATGGCGCGGTTGATGCCGGCTGCGGTAGTCGGGAATGACTGCGTATCCAGCAGTGCGCCATTGGTGGCGTCAAGGATGGCGTAAACGTGGTTGCGTGCGTGAGTATCGACACCGACGACAAATGGGTGGCAATGAGAGACGATAGACAGAGCGGTCACCGTGCTTTCCTCTTGTGATGGACTTGGTTGGTGGCCGTTAGCGGCCGGTGCCAGTCCGGGTAGGAATCACGACGGAACAGAACTGTGAGGGGTCACGCCCCGAGGGGTGGACAATCTTCTAATCAAGCTACCGTGGTGGGCCGGACGGGTACCGGCCGCACCATCACCGTAGACGGACAAGTCCACAAAAGGACACCATGAGGGTCAGTTGTACCAAGGGTCACACCTACAGTGTGGAGCGGCCGGTAACTATCCTGCCAGCCAGTCCCAGACCAGCTAAAACAAGTCTCACAGCCTCCTCTATGGCCAGACTCCAGTCGATGTCGAACTCATAGTCGGCCGCACCGTCTGCATCGAGGGTCGCAGTTGCGGTTGACGTGCGTGCTGTCCGTTGCGCATGGACCGTAACACCGGAAGCTTGCAGCCAGGCCGTGGCGTCACGGCCGTGTTGGTCATCGCCCAGGTTGGTCAGCAGTTGGGGGCGTCGGTCGAGACGGCCGAGGGTCAGCGCCACGTTGGCACAGCTGCCCCCCGGCCTCTCTTGGATGGTTCCATCCCGCTGGTGCAGAATGTCGATGAGTGTCTCGCCGACGACGAGAACCTTGGGTTCACCGGCGATGTCTTGCTGCTGGGATGTGGCCATTCGGTAGGCCTTTCATGGTGGTATCGGGATGGTCGGCCTGTGCTGGGCAGGGTGGGCGGTTAGTTGGAAGCGTCGAGTTCCCGGATGGTGACGCCGCTGAATGTTGCGGCTCCACCGTCGGAGTAGAACGATATACCTGTGTCGCCATCCGCAAAGTGAACTTGCTGGGAGAGCACTGTGTGACCGGCATTGACGAATACTTCGACGCTTTGGGTGTCTACGAAGATTCTCAGGTGCATTGAGCGGGCGTTCGCATCAATCGGCGCGCCCGCCCGGGAATACGGTGCGAGTTTGTATCCTTCGAGGTCGGAGGGGGCCCGGTCAACATAGATCTCGTTGCCGTATTTCCCAATGTTGGTGTGGCGGGTGCCATCGGCGGACCTCCCCACCGAGACGCCAACATTGCTAGCGGTGTCCCAGCTGATGTCCAGTTCGAGTTCGTACGCGCGTCCGTTGTATGGCAGGACGAAGCTCCCGTTGACGTTTTGCACAGGAATCGATGTTGTTGTCGTTGTGTAGTTAGTCAGGGACGACAGGGGGCTGCTGAGCAGGCTGTACAGTCCGTCGGGCTGGCGTTCCAGACGAAGCTCTCGTGTGATGGAATTCTGGCCGTTGTATCCATCGCTTGCATCCGTGGGTACGTCGCGGGCTGCGTACTTCCAGTTGTTCATCCAAGCTATGGCGAGGCGCCGTGTCTCAGGCGCGTCCTTGGATGGCCAGGTGACGGCGGCGTACCAGTCCCAGCCCCAGTCTAGCCACTGTGGGGTGAGGTCCTGGGCTGTAAACTGCTGACCGTCCCACGTTCCCATCCAGTAGGCGTAGGTCATGGGCAATCCTATGCTGTAGGCGTCCATACTGGCTCCAAGTATCCAGTGGCGGGTGCCGTCGCTGGCAGTCATTTCGAACAGGTCGGGGCATTCGATGCCGCCGAGCGCGTGGTTGGGGTAGTCGAAGTTGAGTTTGAGGGTCCACTCGTGCAAGTTGTTTGAGGTGTAGAAGCTTGCGTAGCGTGCCCGCCCAATCACGCACACCCATTCCTCGCGTGCGGCATCCCAGTGAATTTTGGGGTCGCGGAACCACTCAGCGTTTTCAATCTCCGCGGGAGTTGTTGCCGTTCGTCCGTCGGTGTTAACGATGACGGGGTCGGGCAGGGCTGTGAAGGTGAATCCGCCGTCCGTGGACCAGTAGAGGTATTGCTCCTGGTACTTGCGGATACCGTCTGTTGGTTTCGTGGCCAGGGCGATGACTGCACCGGCCCCGTAGCCGGCAGTGTTGGCGGTGTCGACCACTGCGCAACCGGACCAAACCGGGAAGTCCGGTTCCAGCGGCATGACGGTGCCGTGGTGGGCAAAGGACACGCCGTCGAGGGTGGTGGCATGGTCCCAGCCTCCCGGGCCGTTGTTCTGGCCAGAATGCAGGTAATAAAGTTGGTAGGCGCCATTGGTGGTGACTGGTCGTTGCGGGTCACAGAGCAAGCCTGAGGGTGGGGTCATGTGGTACTTGGCCCGGAGGGAGGTTTGGGCCTGCGCGGCAGTGGGCAGACCTGCGCTCATCAACAGTGCGAGGGCACCGGTTCCTACACCTTGCAAGACAGTTCGGCGGGAGATTTCGGGGATCATAGTTGCTTCCTTTCAAAATCTGGCGGGCGCGTGGGAGTGCCCGCCAGGGTCATTTGGCAGTTGCAGTACAGGTGGGTGTGGATCAGAGAAGAGCTGTGGCCCGTGCAGGCTGGATCGAGGGTGCCGGTGCCTGTGTTTCGGGCAGGTCGCAACTTCGCAACGAAATTCTGCCGGGCTGGCTGCTCTCAAGGCGAGCAGTTACTGGGCCTGTTCCGAGGACAACCAGGTTGGAGGCGGTTATTTCGCCGTCATTGACGAAGAGTTCAAGCAGCGGCCCGTCAAGGCTTAGCAGGAGTTGGGCTGGCCCTGAGGAGTCGAGGGCAACGGTGCAGGTGGCTGGGAAGTGGGGATGCACCGCGGCCACGGCGTCGCCCTCTCGGGTGATGCTCAATATGCTAGTTTCGGGAGAGTGTTCAATGACGACTTTGGCTTCGGCTTCGCCGTTAAGGGTGACTCGAAATGTTCCGGTGGTGCTTGGATCCCAGTGAAGGTCCACAAGCGAATGACCACTTAGGACTGCCTCAAAGGGTTGCGCAAGGAGCCACTCACTTGTTGGAGCGGCGGATAAGAGCCATTCCTGGACGAATTGTGGCGGTTGTTGAATGAGACGCGGTGAGCCGGCACTGCTGCGCAGTGACAACCGCCGGGGCAACGACATTGCTCCCCGCCACGGAGCTGTGGGGATGGCACCGGCATAACTCCAGTTACTCATCCACCCGAGCATGATCTTTTCTCCGGCAGGAGCGTTGTCAAAGGTCACTCCTGCATAGAAGTCCCGCCCATGGTCAAGCCTGGCCAGTTCGGTTGAGTCTGCGGTGAATGTTGTTCCGTCGAAGTCTCCGATCACATAGCTCATTGATGATCCCCTCGGATCGGGGTTGTCGCCGACGGGGTTGGTGCTGATCAGTAACACCCAGCGGATGTTTCCAGTGTCCCCGTCCACGGGAAGCGGGATGAGATCCGGGCATTCCCAGACCATCCCGTCTGCTCCGAGCGGACCAAACGTACTCTCGTGCTCCCACGTGCGCAGATCAGTGGATGAGTAGAAGAGCACCTGCCTGTCGTCTGCTTCAACAGTGAGCATGATCCAGCAATAGCCGCCGTCACCATCTGCATATCGGATTACTTTGGGGTCACGAAATGCGCTAGTGTTCCGGTCCAGAACAGGGTTTTTCGGGTCCAGCTCCCAAGTGAAACCGCCATCAACGCTTGTCGCCCTGGATTGCGCTTGGTGCTCGCCTTCGTAGGCGCTCGTGTAATAGGCAGTCAGGAGGGGCCCGCCGTCGGACTGGCTGGCAACGATGGAGCCTGAAAAAATCTGTTCCCCATCTCGGTATGGCAGCGCTACGGGGTGCTCGGTCCAAAACCGCAAATCTGTGCTGGTGGCGTGCCCCCAGCTCATGTTCCCCCAGTCAGATCCCTCGGGGTTGTACTGGTAGTAGAGATGCCAGAGGCCACGGTCGTAGACAAGCCCGTTGGGGTCATTCATCCAGTTGCGTTGCGGGGTGAAGTGGAATAGAGGCCTCGGCATCAGCCGGTCTGAATGGTTCATTGATGTTTCCTTAGATGGAGTGCCGCAGAATCGGCGGACAGGCGATGCGCGTGGGCACGGCGCCAGAGGAAGCTTCGAGGCCAAGGAGCATCCTGACCCCTGCCGCACCCAGTTCGTAGTGGGGAAGGGCAACTGTCGACAACGGCGGGCGAAGATGGGCCGCAATGACATCCTGATTGTCAAAGCCCATGACAGCCATGTCTTCCGGGATCCGCAGTCCTTTTTCACGCAGTCCGTCGTAGAGACCCATGGCCACGCGGTCATTGTGGCAGAACACAGCGCTCGCGCCGGAAGCGATGATATCCGCGGTGGAGACGTAACCGCCTTCCTGCTCCGGCGTTGCGAGAAAAACCAGCGATTCGTCGAAGTCAATGCCGGCGGCATCCAGTGCAGCCCGATACCCAGCTAGTCGCCCTGATTGGGCAGGTGACGGTGTGGTTGTGTTGATGAAAGCGATCCGGCGATGGCCGGCAGCCAGCAATCCCTCCGTCGCACTTCGTCCACCTTGTTCCTCGTCTGGAACGACGGAGGCAAGCCCGCCTCCAGATGCAAAGCAATCCACGAGAACCGCATCCGTTTGTTGGAGCATGGGCGGAACAGTAATCTCGCGGTGATACCAGGTCGAATACAGGATTCCCTGCACCTGGTGTTCAAGCATCATGGCAATTGCTTCGTCCTCGGCAGCCTGATTGCCATCCGTATTGGCAACGAGCAACACATAACCGTTCTTCCAGGCCTCATCCTGCGCACCGTGGATAATCTGGCCTGCAAAGGGAGTTGTTGCAATCGCATCTGCGACGAGTCCAATGAACCGAGACGTGCCTTGTGAGAGGGTTTTTGCCAGCATATTTGGTCGATACGCAAGCTCGGCGACAGCGTTGTGCACCCTCTGCCGGGCGTCCTCGCCGATGCGGGCACCGGGCTTGTCATTGATCACGTTCGACACTGTTGCCACAGACACCCCGGCGGCCTTGGCCACATCACGCATCGTCACCGCGTGGGTGCCCCTACTTGGCTCTACAGTGCTCATCCCTTGGTCCCTCCACTCTCCAGGCCGCTGATCATGGCCTTGTTTAACACGAGGAATACCAGCAGCAACGGAGTCACTGTCACGCAAACGGCAGCAAACGTGGCCGTCCAATCGGTGTTTCCCATCGCGCCAATGTAATTTTGCAAGCCTAGTGGGATTGTTTTGAGCCCATCGGAGAGCACAAAGGTGTTGGCAAAAATAAAGTCATTCCAGATGAAGATGCTGTTCACAAGAACCACAGTAATGATGGTGTTTACCGACAGTGGGAAGGTAATCTTGGAGAAAATTCGGAACGGGCCAGCCCCATCTAATGAGGCTGCCTCATACATTTCCCGTGGAATGTATTCGTAAAAAGAGCTGAACAAGTATACGGCCATGGGCAATGCGAAAGCGGCCAGCGGGATGATCATGGACAAGTGTGTGTCCAACAGTCCGATTTTGGAGTAGTCGATAAACAACGGAACCAAGGCGATCTGCACAGGAACAATGATTCCCAGCAAGAACAGTGCCCGCACCACCCCGCTAAAGCGGAAGCCGAGGACCTGCAGCGCAAATGCTGCCATCATCCCGGCCACAACAATCAGCAGACTCGAGCCTAGAGTCACGATGAGGCTGTTGAGGATGTTCAGCCCCAGGTTTCCCATGGAGAAGGCCCTCGAGTAGTTTTCCAGCGTGAACTGTGTGGGAATGGCGAAGGGGTTTCCGGCGGCAAAGTCAGTGGCTGTGCGAAAACTGGTCAGGACGAGCCAGAGCATGGGATAGACCTGCACGACGACGACCAGCACCACTGTTGCACTCAGGAGCCAACGCTGGACTCGAAGCCGCGTGGGCTTCTTCCTCCGTGCCGGTTCGCGTGGTGTCGCAGGAGCTGTATTGGTGGGCGGGGTGAGAACTGAGGCGCTCATGATTTGTCCCTTCGGCGAAGGAGTAGGAAGATCAGGCCCACGGCAACCAAGCACTCAACGACGATGAAGACGGAGATTGCGCTGGCGTAGCCGTAGTCGGTGTGGACGAATGCTGTCTTGTACATGTACGTGGTCAGCAGTTCTGAGGACTGCCCGGGCCCGCCATTGGTGAGCAGGTAGGGAATGTCGAAGCCGCGCAGGGCGAACGTGGTTGCCATGATGGTGGTGGTGATCCAGACCGGGCGGATGTGGGGGAAGCGGATGCGCCAGAATACTTGCCACCAGGATGCTCCATCCAGGCGAGCCGCCTCTTCCAATTCTTTAGGTACGGAGAGCAGTGCCGCGTAGATGATCAGCATGTAGAGGCCCGTGAAACGCCAGCCTTCTGGAATGGAAACAGCTGCCAGTACCGTGTTTACGTTGGAGAGCCATGCGGTTTGCAGTTGTTCCAACCCTACCCAGGCCAGGACTTGGTTGAACAAGCCAACCGGCTCCAGCGAGTAGATCCGTTGGAAGAGCAAAGCGATGGCGACGGTGGAGATTACAGCAGGAAGCAGGTAGAGGGTTTTGACCAGTTCGCGTGCCCGGGTGATTCCCGTCAGGAGCCCGGCAACGGCGAGCGCGCCGCCAAGTTGGAGCACCAGGCAGATGGCCAGGTAGCCCAGGGCGTTGCCGAATGCGGTCCAGAAGACGTCGTCGCGGGTGAACATCTTGGCGTAGTTGTCCAGACCAATGAACTTCATGGCCGTGATGCCGTCCCAGCGGAAGAAGCTCAGGAACAGTGATTGAACAATGGGGAAGAGGACGGCCAGACCATAGAGGAGCAGCGGCGGGATCAGGAATACTGCTACCGAGAGTCCGGACCGGCCAGGAAGCATGGTCCCGTAATCTGACTTTCGTTTCTTGGCGGGTTTGCCCCGCCCGGCCCGGGGGGCGAGTTGCACCCTGGGGCTTTGCGTTGTACTAGCCATTGTTGTTCTCCGCCAGGCTTGCGTCCATGGTCTTGATGAATTCATCGGGCTTGATGTTGCCCTGAACCAGCAGGGTCAGTTCCTGCTGCAGACGGGTGTTGGTGGCGGGGTCCAGCTGCGTGTCCCATGGCATGGCGATGGCGTCGCCTACTTCGTCTGCTGCCTTGACTGCGCGCTCATATAGGGGGGTTGCGTTATCAGGAATGGTGGTTTCAACGTTGTTTGTCGGTGAGAGCGCACCGGTGGCTGCATAGACCTCAGGGTATTTTGCGAGGGCGAAAGCCAGGAAGTCGCGTACCAGCGGATCGTAGGTTTTGGCGTTGACTGCCATGCCAATGCCCGACGGCGTGACGTATTCGTTGTTTTTGGTCACGGCTCCGTCAATGGTGGGCAGGGTGAAGTAGTCCACTGAGTCACGGACAGCCGGATTGAGGCTATCAGTGGCCAAGTTGCCCAGTTCCCAGGTGCCGATGTTGTACACGGCAGCCTTGCCTGAGGTGAACAGTGCCTGGGCGTCTGCATAACCGGTTGAGGAGAAGCCTTCCTGGAAGCAGCCGGACTGTCCCAGCTTGTACAACCATTCAGCTGCTGCCTTGCCGGCGGGATCCCCAAAGGATGCCTTGCCGTTCTTCAGGTTCTGCACGTACTCGGGTCCTGCCATGCGGAAGGGGTAGTAAGCCATGTAGCGTTCCAGCGGCCACTGATCCTGTCCGTCCAAGGCAATGGGCGTGATGCCCTTATCGCGCAGGGAGGTGCACATCTGGGGGAAGTCATCGAGAGTCTTGGGAATCTCAACTCCGGCGCTCTTCAAAAGCGAGGAGTTGTACCAGAAGGTCTCCAACTGGAACTCGAACGGCACCATGTACAAGGAGCCATCATCGAAACGCTGGTAGTTCAGTGCTGCGGGCCGGTATTTATCAGTGAGGTTCAAATCCTTGAGCAGGTCTTCCACATTGACCATGCGCCCCTGTGTGGCAAGCTTCTGCGCAAACGGGGTGGCATCCGTGTCGAAGAGTTCTGGCAACTTGTTAGCTGCCGCCAGTGTCTCGTACTTCTGGATGTAGGAAGGACGGTCAGGGGTGGTGATGAGGTTGAGCTTGAAGCCGGGGTGATCAGCCGTATATTCCTTGGCAATTTGTTCCATGGCCTTGATGACGCCGCCATCAGCCGGGCGGGACAGTAACCAGGAAATCTCGCGGGGAACAACATCCCCTGCCGGGTTGATGTCAACAGCCTCGGCGGGACCCGTTGATCCTGAACAGCTGGTCAAGGCCAGTGCTGCGGCAACAACTGCGGCGAAAAATGCGCTCTTTTGCTTGGTGATGTGCATTGAAAGAATCTCCATTGATTGTTCTGCGGATAGTGGTACTTATGGCTGGTGCAACTGTGGGTTAGGAAATAGTGGCGAGGAGTCCGACGTCGGCCGTGTCCCCTATGGGTTCTCCATGTGTGGCGACCGAGAACTCCGTGACTGTGGTGGTTCCCTCCCCGACAAACACACCCAACAAGCCTGTCGGGTGGTCATAAATGCGGGTACTGAGCACGGCCGCGTTATCAACGGTGGCGATGCAAATATCACCATCCACGATAACTTCCAGCTCGTGGTCTCCCGGCTCAAGAGACACTGCCCGTTCCAGTTCGACGGCATAGGGCACGTCCCCTGAAATCTGCCACTGTTCGGTGCCTGTGGAAGTGCGGGGCCAGCGGTCAAAGACCAAACGTCCGCGCTGCGGCTCCAATCGCAGCGTGTAGCCGGTATCCCCGTCCTTGCTGGCGCGCAGCACCACACCGCATTCGCGGGTATCTTTGGTGATGTCGAAACGGGCCACGGCCCGGAAGGTGGAACCAGGGTCCTCGCGAAGGAGGGCATCGGCGTAGCCATCGGAGGCGTTGAGAAATGTTCCGGTGAGGTCTTCAGACAGCGGGTTGGTGAAGGTTTCGCGGAATTCTTCGGTGGGATGGAAGGCGAGTGTGCCGTCCTGGCGCTGTTCGGCCTCGAGCACGGACATGGTGCCCGCCCACTGCCATGCTCCGGCGTCGTTGGAGTTTTCCCGGGACGCTATCCAGCCGAAGAAGAAGCGGCGATTATCGCGAGCTGCGGACTTTGCCGCGTAGAAAGCGCGGCCGTCGAGTGAGTCATGTTCCGGGACAATCCAGGGACCAGAAAGGCTGCGTGCCATACGGTACCTAGTGGTGAATGAATCGCTGAATTCCGAGTACACCATGTACCACCACTGGCCCCATTTGAAGACTTCGGGGCATTCATGGGCGATGTAGCGCCGTGGGTTCCAAAACGGCGGGGCCGCTTCCCACATGGAGAGATCCTGCGAGGTGCACTGGGCAATGACGCCGCGCCGACGTTCCGGGCCGTGACCGTGGCGAGCGGTGATCAGCATGCGCCACAGCTTGGCGTCCTCGTCCCAGAAGACGAATGGGTCACGCCAATCCCCGGTTTCGTAGCCCTCAGTGGCCCCGAAGGTGTCTGCTTCAAGGCGCTGCCAGGATTCCATGCCGTCATGGCTTGTAGCGTGCATAACCAGTTGCAGGGCTTGGCCATCAACGCCGGTATTGGCGGGATTTTGACCGGTGTAGAAGAGGTGGTGGACTCCGTTGGGATCCAGCACGATGCTGCCGGTGTAAATATTGAAGTCCGGTGCGCCCGGCCCCCCCGAGGCAACTTCCTCCCCAGTTTCTTGGAAGTGCACTAGATCCTTCGTCACTACACGGTGCCAGGGCATCCCTTCTTTGGGGGTCTTCCTGGACTCGTACAAGTAGAAGAGGTGGAACTCTCCGTCCTGTTCCCAGGGGATGATGTCACCCACCCATGCACGGTCCGGCTGGTACAGGCCTCGCTGATTCATTAGTTACCTCAAGATGTTTGGTTAAGCGGTTATTCAAGACCATAATCGGACTTGCAAGTCATGGTCAAGCGGTTAATCAAATATCTCTTGAAAATAATCTCACCTGTCTTGTGTCTCCCGAACAGCTCGAACGGCCGCACTTGGACAGGATAGATCCACAACGAAAACTGCTCATGGAGGATACCTGGAGGACCAAGGAACAGCGGAAGTCTTGGCTGGTGCGCACAAACCCGCCCATGAGAAGCGCTTGTGCACGATGCAGCGTTCCTATTGGCACAAAGGCCACGGCTGGGTCACGAGCGACCAGTACCAATGACAATCCTCAGGCCCACCCTGCCGGAGACGAATTGAACGAGCCGCGCCGAGCTGGCGCCCTACGGCGCCAGCAAGGATACATGTACCCAAGCCGAGGCAGCATTCGATGGGCGGGCCTCCCTCATGGGACATTCGAACCGAAACAGCCTGCGCTGAACGATCTAAGCTAGGGCCGAAGGTAAATACCAACGAAAACTGTCCCCGCAGGTCAGAGCTTTTTCAGCGCTAGAAACCCATCGTCAATTATCAACGCTTATGAACCCCGCTTTACAAGTATCGGGTTGCCACTCCTTGTCATTGCTCCGTACTGGCCGATGATTTCGCGGGTATAGCTGAACAATGGCAGGCACAAAACACTCTCCAGTTTGCATTGATTCTGGAGAGTTTGCGGCGAGTCGGTTGTAATTCACCCAAGCCACCCAGCCCGAAGAAGGTCAATAGGTTGGCGACGCAGCCAGACACAACCAGACGGGAACGCCTATGTATCAAACGAACCAAAACGCCATTGGACGCCGCCGCGCCGGTGCCGCCATCACCGGATGGCCCCGGGGGGGGTGAGTTTGACGCCGTTATGGCATTCTGTAGTCGCGCTTTGTAGAACTCCCGCCCATGTTTCGTCTTCAATGGCTTGACTTTTGGATGGTTGTGAATTGTTCCTCGGGAGGTTCGTTAGTCTTGGGGGGTGAAAGCAGAATCGCAGTCTCTCAAAAGAATATTCCAGGGTTCAATTCGGTACGAGGTTCCTCTCTACCAACGCCCCTACGTCTGGCAACATAAAGAAGATGATCCGGAAAATGACCGGCTCGGCCCCTTCTGGGATGACGTAAAGCAGACTGTGGACCGCCTCGTCGATCATCGCCAACTTGAGCAGCATGCTGGCGATCCATCGAAAGTGGCCCCCATGACTCCACACTTTTTCGGGGCTGTAGTGATTGGAGAACCATCCACCGGCATGGGCGGAGTCGTGGCGCAAGAAGTCATCGATGGCCAGCAACGGCTAACAACCTCCCAACTTCTCCTCTCCGCGGCCACCGCAGTCTGCACCAGTTGGGACAAGCCGAAGCACGCATCCCGGCTGCGCAAACTATGGACACAGGATGACGACGTCGAAGTCGAAGATGACGACCTATTTAAGCTCAGGCCAACGCGATACGACCGTGATGTATTTTCCGAAACCATGAAGTCCACTGACCATCAAATACATTCTCATGGACTGGTATGGGAGGCCCGGGAGTTCTTCGAGCAGAGTCTCGACAGCTGGGCTTCCGAACTCCCCTCACATTTGATCGACAAGTACTTCGACGCACTAAGGGACACCCTGTATGAGCAACTGTTGTTCGTCGTTATAGAACTCCAGCCGGGTGATAACCCGCAAGGAATTTTCGAGTCTCTTAACGCACAGGGGGAACGGCTCCTTGCCATAGATTTGGTCAAAAACAACGTATTCCGGCGTGCAAAGACGTACGGCCTCGACCTGGATAAACTCGATGTTGACGTTTGGCAGGCAACATTTGGGCAACCGTGGTGGCGTGAAAGCACTAAACAGGGACGCTACTTGAGACCCCGCGCCGAATTGTTTCTCATGCATTGGTTGACGGAAAAGACCAACTCGGAAATCTCTGCAACAGGGCTTTTTGTTGAATTCAGCAGGCTCTTCAGCAGCCATGCGACCACATCCGAAAGCGCCAAGAGCTTCATCGACGACCTAGTCTCAGACGCCAGAATCTACCGCAGCTTCCATACTTTGGAAGAAGGCACCAGAGAACACCTCTTCTTCTCCCGGCGAGAAGTCCTGGACATTGGAGTCATCTACCCTGTAGCTCTTCGATTGTGGCGCGGCGTACAGCGTGGAGAAATTTCGCAAGATCGGCTCCATGAAGGCCTGAGGGCGCTGGAGTCATGGCTAGTTCGTCGGATGACGTTGAGACTCACCAGCAAGAACTACAACAGAATCATGCTGGAGCTCCTGAAGGCTATGGATGGCTCCGCCGATCCTGTCGGTTCCATAATTGGGCATCTAAAGTCCTTCGACGAAGACACCGTAAGTGGCTGGTGGCCAACGGATGAAGCATTTCAAGACCACCTGCTCACCCATGGCTTGTACGGGTGGCTACCTCAAGCCCGGGTCAGAATGCTCCTCAAAACAGTCGAATCAGGCCTTTTCTCCGCTAAGACAGAGAAGCTGACACTCCCATCCAAACTCACCATCGAGCACATCATTCCGCAAAGTTGGAAAAATACCTGGCCCCTTCCAACATCCGCCAGCCCCGAAGCCGAGGACAGTCGAAAAACCCATCTTCACCGCCTTGGAAACTTGACTCTGGTCACTTCGAGCCTGAATCCGGCTCTGGGCAACGACCCATGGGAGTCCAAACGAAAGGAACTTGCAAAGCACAGCGCTCTCCGTCTCAATGCCCACCTTGTAAGTGAATACCCCAGTGCATTCGATGAATCAACCATTGATGAACGAAGTACTTTCATGGCCTCACTACTCCTCAAGGAATGGCCTGGACCACACGCAAGCGAATAGCATCGGAATGCCTTCCTCATGCTTGGCTTCAGTCGACATGATAAAACTCGTCAGCGCATTTCTCGACGACGCCCCAGATCGCTAAGAACGCAAAGGAGACACCCGCGTGCAAAATCGAAACCTAACCCATAATCGATACTTGGCTGTACCCATCGACACCACACCCGCCTCCTACGTCTTGCCGTTTCATGCAGGGCAGGCACTGGCGCTTCGACAGTCCCCAGGAAGAGTCCTACCAATTGATGCACTCACCATAGTTGGTCAGAAAAAATGGGTGAATGATTTCATTCAGGCGACCCCGCACGACGTTTTTCCATGGGTGGTTGCCAAAGTTAGCTACGCGGAAGGCGAAACACGAGCCCAAGTGATGGAAATCATGGAAAACTCATGGTTAAGCAACAGGTTTAGTCTCAATTGGCATCATCTGAGAAACTTCCTCCAGACAATAGAAGAAATCGAAAACAGCGCTAGCACTGCGGCTTTTGAAAGCTATGGAGATGCTATGGAGCAACTCTTCTACACCGACGAGTGGAATGAAAATATTTGGCTGGCCCAAGAAGTAATGAAAACCACCGGCCGCGAACATCAATGGGGGAACGTTTATGAAAATCTGATGGGCACCGAGTTGCATGCACTGGCTGCTCGTCATCTAATCCAAGAAGACACTGCCTGGAATCAAGCAGCCTACGACGTGATCACTACCCCCTACCGCAGGTTTTACGGCCCAGTACACCCGGATGACCCACATGTCTCAATGGATTGAGAGAATTCTGCGTTTCAGCGGGTCGCGACATCACTATCACCCAGCCACCAAAACCCCAGACGTGCGCTGCCACCCGAGGCTATGTGCCACTTTGGCCATTGGGACCGGAAAGACTAGCAAAACCCCGCCTATATGGCTCTAAGTCGTTCAATGTGACGGCGTTGTTCTTTGTCATCCTGCTTCACATCGATACTGACTAAGACCTGGCCAGGGCGGCTGCAAAGTCTTTTGCGAGGGGATGGCGTCTTAATATGTGAGACGAACGGGGTTGTGGCTGTTTAAAGGTGAGAACTCCTGTTAAGCCAGATGGTGTCTAAGC